>JAKBFV010000024.1 GCA_021833365.1 Pseudomonadota bacterium | reverse complement strand
GTCGTCATCCATGACGGCCTCTGCAAGGCCGCTTGATCGAGTTGTGCCGGATATCGTGCATCGTCCGATGGGCTGCATTTTTTTCACCCAATCCTTACACCCTATCCATGGTGTCTCGTTATACTGAAGGCATACTCGCAGGGGTGGAGTGATCGCTTCATCATCGCGTCGAGCGCTTGAGGAGATACCGGTGGAGCTGCGCAGAGATCTTCGCGCCAACATCGCCGTACCGGCGAGTGTCCTGGATGAGAAAGGCAAATCCTGGTCTGTCCTGATTCGCGACTTCAGTGAGCAAGGAGCGCAGATCGAGTTCGAGCGTGTCGCCGCCGATATGCCGCGCGCGGGTGAGCGTTTGCGCCTGTGTGTCGGTACGGGTGAGGGCGAGATGGCGGCCTATGAGGCCGAGATTCAGGTGCAGCATGAGCAGCATGGTCGCCTTGGTGTGCGTTTTCTGACGCCAGCCCAGCGTTTGCTCGAGTTTCTCCGCTGCGAGATTCTCTTGCCACCGCAGAAGATCCTGCCGGCACCGCTGCAAAAGGCCCTGGAGGATTTGCAAAAGCAGGGTCTGGACTTTTTCGAGGCGGCGGTGACGCGCCTGCTCGCGGCGATCCAGCAGGCTTTCGATGCCAGCCTGCAACAGGCCGGCAACGATGCCGAACGTTTGCGGCTCAATGAGGCCAGGCAGGCCTTCAAGGCGCGGCAAGCGGTGGTGGCACAGCGTTTCCATGAGTATATCCAGCCGATCATTCTGCATTTTGCCCGCCCTGGCCAAGCCCAGGGTGTGGAGCGCCAGGTGCAGATACGGCAACTGTCCTTGATCGCCAAGGAAGAGTTTGAGAGCTGGCTGGTCGTCAAAGTGATGATCACCAAGGTCGAGGGGCGTTTTCGTGAAGGTTTGTTCGCCTTGCAGTTGCGCCTTGATCATATGATGGGCGCGGCGGCTGGTAAGCAGCTCAATCCCTTCGCACCGCTGATCGCCTGTGATGCGCTCAAGTATGCCCTGGTCGGTCCGCCATTGAGCGTGCCGGTCGAGAAGATGATCTATCAGGTTTTCTCTGAGCAGGTACTCGATCAGCTCGGGCGCCTCTATGAGAGCCTCAATGTCACCCTGATTCGGCATGGCGTGCTGCCCGAGCTCGATCTGGCGCGGGTGATGGCCGCTAACAAAGCGCCATCGCATACGGCCGCACCAGCGCAAGCGGCCATACCGCGGGCAGTGCCTGCCAAGGTGACGAGTGATGACGTACTCGCCGCTGATGCCCAGGCGAAGGTGGGTGTGTCAGCGCCTGGCGCCAGTTCCGCCTTGCAGGAGTTTTCAGCCTTGCAGGCGCGTGCACGCGCCTCCTACGCCACGGCTTTGCGTATCGCCGAGCTGTCGCAGTGGGTGCAGGAAATGCCGGTGACGGCCGCACAGCATTTGCAGGTAGCCTCACGAGAAGATCTGCTGACTTCCCTGCAGACCTTGCAGCAAGGTGAGGTCGATGCACCACATGTGCTGCAGAATCTGCAAAAGAATCTGGCGCAGAGTGGTCAGAGCCTCAGTCGCCAGGATCTTGCTACCTGTCAAATGGTCGATGGCCTGCTCGAGTCGATGACGGCGAACGACTCTTTGGCGCAGGGCGTGCAGCCATGGTTTGAGAGCCTCAAGATCCCCCTTCTCAAGCTGGTTCTGCAGAACGCACCGCTGTTTCAACTCGATGACCATCCAGCGCGACTGGTGCTCAATCGTCTGGCACGTCTCGGTATGCGCGGACAAGTTCTGGCGTCACAGCAGCGCGAGCAGATCGACGCGCTGTTGCTGCAGCTGGCCGCCAGTCCTTTGACCCAGGATGCCGACTTTGCTGCCGTACTGCCACAGCTCGATGCCCTGGTGCAGAGTCAGGACGCTCAGGTCGAACGCAATCTGCAGCGTGTCGCTCAGGTCGCTGAGGGCGAGCAAAAGCGTGATCTGGCGCGCCGCCGGGTGGATGAGGAGATCGATGATCGCCTCGCTGGCAAGCATGTGCCGCGTGTCCTTCTCACCTTGCTCGAGATGGGCTGGCGCGATCTGTTGATCATGACGCATGTGCGTTATGGCGAAGAGCATGACGAGTGGCACCAGCATTGGTCGGTGATCGATGAACTGCTCGCCCGTGATGTCGATGCCGCCAGTGGTCAACTCGAGTTGCGTGAGCTCGTGCACCGCATCAAGGAAGGCCTGCATGCCAGTGGTGTCAGCGTCTCGCCAGCCGATAAAATGCGCATGGGTGCCGACCTCAAGCTCCTGCTTGAACAAGGCGGTGATGCCGATGGCGTGCCGCGTGTCCCGTTTCCGCAGCGGCGCAGCAGTGTTGAGGATGAGGTCGAGGCGACGCCATGGATGGAGCGCTGGCGGCAGCGCTGCCGCCAGCTGCAGGTCGGTGACTGGGTCGAGCTGCAACGCGCGCATAGTACGGTCGAGCGTATGCGTTTGGCCTGGATCGGGCAAAATCATGTGCGCTTCGTCTTCGTCAATCATCAAGGCATGCGTGTCAGTGATTTTTCCATCGATGACATGGCGCGCTTGCTGCACGGTGGAGAACTCACCCTGCTCGATATGGCGCCGGCGTCTCCCGTCGATGAGGCGATGGAAAAGATGGTACAGAATATGTACGATCAGCTCGCCTGGACGAGTATGCATGATGAGCTCACCGGTCTGATCAATCGTCGCGAGTTCGAACATCAGGTTGAACAGGCGCTCGCCTATTCGCGCCGTACCCGCGTCAAACACGTTCTGGCGCAGCTCGACCTCAACCAGTTCGGCCTCGTCAACAAAGATGCCGGGTATGAGGCCGGCGACGCCCTGCTGCGTAATCTAGTCGGACTGCTCGAGGCCCTGGCGCATACCAACAAGAAGCTGGCGCGCCTTGCCGGCGATGTTTTTGGCATTCTCCTTCTCGATATCGATCCGGCGCAGGCGCAGGCACAGCTGAATACGCTGATGCAGACGATCGCTGACTATCGATTCACTTATGGCGACAAGACCTTTCATCTCGGCTGTTGTATCGGTGTCGTGGTCGTGGCGCATACCGATGAATCCGCCGATATGCTCCTGCGTGGCGCAGAATCGGCGTGTTCGATCGCCAAGGAAACACCGGGGGGGCAGCGCATGCAGTGGTGGCTGCCGAACGATCAGGACCAGGCGCGGCGCCAGGAAGTGATGTCCTGGGTCTCGCGTCTCAATCAGGCCCTCGATGAACAACGTCTGGAACTGCGCTGCCAGAAGATTTCACCGCTATCGGAAGCGGCGCAGCGCGATGGGGCGCATTACGAGGTCTTGTTGTCGATGCAGGGCGATGATGGGCGGATGATCTCGCCGGGCGAGTTCATGCAGGCGGCCGAGCGCTACAACCGCATGCACGCCGTCGATCGCTGGGTGATCGAGAACGTGCTGCAGTGGATGATTCGTCACCCCGAGAAGGTGGCCGATTTGGGCGGCTTTTCGATCAACCTGTCCGGGCACTCGCTCAATGACGAGGGCTTGATGGAGTTCATCTTCGAGAAGTTCATGACCTATGACGTGCCGCGCAACAAGATCGTCTTCGAGGTCACCGAGACGACGGCGATCGCCAACCTCGCCGATGCTGCCGATTTCATCCATGAGATGAAACGCATCGGCTGCCGTTTCGCTCTCGATGATTTTGGCGCCGGTATGTCTTCTTACGCCTACCTGAAGAATCTGCCAGTCGACTTCGTCAAGATCGATGGCAGCTTCATCAAGCATCTCGATACGGACAAACAGGACTGGGCCATGGTCAAGTCCATTCACGAGATGAGCCGCATGCTCGGCAAGCAGACCATCGCCGAGTATGTGGAGAATGACGTCATCCTGGCCAAACTGGCTGAGATCGGCATCGACTTCGTCCAGGGTTACGGTATCGAGAGGCCGCGCCTGCTATCGTCCTTGTAAGGGCCTGGTCGCACTCAGGCTTTTTTGACGAACTCGGATTTGAGCTGCATGGCGCCGATGCCATCGATCTTGCAGTCGATGTCGTGATCACCCTGGACGAGGCGTATGTTTTTGACCTTGGTGCCCACCTTGACCACCAGCGACGATCCTTTGACCTTGAGATCTTTGATGACGGTCACGCTGTCGCCGTCGCTGAGCAGGTTGCCGTGTGCGTCACGGACGACCTGTTCGGGTTCTTCTGCGGGCGTGGCGCTCTGCTGCGGCCATTCATGCGCACATTCGGGGCAGACATAGTTTGCCTCGTCTGCATAAGTGTATTCAGAATTGCACTGGGGACAGGGGGGTAGCCCGCTCATACCATACCTCGCTTGTGAGTGGGAAAAGACTTCCCATGTGCCAGAGTGACCGATGCCAAGCATCGGCTGTGTCATCGATTATCTCACTAGTCGGTCCTGAAAAATTCATTTTCCGTACACACAACATGGAATATCGATGACCAGTTCATGGCCAGCTAGGTCAAGCTCGCTCAGCTGACTCGACGCTATCCCCATCCGCAATACGGCGCATCAGGTTTTTATTGGGCTGGATGCTCCACCGTTTCCCGCCGGCGTGTGTCAGGCTGAAAGCTGCGCAGTTGGGCATGGGCAGCGTCTGCTGGAAGCGCCGGAAAGCCGCCATCCCTGCAGTATCAGAGGCGTTGTAGCCAAGCAGCAGCCAATGCAGCATGGCCAACCAGATGCCATGTCCGACGATGACGGCGGCATCCGGCAAGGTATCCATTTCCACCATGAAGCCGCACACGCGGGCCTCGAATTCGGCGAAGGTATCCGCGTTGACGCCTTGGCGTCGATGTGGATCGGGCGCAGACCAGTAAGCATGCACAAATGGCTTGCGCTGCGGGCCATCCAATCCAGCGATCAGCGCCGGGTCGATCACCGAAAACTCATTCAGCCCAGGGTGCACCTGTGGAACGACGCCGAAGCGAGCGCAAAGCGGCGCGGCGGTCTGCTGCGTTCGCAACATTGCGGACACCAAGACCGTCGCCGGTGCAGCATCCAGCGACGCCGCCAGTGCTTGGGCCTGTAGGTGGCCGAACTCGGAGAGCGGGATGGATTCATGGGGCATCGTGATGCCGCCGGCATTTGCCACGCTTTCGGCGTGGCGGACAAAGGTCAATGTCCGCATCATTAGATCGTGTCTCCGGGTGTGGTGTAACAGCCTTGGCCATTGCTGCCTCAGGTAGGGTTGGCTGTTCGATCAGGCGGCCCCTCCCACTGTAACTGGTTGTTAATACATCCAATCTGGCATATCGATGCGGCAAGGAGTGGAGGCCATCCTATCGATACTTAATTCCGCCATCATCTGATTTATAAAATGCAACTTTTAAAAATACACCTGCAACAGGATGTCATTTTCAGTAGGCGACTGCACCAGTTCACGGGGCAGATCGCGCGGTGTGCAGCCGACTTCTGAACGGGCTGTGTCAGCAGTCCTATGCACGAAGCGCCGCGAAAGGCCGGAATTGCTCAGAACTCCCCTGCGCGATGCTGTACGCCGGAATCCCAGAAATTTCCGCCGCTAACCAACTTGCCAAAATAAACCAACTAGGTTAGAATACGTCTATGGAGAAACGAACCCCGCACTGCAAGCTGTCGGTCGTCAAAGCCTTGGTAGAGGCGGGCAAGGTGCGCACCACGCACGCGGCGCGTACCGGCGCAAATGAATTGGGGCTTGGGTTCTCCGACATGTTGGACGTGGTGATGGCACTCACGGCAACAGACTTCCACAAGAGCATGACCACCCATGCCGATCATACGGTATGGCAGGACGTGTACCGCCCCAGCACGCAGGCGGGCGACGTGTATCTGAAATTGACGGTCATTGATGACGTGCTGATCGTGTCCTTCAAGGAGCTATGACCATGAAATGCCCTGTCTGCGGCGCGGCGGAACTGATCCACGACACCCGCGACCTGCCCTACACCTACAAGGGTGAAACCACCGTCATCGCAGCGGTGACGGGCGACTTCTGCCCGGCCTGCGCTGAGTCGATCTTGGATGCGGCGGAATCGAACCGCGTCATGCGCGAGATGCGCGCCTTCTCCAAGCAAGTAAACGCGGCCATCGTCGATCCGGGTTTCATCACGAACGTGCGCAAGAAGCTCGACCTTGACCAGCGCGAAGCCGCCGAAATCTTCGGCGGTGGCATCAATGCGTTCTCGCGCTATGAGAACGGCAAGACCAAGCCGCCCTTGGCCTTGGTCAAGCTGTTCAAGTTGCTGGATCGTCACCCCGACCTGTTGAACGAGGTCAAGACCGCCTGACGGAATTTTCGGCGGTTCCGGCTTAAGTCGGTTCGCTGTTCCGTTGTTGCGCTGATGGTGTCCGAAATGGAACGGTTTCGGACAGGGCGAACAATAACTGTCCAGAATTTAGATTGACACCATTTCGGACATATGTGATATTTCGGACACCCTATAAGGACGATTCCGACCCATGCCGCGCACCTTCGCCTATGCCCGCGTGTCCACGACAGGCCAGACGACCGAAAACCAGATTCAAGAGATCGAGGCTGCTGGCTTCCACGTCGAACCGCGCCGGATCGTGACGGAGACGGTTTCGGGCAGCACGGCGATTGCGCAACGTCCGGGGTTCTCGAAGCTCATGGATCGCTTGGAGGCCGGTGACGTGCTCATCGTCACCAAGCTGGATCGGCTTGGCCGCGATGCCATTGATGTCAGTTCAACAGTGAAGGCGCTGGCCGGAATGGGCGTGCGCGTGCACTGCCTCGCCCTTGGCGGCGTTGACCTCACCAGTTCGGCGGGCACGATGACGATGAATGTCCTTAATGCCGTGGCGCAGTTCGAGCGGGACTTGCTGATCGAGCGCACGCAATCGGGCCTCAACCGGGCCAAGGCAGAGGGCAAGACGCTGGGCCGACCAGCCACGCTCAGCGAGCAGCAGAAGCAGGCCGTGCGCGACGGACTGGCTGCCGGGGAGAGCGTTTCAGCCCTCGCCCGCAAGCTGGGCACCAGTCGGCAAACGGTGATGCGCGTCCGTGCAACCGACTCCTGATATTTCGTGCAATCGCCTTTTGAAAATGACACAGGATCAGCGGCGCAACGTTCGTAGGCCTGTCAGACGGGTGCTACCTTGCTGTTCCATCGGATCGGCAAGCTCTACGAGCGACACCCCTGTATAGATCAGCCAATTGTGCTGCTCATCCCGCTTCCGGATCGTGCCGATCAGGCCGGCGAGCTGCCGCCGCTCATGCTGGGTTTCGTCGGTCGCCTGGTCGAGCTTCTGCGCCGCCTCGCGCATCAGCCCATGACTCGCCTGGGTGATGGGCTGCTGATGCTGCTCCGGCGTCAAGGGGAGCCTCCCATGGGTTGAGCAACGGCACGCCGGTTGTGCGGAAGTCTGCAACGTTGCGGGTCACGATGGTCATGCCATGGGCCAACGCTGTCGCAGCAATGAGCGCATCCCGTTCGGCATGAGGATCAGGAACATGCAAAGTCGCGCAGCGCCGGGCGATGGCCGTATCCACTAGGAAAATGCGCCCCTCGAACTCAGGCAAGACCTGCTTTTCCAGCCAGGCGCTGAGCATATCCCCTCGGGCTGGGTCTTTGCGCTCGATTTGCAGGATGCCGATCTCGATTTCGAGGATAGTGATGGCCGAGATGTAGAGGGTTTGGGCGTCTACGCTGTCGGCCCAGGTGGTCACGTGTGGATGTGCCTTACCCAGGCGCACCTTGCTTAGCTCGGAGGCCAAGCCCAAGTCATTGTTGCCCGACATTTCCCAATCGATGAGGTGTCCGGTCTCATGCGCATCCGGCCAGCTACCGTAGCCGCCGACTGATGCGCAAACAAGACCTGCAGGCGTGCTGGAAACGTAAGTTTATCCATGTCACGGACAGCAAATATGTGTTGATTTGCACCGAAACCTGAGTCGGTGGCAATTTTCGACTGTCTTGGATGTCTTGAGATGTATATATAAATGGTGCCCGGGACCGGAATCGAACCGGTACGGCCATTTCTGGCCTGGGGATTTTAAGTCCCCTGTGTCTACCAATTTCACCACCCGGGCCGGCATGAGGTGGGCGCTGGGGTCGCGACTATAGCAAGAGAGGACGGACGGCTCAAGGCGGATGGGGAAGGATCAGCGCGCTCGGCATCGACTATGCGGAAGGATGGTTCAGAAGAAGATGGAGGCTGGGGTCGGAATTGAACCGGCGTACGCGGAGTTGCAGTCCGCTGCATGACCACTCTGCCACCCAGCCTTGGGTGCTACAGGGAGCGCAGCATGGTATAAATCTTTTGCCGGAGCGTCAAGCTCTGTGCGGCATCCTTGTCGCTGATACCGCCTGCGCCCCTTGTTTTGGCGGGCTATTTTCGCTAACTTCGTCAACAGTGTGGGCGGTTCACGGCCCGAGCAGAATAATACAGCCCGAAGGGCTCACCGAGGTCGGTCGCGCCTATGAAATGGTTTCACAACCTCTCCTTGTGGTTCAAGGTGATGTCGATCGCCGTGCTCGGCCTGTTCGGCTTCAGTCTCTATCTTGGATTTACCTATCTGGCGAGCCAGGATATGGGGCGCCAGGTCGCCGTCGGGCGCCATGCCGATCTCGTCTTCATCCAGCGTCTGCAGCGCGCGCGCGAGTCTTTGTATGCGCTTGAGGCGCGCCAGGAGCAGACCTTGCAGTCGCCTTCCGAGACTAGTCTGCTGGCGACCAACGCCTTGTCGGCGCAGATCGAGCGCGCCTTGGCGCAGTTGCCGCCAGTCGATCGTGATCTGTCGCCGCAGACGCAAGCTTTGTTGATGGATTTTCGCACCTATGCCGGCTTTGCCCAGGCGCAGCGCGAAGCGGCGGTCTATGGGCGTTTGCCGGGAGTGCATGCGATCGCTCCAGCGATGGTACGCGCGCTCGGTCTGCACCTCGATGAGGAAGTGCAGGCCTTGCGCCATCAGGCCATCCATCTCCTCGATACACGTCTCGCTGCCATCGAGCTGCAGAGCCGTGTCGTATGGGTGATCGGGCTGAGTCTTGGCGGCTTGCTCGCCGTTCTGCTGCTGCTGCTGGCGACTTTGACCATACGCAACTGGATCGTGCGGCCTCTGCAGCTGGCGGCGGAAGCGGCCAATCGCATGGCGCTGGGCGACTTTGCTGTCGATTTGCAAAAGCGCTCGCACGATGAGCTCGGTCGCTTGATCGCCGCTTTGATCAAGATGCGCGACGCCCTGGCGCGCCGTTTTGAGGAGGATCGCCGCGCCGAGCGAGTCAAAGGCGCGGTGGCTGATCTGACCACGCACATGCGTGGTGATCTCGGTGAGCAGGAGATCGCGCAAGCCGTTCTCAATCACCTGGTGCCGGCTCTGCATGCGCAGGTCGGCCTGCTCTATTCACATGAGCAGGATGTTTTACAGCTCAAGGCCAGCTATGCCCTGGTGCGGCGCAAGAATCTTGCCAACACCTTCCGCCTCGGCGAATCACTGGTCGGTCAAGCCGCTCTCGAACGCCAGCAAATCCTTATTGAGAAGCTGCCCGACGATTATCTCAGCATCGCCTCGGGTATGGGCGAGACGACGCCGCGTCAGGTCGTCGTGACCCCCATCGTGTATGAAGGACACCTGCAAGGCGTGCTCGAGATCGGTACCCTGCACGCCTTTGACGCCGATGATCTGGAGATCTTGCGTTTGTCGGTCGAGAGTATCGCTATCGCCTTGGCTACGGCCATTTCGCGGCAGGCGGTACGCGATGCCCTGGCAGCGCAGCAGGGGCAGGCGCGTCTGATGGAGGAGCAGCAGGAGCAGTTGCGTGAGGTCAATGAGGACCTCGAGGCGCAGGCTATTCAGCTCAGCGCTTCGGAATCGAAGCTGCAGCAGCAGCAGGAGGAACTGCGCCACGCCAATGGTGAGCTCGAAGCGCAGGCGCAGGCCTTGCGCGCCTCTGAGGAGAGTCTGCAGGCGCAGCAGGAGGAA
This sequence comes from Pseudomonadota bacterium, assembly GCA_021833365.1. GTDB lineage: Bacteria > Pseudomonadota > Gammaproteobacteria > Pseudomonadales > Moraxellaceae > JAJZHK01. Next base: position 23,606 of record JAKBFV010000024.1, on the reverse strand, counting down.
CTGCGCGTCATCAATGAAGAGCTCGAGGCGCAGGCGCGTTTGCTGGCTGAGCAACGCAATGAGCTGCTATCAAAAAATGAGGAACTGGAGCGGGCGCAGGAGCTGATGGAGGAGAAAAATCGCCTGCTCGAGCAATCCAGCCGGTACAAATCGGAATTTTTGAGCACCATGTCGCATGAACTGCGCACGCCGCTCAACAGTATCCTCATTCTGTCGAATTCTCTTGCCGAAAATCGCCAAGGCAATCTACAGCCGAAGCAGGTTGAGCATGCCCAGGTCATCCATTCGGCCGGTGCGGATCTGCTCACCCTGATCAATGACATCCTCGACATCGCCAAGGTCGAGGAGGGCAAGATGCAGTTGGTCATCGATGCTTTGAAGCTGAGTGATTTTGTCGAGGATATTCAGCGCGGTTTCGCCCACATCGCCCAGCATAAGGGCTTGCGCTTTGAGGTGGAGCTGGCGCCAGGTCTGCCGGAGTGCATCTACACCGATCGTCAGCGTCTGGAACAGATCCTGCGCAATTTCTTTTCCAATGCCTTCAAGTTCACTCATCAAGGTGGCGTCACCCTGCGTATCCATCCGGTCGTCGATGCCACCCCCTTGCGTCGTTTGCAGCAGCCGGTCGAGACTTTGGTGGCTTTTTCCTGTATCGATACCGGCATCGGTGTGCCGACGGCGAAGCAGGAGCTCATCTTTGAGGCCTTCCAACAGGCGGATGGCACGACTTCGCGCAAATATGGCGGTACTGGACTGGGGCTGACCATTTCACGCGAGCTGTCGTCTCTGCTCGGTGGTGAGGTGCGTCTGTTCAGCGCCGGTGAGGGCCAGGGCTGCACCTTTACCCTGTACTTGCCGCAGGGACACGCGGCGACGGTGACCGAAACCCCGGCGAGCCGTTTCTTGCCTGAGTCGGCAGCGTTGCCCGCGAGCACGACGGTGAGCAGCAAAGCGCCGGACGAGCCACGCACTTTGCTGGTGGTCGATGACGATGTCAATTTTGCACAGGTTCTCGTCGATCTGGCACGTGACTACCACTTCCGCACCCTGATCGCCCATGACGGCGAGACAGCTCTGGTGATGGCGCGCGAGTTCCAACCGGACGCCCTCATTCTCGATCTCGGCCTGCCCGGTATCGATGGTCTGGAGGTGATGCGTGAACTCAAGGCTGATCCTGCCACGGCTAACATTCCCGTGCATATTCTGTCCGGTCACAATGAGCGCGACAAGGCGCTCGGCCTCGGTGCTCAGGATTATCTGATGAAGCCGGTCGATCCGCATGCGATGCAGTCGATGTTTGCCAAGCTCTTGCAGCAGAGCAGTCGGCCCATGCGTAAATTGTTGGTGGTCGAAGACAGCAATCTGCAAAACGAGGCGATCATCGCCTTGTTTGCCGAGCATCAGGTCGAGGTCACTATCTGCGCGAGTGGCGAGGAGGCTCTGGCGACGCTAACACAGGAGAGTTTCGATTGCATGATCCTCGATCTGTCGTTGCCGGACACCGATGGATTCTCTTTGCTTGAGAAGCTGCATGCGCAGGAGGGACTGCGTGACCTGCCCATCATCGTCTATACCGGGCGCGATCTGTCGCGCGAGGAAGAGGCGCGTCTGCGCCGTCATGCCGACCGCATCATCCTCAAAACTGAGCGCTCGGCGGAGCGTCTGCTCAGTGAAGTCTCCCTGTTCCTGCACTGGATCGATAGTCAGGGGCATGGCCGCCCCCACAACGGCGCGGTCAGCGCGCATCGTGATGCCTTGTTCAGTGACCGGCGCATTCTCGTCGTCGATGACGATATGCGCAATATCTACGCTTTATCGGCGGGTCTGGAAGAGTGGGGCTGCCAGGTTCAGGTCGCCAACAATGGCAAGGAGGCGCTGCAGGCACTGGCCGAAGGCGACTATGATCTCGTGCTCATGGACATCATGATGCCGGAGATGGATGGTTATGAAGCCATGCGCCGCTTGCGCGCCGATGATCGTTGGCGCAAGCTGCCGATCATCGCCCTGACCGCCAAGGCGATGAAGGAAGATCGCAATAAATGCCTGGAAGCCGGTGCCAACGACTATATCGCCAAGCCGATCAATATGGACAAATTGCAGTCCTTGATGCGGGTCTGGCTACAGCAGCGGGGGTAAGAGCGTGGATCCGCATCTGCAGCCTGACGTCGACCAGATCGAATACGAACTCCTTCTCGAGGCCATCTATCAGGCCTATGGTTACGATTTTCGCTCCTATAGTCAGGCCTCCATGCGCCGGCGTATCCAGCACCATCTGACCATGCAGAGCATCGAGCACGTCTCTCTCCTGCAAGGCAAAATTCTGCGTGATCGTGCCGCCTTTGCGCATCTGCTCAGCGATCTCACCATCAATGTCACGGAGATGTTCCGCGATCCGGAGTTCTACAAGGCTTTTCGTGACAAAGTGGTGCCGTTGTTGCGTACCCACCCCTATCTGAAGATCTGGCATGCGGGTTGCTCGACCGGCGAAGAGATCTATTCGATGGCGATTCTGCTCATGGAGGAGGGTCTCTATGAACGTTGCCATATCTATGCCACCGACATCGATCATCAAGTGTTGGAGCAGGCCAAGCGTGGTATTTTTCCGGCGTCTGCGCTGAAAAAATACACCCAGAACTATCTGCGTTCGGGCGGTAAGGCGGCTTTCTCTGACTACTATACGGCGCGCTATGACAATGTCATCATGGACGCTGTGCTCAAACGGCATCTGATTTTCGCTGATCATGACCTGGCGACGGATCAGGTTTTTGGCGAGATGCAGGTCATCTTCTGTCGTAATGTGTTGATCTATTTTAATAAGAACTTACAACAACGGGTCTTCGACTTGTTCCACGAAAGCCTCGATCTGGGGGGGATGCTCTGCCTCGGCAGCAAGGAAAGCTTGCGCTCGGCGCGCTGCGAGGGCAGCTTCGAGGTCGTCGATGTCCATCATAAAATTTATCGTAAGCGCTACTGAGGGTTTGGGGCATGAGCAAAGAACAAAACATACTCATCGTCGATGATCACCCGGAGAATCTGGTGGCGATCGAAGCCATTCTCGAGGATCTTGACTGTTCCTTGCTGCGCGCCGCTTCCGGCAATGAAGCCCTCAGCCTCTTGTTGCGCCATGAAATCAGCCTCGTTCTGCTCGATGTGCAGATGCCGGAGATGGATGGTTTCGAGGTCGCCGAGCTGATGCGCAAGAGTCAGCGTACGCGCATGATCCCGATCATCTTTGTGACCGCGATCAGCAAAGAGTCGCGCTACGTCAGTCGTGGTTATGATGTCGGCGCCGTGGATTATCTGTTCAAGCCCCTCGATGCGACGGTCTTGCGCCACAAGGTGCGGTTTTTTCTCGATCTTGACGAGCAAAAGCGGCGACTCGAAGAGAAGTTGCGCAAGAGTCAGGAGTCTATGCGCGAGTTGCAGAAGATGCTGGCTGCTTCGCAAAAGGAAGCCTGACGTGGTGGCTCCGACGCTGCCCGAGCACATGGTCGTGATCGGGGCCTCCTGGGGCGGGGTCGAGGCCTGTTTGCAATTGCTGAAAAATATTCCCGATGCTTTTCCGGTTCCCATGCTCATCGTGCTGCACAGAAATCATGACACACACCACTCTTTCGAACGTTCGGTGCGGCGATATTGTTCCATACCGGTACGTGAGGTCGAGGATAAAGAGGTTCTGAGCTGGCCCTGTGTCTATCTGGCGCCGGCCAATTATCATTTGCTCATGGAAAAAGATGGCAGTTTTGCCCTATGCACCTCGGCGCCTGTGCACTATTGTCGTCCAGCGATCGATGTCACCATGCTCAGCCTCAGTGAAGTGCTGGGAGCGCGTCTCATCGGTGTGCTGTTGACCGGCGCCAATGAAGATGGCGCATTGGGTCTGGAGATGATCAAGAAAGTCGGCGGGCGCACCATCGTCCAGGACCCACAGGAGGCAGCGGCTGCGGTCATGCCGCAGGCGGCGATCACGCGCGGTGTGGCTGACCGCGTTCTTCGTCTCAAGGACATCATGCCCGGTCTGCGGGAATATCTGGGGATTTGAAATGCAGCGTATCATGGTGGTGGATGATCGAGCGGAAAATATCATGGCCATCGAGGCCGTCCTCGAGCGTCCTGGTCTTGAGATCATCAAAGCATCTTCGGGCAATGAGGCTCTGCGTCTCCTGCTCAAGCATGATGTCGTTTTGGTATTGCTGGATGTACAGATGCCGGGCATGGATGGTTTTGAGGTGGCGGAACTGATGCGGCGCAACCGCAAAACGCAGACTTTGCCGATCATCTTTGTCACCGCCATTCACACTGACGCCAGCTATGCATTCCGTGGTTATCAGTCGGGGGCCGTCGACTATATCAACAAGCCCTTCGATCCTGTCGTGCTCGAGAGCAAGGTCAATGTTTTTCTCGACCTCGCCCGCCAGCGTCAGGAGTTGCAGATACAGTTGCAGGAAATTCGCGCTCTGCAAGCACAAAATACCTCCTTGCTGGCGGCGCTCAGCGAGGCGGTCGTCGCTGTCGATGCCAGTGGTCGCATCACCTATTTCAATCCGGCCTTGCGCGAGATGTTGTCTTTGCGCCTCGATCCCATCGAAGGACGCTCGATCATGGAGGTGATCAGCGGCAATACCGTCGGTGAGCGTGAGAGTTGGATCACCAGCAGCATTTTTCTCGGTTGCCGCCAGGGGCTGGCGGTCGATGCTCAGGAATCTTTCTTCCTGCGTAATGGTGCGGAATACACCCCGGTGCAGGTCAGCGCACGCCCGATCAATGCTCCGGAGGAAAGCTTCGCCGGTGCCGTCATCGTGTTGCGTCCGCTGGCCAGTCACTCACCTGCCGCCGCAGTCAGCCAGGAGCGCCGTATGCAGCGCAAATCGGTGTCGGCGGTACTGCGTGTTTTCGATCGGGCGACTGGGCGCAATATCGGGCGCATGGCCAATCTCTCGCGCGATGGCTTCAAATTGGTGACGCGTGAGGCCCAGATTCTTGGTCAGGAGCTCAGCTATAGCATGGTGTTGCCCGAGACCCTGCAAGGCTCGAATACCATGAGTTTCGATGCCGTGTCGGTGTGGAGCCAGTACGCCGATGCGACGCAGGACTACCGCTGTGGCTATCGCTTTACCGGCCTCAATGAAGTCGATCGGCGCATACTCGACGAATTGCTCGGCATGCTCTGAGCGTCACGGCTTTTCGATGTGTAAGACCATCTGATTGAAGGGAATCTCGATGCCGGCAGCGTCGAGACAGTTTTTCACCGCCTCATGAATCTCGCCGAGCATGTCCATATAGTGTTCGCGTTGCACCCAGATCGAGAAGCGTAAGTTGATGCTCGATGCGGCAAACTCCTCGACTTGCACGCTCGCGGCGGGTTCATCGAGGCTATGCGGTAGGCTTTCAGCCAGTTGCAGTAGCACCTGGCGCACATGACCGAGGTTTTCCTTGTAGGCGACACCGATCCTGAGGTCGAGACGACGGATGGGAAAGCGCGAAATATTGGTGACTTCCGACTTGATGAGGATTTCATTGGGCAGGCGCACGAAGAGGTTGTTGACCGTACGCAATTTGACCGACAGGAGATCGATGGACAAGACCTCGCCCAGGGTCGTTCCGACCTGGATCCAGTCACCGAGAGCGAAAGCTCCTTCGCCGAGCAGAAACAGACCACTGATCAGATTCGACGCTGAGGTCTGCGAGGCGAAGCCGACCGCGACGGTCAAAATGCCGGCAGCGCCCATCAGGGTACTGAGGCGGATACCGAGTTCGTGCAAGGAGGAGGTGAAAAAGAGCAGAAAGACCAGGTAGAAGATGGCGCGTCGCCCCATGGTCATATGATGCACGCTCAGCCTTGCGCGGGTGAACCGGGCGAAGGCCGTCGCCAGCAGGCGGGCGCAGACCCAGCCCAGCAAGAGCAGAAGACTGGCGCGGGTGATCAGCAGGAGGCGGTCATTGAGGTCGAGATGACTCAGGGTCATGAGGCGATCTTCCGGGAGGCGATCAGGCTGTCGAGAGCGCGGATGAGATTGCCACCGCCGAGGGGCGTGCGCGGTGGCGTCAGGAGCGTGGTGGGGCCTGCCATGGCGTCGACGTCGCGGGCGACATGGATCTCGGCGTGCTGGCTGCTGGCGTGGCAACGCAGGTTCAGCGTCGGTGTCCATAAGCGGCCAGCTTCCGAGATGTGCAGGGGCAAGAGCTGTACGGGAACAGCCAGGCGTTCGAGAGGAAAGGCCGCGTCACTGTCATTGAGAATGCGTACCGGGGTGACCGCACGAAAGGGGTGCAGACTGATCTCATGCAAGTGTAAGCGACCAAAGACACGTGTCGCGTAGCAGATCTCGCCTTCCCGCGTATTGGCGCCGAGCCAGCTGTCGGTAGGGCGGGTGATGGGAATATCGAGCAGACTGGGGCCACTCTCATCCTGACGTAGCATGACCCACACAGGCGTGCTGATATGGAGCAGAACACTGACCTGGGCGCCGATATAGATGGGGTAGGCGGGACGCACCACGACCGGGCGATCGGCGAGAGCAGGCAGAAGCTGCAGGCTGTCGTGCGTATCGCCGCTGATATGACGGCGTAACTCCATGCCGGGCAGATCGAGGGGGGCGCTGTGGCCATGGAACTGCCAATGTTTCTGCTCTTCCGAGATGCGTGTCGACTGAACGATGCGTAGCTGCCATTCCTGGGCAAAGCGGGTGACGCTCAGATGCAGTTCGGCGAGATTCCAGGCGAGGGTCTCGTCCAGTTGCCATTGTTGCCGCCCCCACCACCTATGCATGTCTCCATCTTCCTGGCTGTTGCTGTGCAGCAGTCTAACCGATCATCCTGACATCGTCAGCTGTAGGCAGCAGAGTGGCGGGCGACGCTGTGATGCGCTGGTGGAGTTGTCGATTCCTCGTTACACTGCGGGGCGTGGTCTGCGAGGGGGGGAAGCGTGGAAGCAATAGCGGAAAATCTGCATGAGCGATTCTCTTACTCCTGGGCGAAGCGTCATGGTGTCATCGTGCGCCAGGCGTCGCCTGAGTCGCCGCCGGAAGTCTGTCATAGCGGTCCCCTGACTTTGCCGGTCTTTGTCGAGCTGCAGCGTGTTCTCGGTTTGCATTTTTCCTTGCAGGCGCTCGATGCCGAAGCTTTCGCAGCCCTGCTGGCGCGTACCTATCAAGGCGATGGCAGCGGCTCACAGGCCATCGCCGCCGGTATCGGTGATGAGCTCGACCTGGTCAGTCTGGCCGAACTCGTACCGCAGACCGAAGACCTGCTCGATCAGGAGGATGATGCCCCGATCATCCGCTTGATCAATGCTCTGTTGACCGAGGCGGTGCGTGAGAATGCCTCGGATATCCATATCGAGACCTACGAGAAGCGCTTGACGGTACGTCTGCGTGTCGATGGCGTCCTGCGCGAAGTCGTCTCGCCGCGCCGTGAGCTGGCGCCTTTGCTGGTGTCGCGCATCAAGGTCATGGCCCGCCTCGACATCGCCGAAAAGCGCATTCCCCAGGACGGTCGCATCTCCTTACGTCTGGCGGGTCGCGAAGTCGACGTGCGAGTCTCGACCATGCCGTCCGGGCCCGGCGAACGGGTGGTGCTGCGTCTGCTCGACAAGCAGGCGGGGCGCCTCAATCTCACCCACCTCGGTATGAGCCCGGACGATGATCGTCGTCTGCGCGATCTGGTGTTCAAGCCGCACGGCATCATTCTGGTCACCGGTCCAACCGGATCGGGCAAGACCACGACCTTGTACGCCGCCCTTACCGAACTCAATGATCGTAGTCGCAACATTCTCACTGTCGAAGATCCTATCGAGTATCAGCTCGAAGGGGTCGGTCAGACGCAGGTCAATCCCAAGGTCGAGATGACGTTTGCACGCGGTCTGCGCGCCATCTTGCGCCAGGATCCCGACGTCGTCATGGTCGGCGAAATCCGCGACCTGGAGACCGCCGAGATCGCGATTCAGGCGTCCCTGACCGGACATCTGGTCTTGTCGACCTTGCATACCAACTCGGCGGTGGGAGCGGTGACGCGTCTGCAGGATATGGGCATCGAACCCTTCCTGCTCGCCTCCTCGCTGATCGGCGTGGTGGCGCAGCGTCTGGTGCGCGTCCTCTGCCCGGATTGCAAACAGGGACATCCTGCGAGTGCCGATGAACTCGCGCTCATGCGGCTGACGACGCCGGTGACGGTGTACAGTCCGCAGGGCTGCAGCGCCTGCAATGGCCTCGGGTATCGCGGCCGTAGTGGTATCTACGAAGTGATCGTCTTCGACGATGCCCTGCGGCGCATGATTCACTCCCGTCTCGGCGAAGTCGAGCTGGAAGCAGCGGCGCGCCGGCTTGGGCCTTCCATCCGTGAAGATGGCTTCCGCAAAGTCGTGCAGGGCACCACCTCGATCGAGGAAGTTTTGCGCATCACGCGTGAGGATTGAGCATGCCGGCCTTTGACTACAGTTGTATCGATGCTGCCGGCAAGAAACGCCAGGGCGTGCAAGAGGCCGACAGTCAACGGCAGGTACGGCAGATTCTGCGTGACAAGGGCTGGGTGCCGCTGACGGTGACGCCGGCGGCAGAGCAGGAAAAAGGACTGACGCGCGGTTTTCGGCGCTCGCGTATCAGCGCCGCCGAGCTGGCTATGCTCACCCGCCAGATGGCCACCCTGGTCCAGGCGTCGATTCCGGTCGAGGAAGTGCTGCGTGCTCTGTCGCGCCAGAATGCGCGGCCACAGTTGCAGAGTCTGTTGATCGCCGTGCGTGCCAAGGTCATGGAAGGCTATACCCTGGCGCAGGGTTTGGCCGAGTATCCGGCGGCTTTCCCCGAGATCTATCGGGCGACGGTCGCGGCCGGTGAACAATCAGGGCATCTCGATCTCGTCCTCGAACAGCTCGCCGATTACACGGAAAAGCGACTGGAGACACGCAAGAAGATTCAGCACGCCATGATCTATCCGGCCATGCTCACCGGCATGTCGGTACTGATCATCGTTGCCTTGCTGACCTGGGTGGTGCCTGATATCGTCCGCGTTTTCGATACCGCGCACCAGACGCTGCCGCTGTTGACGCGTGGTCTGATCGCTACCAGTCACCTCATGCGTCACTGGCTCTGGCTTTTTCTGCTGCTCATCGCCGGCGCCGTCTATGCGGCGCGTCGTGCTTTGCGCCAGCCCGCCTTGCGCCAGCGCTTTCATGCACTACTCCTGCGCCTACCCCTGATTGGACGACTCTTGCGCGATGCCGATACGGCGCGACTGGCAGCGACCTTGAGCATCCTCAGTCGCAGTGGCGTCCCTCTCGTCGAGGCCTTGCGCATCGGTGCTGAAGTGGTGTCGAATCTGTCGATCAAGGCGGCGGTGCGCCAGGCGACGGTGAGTGTCACCGAAGGCGGCAGCTTGGCGCGGGCGCTCGAACAGAGCGGGCGCTTCCCGCCGATGATGCTGCAGATGATGGCCAGTGGAGAGCAGTCCGGTGAACTCGAACAGATGCTCGAGCGCGCTGCCGCCATGCAGGAACGCGAGCTGTCGAGTCTGATCAGTACCCTGGTAGGGCTGTTCGAGCCCTTGATGCTGCTGGTGATGGCAGGGGTGGTGCTGATCATCGTGTTGGCCATCATGCTGCCCATCGTCAGCATGAACAATCTGGTGCATTGAAGTCGTCCATATCGCTCATATCGTCCATGAAGGAGTGTGTCGTGAAGAACAGGAAAATGCGTGGCTTTACCCTGATCGAAGTGATGGTGGTGGTGGTCATTCTGGGGATATTGGCGGCGATCATCGTTCCCAACGTCGTCGGCAAGGATGAGCGTGCGCGTGTCGAGACGACCAAGGCGAGTCTGCAGTCGATCGCCAGTGCCCTCGAGATGTACAAGCTCGACAACCACAAATATCCGAGTACTCAGGAAGGTCTGGCGGCCCTGGTCAGCAAGCCCGAATCAGCGCAGCACTGGGCGGCGGGGGGCTACCTCAAGGATGTGCCCAAGGATTCCTGGGGGAATGACTTCCAGTACGTCAATCCCGGCCCCGATGGCAAACCCTATGACCTTTTCTCTTTCGGCGCCGATGGTGCCCCGGGGGGCGATGGCGATAACGCCGATATCCATGCCCACTAAGGGATTCACCCTGATCGAGGTGCTGCTGGTGGTGGTGATCGTCGCCATCCTGGCGGGCGTCATCGTCATGCACATGGACCTCGATCAGGGCCGACACGTCCTGCATGAGGGCGCTGATCAGCTCGCCGCGCAGCTGGCCAATGTCGAAGATGAGGCGGTCGGTCGTCAGGAGGTCTGGGGCGTGGTGGTGGGTGTCACGGGCGTGCAGATGTATCGTCTGCAGACGATCACCGGTGTCTGGGAGCAGGTGCAGAATCGTTCCTGGATGCCGCCGCGCTATGATCTGCCGGCTGGTCTTCGCCTGCGCCTGCTGGCACTGAAAAAGAAGCCGGTGGCGGCGAGCTCGGATCTCAGTCAGGGATCTTCCCTGACCACGACGGGTATGGGGGCGGCGACAGGAGGCGGGGCAGGGATGGGGGCAGAGGCCATTCATCCTGATCTCTATTTTCTGCCCAGTGGTGAAGTCACGTCAGCGACACTGATCCTCGAGACAGGTCACGACAGCGCCGAGGTCATTCTCGATGCCATCGGTCATATCGACGTGCGGGAGGGGGCGTATGCACCGGCCGCCTCGTAGAGGCTTCACTCTGCTCGAAGTCCTGGTCGCTCTGGCCATCGCCAGCATCGCTGCCATGGGACTGCTGGCAACTGCACAGCGCCAGCTGGCACAGATCTCCAGTCTGCAGGATCGTACCCTGGCTGCCATCGTCGCCAGTAATGAACTGGTGCAGCTGCAGTTGCTCGGCATGATCCCTGACAATGGCGGGCGCGATGAGCAGGCTGATCTCGGTGGTCAGCACTGGGCCATCCATCTGGTCTTTGCACCGACGCCGGCGCCATCGGTGCGTCGTGTCGACGTTCAGGTCGGTCCGCGGGTGGATCTGTTTGCGACCTTGCAACCTGTCTATACGCTGGTCGGTTACGTTCATCTGCTACCGCAAGGGCAGGGTCATGTCGTCTACTGAGCGCGGCTTTACCCTGATCGAGCTGATGGTGTCGGTGGCCATCATGGCCATGCTGGCACTGCTGTCCTGGCAGATGCTGACGACCCTGATTCACGCCCGTGATCAGACGCAGGCGCGCCTGCACGAGCTCGATGATCTGCAGCGCTGCCTGCAGATGCTCGATGCCGACGTCTTACAGGTGGTCAAACGTCCGATCACCGATGAGTTCGGCGGGCCGCTGCCGGCCTGGATGGGGGAAGTCGACGCCGAGGGGCGCGCTGATCTCGAGTTTACCCGCGGTGGCTGGCTCAATCCCATGGGTGAGGTGCGCAGCGAGCTGGTGCGCGTGCGCTACCAGGTCAGTTCCGGAGACCTGCATCGCCTGAGCTGGACTCAGCTCGATCGTGCGCCGGGCGCCAAGCCCGATGACATCGTCGTGCTCAAGGGCGTCAGTCATTGGCAACTGCGTTATCTCGACAGCGCCGGACTGTGGCAGCAGGTTTGGCCGGAGCCGGTCGACGCACAAAAAGACGTCGCGCAGCAGCCCTTGCCGATCGCCTTAGAAGTGCAGTTTGACAGCGTCGACTTTGGCCATTTGCGGCGTCTTTACGCGCTGCCGCCGGGGGTGGATAGTGGCTCCTAGGCAACGCGGTGTGGCTTTGATGACCGTCCTTCTCATCGTTGCCATCGCCACCACCTTGTGCACCGCCATGCTGGTCATGCAGCAGCGCGCCATCGCCCGCACCATGAGCCTGCTCGATGGCCAGCAGTCGGTGCAGTATGACCTCGCCGCCGAATCTTTCGCCATGGAAGTGCTCGCCCAGGATGCCCGTAACGACGCTGCCTCGGCGATGGGCAATGTCGATACTCCCTATGAGATCTGGGCGCAGACCTGGCCGCCTTTTCCTGTCGATGGCGGTACCGTGTCGGCACATATCGAGGATGAGCAGGGGCGCTTCAATCTCAACGATATTTACAGCGGTGGAGCGGTCAATCAAGCGGCGCTGGCGGTCTTCCAGCGTCTGCTCACCGAGGAACGTCTCGATCCCAATATCGCCTCCGCCGTCGTCGACTGGCTGGATAGCGACAACACGCCGACCGGCAGCGGTGGCGCCGAGTCGGACTGGTATATGCGCCTCGATCCACCTTATCGTGCCGCCAATCGCAATTTTGCCGCCGTCTCTGAGCTGATGCTGGTGCGTGGCGTCGATGCCAATGCTTATCATCTGCTCGAGCCACTGCTCTGTGCCCTGCCGAGCGGCACGCCGATGAATGTCAATACGCTCAAGCCAGAAGTGATGGCGGCCCTGTTCGTCGGGTTCTCGCCGGTACAGGCGCAGGGGGTTATGCGCTCCGGGGCGCCCCAGGGCTTCAACAATATCGATACGTTTTTGAGTAGCCCCTTGTTGAATGGGGTTAGTTTGAATGACAAGACCGCCCTGCAGCAGGGCAATCTGCTCTCCGTCAACACGCAGTATTTTCGTGTCAGTGTGCGCGCCGTCATCGATGGCCAGGTACGCGCCATGCGCTCCTTGATTCGCCGGCAATCGAGCAGCGACTTGCAGGTCCTACGCCGGGAATGGGTGCTGCCGCAAGCCGACGGCATGGCCAATCAGGATGCGGCCGGTCATAATAGCGGACTCTCGGGAGGAGATCTGAACCATGGCGGTGGTATATCTGCGTCCAGCTTCGGCGGGTCCTGAACGATGGGATGCCTGGTACGCTGACGCCGCAGGCTGGCAAGAGCAGCTCGATCTGACCCTGGCACAGCTGCATGAGCTGGCGCAGACGTGGGCGTCGCGGCCGGTGCAGCTGCTCTTGCGCAGCAGCGATCTTTTCGTCACCGAACTTGCCGTCGAGCCGCGTCAGCTGCGCCAGGGGCGTGAGGGTCTGCGTTTTCTCATCGAGGATCAAATCAGCTGCGATCTCGACGATCTGCATATCATCTTCGGACAGTGGGAGGGTCGACGCAAACGACTGCCGCTCATGGCGGTCGAGCGCGAACGCCTGCGGTCCTGGCTGGAAGCCCTGGCGGCGTGCGCGATTCAGGTCGGGCAAGTGCATGCCGATGCCCTGGTGCTGGCGGCGAACGCCGATGCCGGCATCGTCTGGGGCGATCAGGATCAGGCTTTGATCGCCTGCACGGCGCAGCTCGGCTATGCCTGCGCACGTGAACATTTACCCTGGCTGCAAGAGCAATTGAATCTGGATGCGGCGATGCACTGGCACTATCGTGGCGCCCTCAATGCCGTCGATGCCGGGGCGGACGGACAGACCTGGAGCGAGCTTCTCGCCAGCGCAGCGCAGGCTCCGGCTTTGCCGGCAGCGATGAATTTTTTGCAAGGCGATTTCAAGCCGCAACGCAGCTCGGCGCGTATCGATCGGCGCTGGTGGCAGGTGGCGACCCTATTTCTCGCTGCCCTCTTTTTGCTGGCTCTCGATTTCTTCTCCGCCACCTTGCACACGCAGGCCCTGGCGCAGCGTCTGGCGCGTGCCAATGTGGCGACGTATCAGACCTTGTTCCCAGGCGATACGCGCATCGTCAATCTGCCCTTGCAGATCGAGGGACATCTCAATGAAGGCCAGAGCGGGCCTACGAATATCTTCAAAGGCATGCAGGCGCTAGCGCGCTCCTTGCACGCCCTGGCCCTGCCGGCGCCGCTGAAGATCAGCTATGATGCGCGTTCCGGCTTCGAGGTTGAACTCGTCGTCGATGCCCCGCACCAAGCGCGTTTGCGCGCCAGCCTGCAGCAGGCCGGATTCAGCGTGCAGACGTCGGCGGCTGATGCACATGGCGTGGTCAGTCTGCAGTTTCATGATTGAGGGAGGGTGAGGGCGTGCAGGAACTGTGGATGGAAGGCCAGCGCTATTACGCCGGTTTGCAACGACGTGAGCAGCAGGCCTTGCAATTTTTGGCGGTGATCCTGACCTTGGGCGTGCTCATCGAGTTCGTCGTCCTACCGGGCTGGCACTGGCGTCAGCGCGTCGAGCGCGCCTATGCGCAAAACCTGCAGGCGGCGCAACTGCTGCAGCAAAACCAGCCTGAGCTGGCGCGGGTGGCGCTACAGGAGCAGGCTCTGGCGCAGCCTTTCGATCAGATCCTCACCCAGGCTGCCGTCGCCGTCGGCATGCCGGCCGCTGCCGCCGAAAGCCATCAGGCCGGCCTGCAGGTCGTCGTCTACAAGGGCGTGGCTTTTGACACCCTGGTGGCCTTGCTGCGCCGCCTGCAGACGATGGGGCTGAGTATCAGTCACCTCGACATCCATGCCATCCAGGATACGCCAGGCATGGTCGATGCCGAGGTCAGTATCGAACACGCCGCCTGAGCCTCATCCCGACTCGCCCCATGCATCGCCCTATCCCTCACAAGGTCGGTGCTTGCAGATTGCCGAGGTGCAGACCGCATTCCTTCTTGGTCGCTTCCTCCCACCACCAGCGCCCTTCGCGCTCGTGCTGTCCAGGTAGCGTGGGGCGTGTGCAGGGCTCGCAGCCGATCGACACAAAACCGCGTTCGTGCAGTTCGTTGTAGGGCAGTTCAAAGGCGCGCAGGTAGTTCCACACGTCGTCCGAGCTCCAGCCGGCGAGAGGATTGAACTTGACCAGGGGGTGAGCGGCGTCGCCGAAGCTGGTGTCCGCATGCACCTCGACGATGTCGGCGCGCGTGCCCGGACTTTGGTCGCGGCGTTGGCCGGTGATCCAGGCTGAAAAGCCGGCGAGATGGCGGCGCAGGGGCGCGACTTTGCGGATACCGCAGCATTCGCTATGCCCTTCGCGGTAGAAGCTGAACAGCCCTTTGCTGCGCGTCAGTTCGGCGAGAGCTGTGGGCTCGGCAAAACAAAATTCGATGTCGATGGCAAAGTGCTCGCGCACGCGCTCGAGAAAGCGATAGGTCTCAGCGTGCAGGCGGCCGGTGTCGAGGGTGAAGGTGCGGAAGGGCAGACCGGTCTTGCACGCCATATCGATCAGCACGACATCCTCGGCGCCGCTGAAAGACAGTGCCGCTCCAGGAAAATGGCTGAGTGCGGTCTTGAGGATGTCCTGGGGACGTTGTCCCTGCAGATGGGTGGACCAGTGAGCCAGATCGAAAGCGGACATGGGTGACTCCAGACACGGGTGAAACTGCATTGTAACGCACATGCGGGCAGCGCACACGCAAGCTTCAGCATGGCCAGCAGGGATGGGCGCGTTGCGCCGCCAGTAGGATTGCCTTTCCAGCGCCGGATCGCTACAGTGGCGCCGAAATCTCGATCGTGTTGCGCTGGAGGCTGCATGGATATCGTCTGCCTGGATCTCGAGGGCGTCCTCGTGCCGGAAATCTGGATCAATGTCGCCGATCGCGTCGGTGTCCCCGAGCTGCGTGCGACGACGCGCGACATTCCCGACTATGACGTCCTCATGCGCCAGCGCCTCGCTCTGCTCAAGCGCCATGGACTCGGTCTGCCAGATATCCAGCAGGTCATCGCCGCCATGGGGCCTTTGCCAGGGGCTGCTGAATTTCTCGCCTGGGTGCGCGAGCATCATCAGCTCATCATCCTCTCCGATACCTTCTATGAGTTCGCTCATCCCCTCATGCGCCAGCTGGGGTGGCCGACCCTGTTCTGTCATCGTCTCGAAGTGGCCGCCGATGGCGAGATCACCGACTACGTTCTGCGCCAGCCGGACCAGAAGCGTGCCGCGGTGCGGCGTCTGCACGAGCTCAACTTCAAGGTCGTCGCCGCCGGTGACTCCTACAACGATACGGGCATGTTGCAGGAGGCCGACAAGGGTATCTTCTTCGACGCTCCGGCGCAGGTCATCGCCGAGTTTCCACAGTTCGCGGTGACCCACAACTACGCCGAGCTGCAGGCGGAGATTCAGTCTTTTCTGGCGTCTTGAGGCGCGCTGGCAAAGGCGTCCGCGAGGGCGTGCAGAAAGGCGCCGATCTTGTGCTCGCACTCGTGATATTCATCATCTGGCTGAGAAGCGGCGGTGATGCCGCCGCCGGCATAGGCCCAAAGATCGCCGGCGTTGTCGGCGATCAGGGTGCGGATGGCGATGTTCGCTTCGATCTGCCCGGCCAGGCAGTAAAACATGCTGCCGCAGTAGACGCTGCGCTGCCAGGGTTCGAGCTCACGGATGATCTGGCGGGCGCGTAATTTCGGTGCGCCGGTGATCGAACCGCCGGGGAAGCAGCCGAACAGGACCTGCCAGGGATCGACGCCGGCGGCCAGCTCGGCGTGCACGTCGCTGACCAGATGGTGCACCTGTGCCGTGCTGCGCACTTCGAACAGCGGTGCGACGCGCACGCTGCCGGTGCGCGCATAGCGCCCAAGTTCATGGCGCATCAAATCGACGATCATCAGGTTTTCGCTGCGGTTCTTCGCGCACGCAGCGAGGCGCGCGCGCTGCTCGGCATCGTCGCCCAGACGCGGCAGGGTACCCTTGATCGGACTGCTGAGGACCTGGTCGCCGGCGATACGCAGGAAGCGCTCGGGCGAGCGGCAGAGCAGGCTGTGCCCGGCGACACGCAAAAATCCGCCATGCGCGCTTGGGCTCAGGCGGCGTAAAAGGTGATAGGCGTGTACGGGATCGCCGCGGTAGGTGCCGCGCCACAGTCGGCATAGATTGACCTGATAGGCGTCGCCGGCGTGCAGATAGTCCTGAATACGCTGGAAGCGCCTGGTGTAATCAGCAGCTGTGCAGGTGTCGCGGAAGGCCTGGGTCAGGGAAAAGTCGGTCACCGCCGTTGTCGGTGCGCCGATGCGTGCCTGACACTGACGCAGAGCGCTGGCGTCAGCGCTGGCGTCGCCGACCCAGAAGATGGCTTCTGTCTCGATGAGCAGATACCAGGGATAGTGGCGCAGCAGGGCGCGCGGCAGAGTCGGGCCGGGACGCTCGTCATCGCCGAGGTCGGCATCGCTGGCCTCATAAGCGAGGTAGCCGCAGACCAGGTCGGTCGTCGCTGTCGCGGGCTGCCAGCTTTGCCACGCAGCGGCGGTCAGGGGGGCGGAAGTGTGGTATTCGCGGGTGGCTCCCGCCGCCAGCAGGCTGCGCCCTGGAGCGAGGTCGAGATCGAGCCAGACGGCATCGGCCTGTGCCAGAAGGTCATCGATCAGGGCCTGTGCCTGGTCGCGACGGGCGAGGTAGAGAGAGGTCATGCCATATCCTTGCAAAGCGCGATCATAGCCGTTCGGAGGCGGCGAATAAATTTTTTTGCAGCCGATGAGCGGCACTTGGATTTTTCGAGCAAATGCACTATTGTCACTTCGCCGTTACAAAAAATTACGGCCTAGAAAAATAATACCCAGGGAGACGACAAGAATGAAAGGCATGAAGCTTCTGGCCCTCGCTGCCGCCATGGTGGCAGCCCAAGGCGCCTACGCGATGCAAGCGCTGACTGACACGGCGATGTCCAACGCCACCGGTCAGGACGGTATCGATATCAATCTGCAAAACACCAATCTCAGCGTCGGTTACTTGCGTTGGGGTACGGAAACCGGCGTCAGCAAAGTTCAGGATCCGACCACGACCTATACCGGCGCTGCTTTCCTGCAGGTGTCGAACGTCGGCATCACCGGCGGTAGCACCGACATCCAGCTGAGCATGGGCTCGAGCACGACGACGCCGTCGCAGGCGGCTCTGCGTGTGACGATCAGCGCCAATAGCCTGACCTTCACGCCGATGATCGTGTCCTTGAACTCCTGGGATGGCACGCAGGCCAGCCTGACCTCGTCGACCGATCCTTCCGGTGGCGCCGGCATGTTCGGCATCAGCCTCGGTACGGTGAGCATTCCTGCTGCCAACCTGACCATCACCCAGGGTTTCAAGGATCAGGTCGCGGGTGCGCAGCTGTCGGCTGATGGCATCAGCATCCACAATGCTGGTTGCACGGGCACCTGCCTGAGCATCGCCGGGATGAAGATCTACAACCCGCTCGACGGCTCCATCGTCTTCGGTGCCAAGAACATCGTCGTCAGCAATATGGGTGCCAGCGACGTGTCCATCGGTTCGGTCAACGCCGCGACCATGCAGGCCCTGGTGGCCGGCAATCCGACGGCGACGCCGGCGGTTCCGGGTGATCCCTATGCTCAGGGTAGTGCCGGGCAGATGGCGACCGGTGGTACCGGCGCTCTGTGGATCAGCACCAGCGCCAGCACCATCGGCTCGGTGGCGGTGCAGGGCATCCAGATGGGCGACGCGGCGAGCACCGCTTCGGTCGGCGATCTGGCCCTGGTCAACGTGAAGATGGGCGCCAACAACATCTTCGTGTCGGCTCTCAAGTAAGACTCATGAGTGCGTCCTGATCATCTGCGGGTGATCAGGCGCCGTTGTGAGAGTGCGATGCCCCGGATACCGGGGAAAGTGACAAGACCCCCAGGGTTGGGGTGTTCTCTATACGAAAATAATAAATCTCAGGGAGATTTCGCATGAAGACGATCAAAATGCTGGGCCTGGCGGCCGCTATGGTGGCAGCTCACGGTGCCTACGCGATGCAGGCGATGACCGATACGGCGATGTCCAACGCTACCGGTCAGGACGGTATCGACATCAATCTGCAAAACACCAACCTCACCGTCGGCTACTTGCGTTGGGGTACGGAAACCGGCGTCAGCAAAGTCCAGGATCCGACCACGACCTACACCAATGCCGCTTTCCTGCAGGTATCGAACGTCGGTATCACCGGCGGCAGCACCGACATCCAGTTGAGCATGGGTTCGACCGCCGCTGTCGCTGCTACCAGCACGACGCCCGCCGTGCCGGCGCAGGCCGCTCTGCGCGTGACGATCAGCGCCAACAGCCTGACCTTCACGCCGATGGTGGTGTCCTTGAACGCTTGGGATGGTACGCAGGCGAGCTTGACCGCCAATACCGATCCTTCCGGTGGCACCGGCATGTTCGGCATCAACCTCGGTTCGGTCAGCATTCCTGCTGCCAACCTGACCATCACCCAGGGCTTCACCGACCAGGTGGCGGGTGCGCAGCTGTCGGCTGACGGCATCACCATCTACAATGCCGGCTGCACCGGCGCTTGCGTGACCATCAAGGGTTTGCAGATCTACAATCCGCTCGACGGCTCCATCGTCTTCGGTGCCAAGCAGATCGTCGTGAGCGATATGGGTTCCAGCACCGTGTCCATCGGTTCGGTCAACGCCGCGACCATGAACACCATCGCGGCCAAGGATCCTGCCGCTCAGGGTAGCGCTGGTCAGAACACCGGTGGTACCGGTACCGGCGCTCTGTGGATCAGCACCAGCGCCAGCACCATCGGTTCGGTCTATGTCCAGGGCATCCAGATGGGTGACGTGGCGAGCACCGCTTCGGTCGGTGATGTGGCTCTCGTCAACGTGGCCATGGGCAAGAACAACATCTTCGTGTCGGCCCTCAAGTAATCCGCGTTCTGTTACATCCGCTGCAAAAGACCCGGGCTCGTCCCGGGTTTTTCTTGCCTATTCTCTGGTAGCCGACGGGCTCGCCCTTCTTTACCAAGCCTCTACAAAAGCTCCTACAAGATGTGACATTCGTTCACTGGACATGGGTCTATAGTCGTTTACGTCAGCAAGACGCCGCGCAGGACGCGCAGCGAGAGGACGACAGGGAGTCGTAAGATGGCATCACGGCGTGCGGTGCTGTGTATCCTCGGTGGGTGCCTGGCTTGGCCAGCCTGGGGTATGCAAGCCATGGATGATCAAAGTCTCGCCAGCAGCGTGGCGCAGGCAGGTTTGACGGTCAGTCTGCAGTTGCAATTGAGCAATATGCGGCTGGCCTATACCGATACCGATGGCTTGGGCAGCGCTTCAGTGGCGCAGGGGGCGGGCAGCATAGGTTTGCGTGGTTTTGCCTTGAGCTCGACGCAGCCCTGGGTGAGCGCCATCGATGCCGGTAGCGGTGCCGGCGGTCACGCCATCCTGCAGATCGACACACAGATTCCGCAGCTGAACTTTGCCTTCAGCGGCATCGACATCGCGCCTGCCGGGCAGGTGCCGGCGCAGGCCAATCTCCTGCTCACGGCGGGCTCGGTCAGCGGTACGATCGCCCCTTCGCGATTGACTCTGCAACTCGGCGATGGTGCTCTGCAGGGGCATGTGGCGGTGCTCACCGATACCGCAGCGATGGCGGTGTCCCTTGGTAACGGCAGCGCTAATCAGATGGTGCTGGTCGATCCAGTGCAGCAGTCGGCGAGCAGCGCGCCGGGGATCGGTATCGGTCAGATCAATCTGAGCGGGCTCGACTTCGGTCAGGGCAATGGCAGTCAGACCGTCGTCGATGCCACCGCGCAGGGGCTGCAGGTGTCCTTTCAGGGAACGGCGATGAGTAATGTCGGCTTGCAGATCAACAATGTGACCCTGGGCGAGACCTGTGTCGGGGTGAGTGCTTGTACACCGTCGTCGCCGGGGCTCGGTAACTTCTCGGTGAGCGGTTTCAGCATGGCGGGGGCGACGTTCACGGTGCGTGGGCATTGACATTTCGGTGCGCGGTCGTTACCGCTCGTCGGCAAAACGACACAATTGTGCTCTCGATCTTGCGATTCAAGTTTACGTCTGTTAACTTGAAAGGCGTACATCATAACGATGCTGAGCCTTCAACCACTACGGTGGATGCGGGATAACAATAAGACGGGGAATCACTCCATGTTCAAGAAAATAGCTCTCGTTTCGGCAATGTCTTTGGCTTCTTTTGGAGCCTACGCCATGGAAGCTCTGAATGACACCGGTCTCGAGCAGGCGACGGGCCAGGCGGGTCTGACCATTTCGACGACGCTGAATATCAGCGGTGCGGCGCTGACCTATACCGACACCGACGGTATCGCCGGAACGGCTTACGGCACGGGTACGGGCGGCACGGGTGCGGCCGGTAGCCTGAACATCCGTGGCCTCGGTCTGAGCAGCGGTGCCAATCAAATCGTGACGACGGTCGACGTCGGTGCCAATTCGGCGGGCCAGGCAGTGTTGCAGGTTGGCGTGTCGATGCCGGCCCTGACCCTGAGCTTCTCCGGTATCGATGTCACCTCGGTCGGTGGCGCAGCGCCGACGACCTCCAATCTGATCATCACCCCGGGTTCGGTGTCGGCGACCCTGGCGGCGCAGACCCTGACCCTGCAGTTGGGTGACGTCAGCCCGCAGGGCCATATGGCGGTCATCTCCGATTCGGCGGCGACCAGCCTGAGCATCGGTAATGGCAGCGCCAACCAAGTGGTGGTGGTCGATGCGGCGAACAAGAGCACGACGTCGACGCCAGGTATCGGCATCGGCCAGTTGAACGTCACCGGCCTCGACTTCGGTACGACGACGGGTACGGGTGCAGCAGCGGCGGATACCACCGTCGATGCGACCTCTGCCGGTCTCGTCATCGGCTTCGGTACGGCGGCGATGACCAATGTCGGCGTGTCGATGAACAACGTCACCCTCGGCGAAACCTGCTCGGGTATCGCTTCCGGGTGTACGGCATCGGCGCCGATCGGCAACATCAGCATCAGCGGCCTCAACATGAGTGGCACCAAGGTCACCATCGCCGGTCATTGATTGTTGTGATGTTGTTAAAAGGCCCCGTCAGGGGCCTTTTAGTTTCTGTCTTCGCATTGACAGCCCCGGTGACGGGTGTTGAAATTCCTCACGCCTCACGAATAAGAAGAAAGCAGGATGCTTGCGATCATACTCGGTACTTTTTTGGTGTTCTACGGGGTTGGGCACATCGCGCAAGTGCATGAGATCGCCCCGGGAACGGTCTATGTCAGCGAGCCTCTGGACTCGCGTGTCGACAGCCGTTATACCGAATTTGAACGTCCCATCGTCGTCAAGCCCTTGTCGGTGACGGCCTTCAATGGCATCGTCCATCAGGCCTTCGACTATAGCTGTGGTTCGGCGTCTCTGACCACCCTGCTCAATGGTTATCTCGACCGTGATTTTGACGAACGCCAGGTCATGCAGGGCTTGTTGCGCTTTGGTGAGAGCGATCGCATCATCCAGCGGCGCGGTTTTTCCCTGCTCGACATGAAGCGTCTGGTGACTGCTCTCGGCTACAAGAGCGGTGGTTATCGCGGCACGCTGAAAGATCTGGAGATGAATACGCCGGCTCTCGTGCCCATCCACTATTCCGGCTTCAAGCATTTCGTCGTGGTCAAAAAGATCCAGGATCAACGCGTCTTCGTCGCAGATCCGGCGCTCGGCAACATCAGTTTTCCGCAGGCGCGCTTCCAGGCCATCTGGGATGGCAACGTCATGTTTCTCGTCTATCCCAATGCCAATGAAAAGACGGTCAATCACCTCGAACTGCATGACGCCGATATGCGCTATGTCTCCGATGATCTGATCAACTGGATCGCGGTGCAGGAGTCCATGCTCGATGTCATTCCGACCTTCAGCATGGAGCATCGTGCCGATTGGGCAGTGTCCTTGCATCTCGTCCAGGACGTCGGCATCGGGTCTTTCTTTGCGCCGACCGGATCGACGACCGGTGAGCCGATTCTGGTGCCGACGCGCATGTACTTCCGGACGCGCTGAGGGCCGGGGTTACGCAATTCATACGGGACTTGTCGCCTTAATTTTGTTATAAAGTCCAGGCCCATGCCGGGCCTGAGAAATCGATAAGAAGAATCTTTCTGGGAAGATGAGCAGCTATGAAGGGATGGGGGATTGGCGTCATGACGACGCTCTGTCTGTTGACGCAATGGGCGGCGGCAGACGCCAGCACGGACGCTTCGGCCAATGCGCCAGCATCGTCCTCCAGCTCCAGCGCTCCGGCGACGAACTCCGCGACCGGCGCCGCAGCTGCGCCGGCCAGCACGCCCGCTACGGCTAGCGCGCCAGCCCCCGCCACTGATACCTCGGCAGCGGCAGGAGGATCGAGCCAGAAGGCAGAGGCGGCGCTTAAGCAACAAGCCACCGACGCATCTTCAGAGAAGAATCTCGAACAGGTCTTCGATGCTTCGCAGCCGACCTACTCTCTGCTCAAAAAAGGCGATGCGACCCTCTATTACACCTTCGATTACACTTACTACTACAACGCTGCCATCGATATCGCGTTGACCTCGAACTCCTCGGCGATTTCGCGTTTCCGTATCGAGGAAGATGCGCAGAGTACGGTCACCAATACCTTGTCTCTGGATTATGGCGTCAAGGACAACCTGACCTTCAATACGACCTTGCCCATGGTCGCCAAGTACGACTCGACCAACAATCTGACCACCATGGCGCTCGGCGACGTTTCCTTCGCGGCGCGCTGGCAGCCGGTGCCGGTGGAGCGCGGCGCTATGTCGACGACCCTGTTCGGCGTCTTCTCGACCGCTTCCGGGGTGAGTCCTTATACGATCAATCTGAACTCCGATCTATCGACGGGTAAAGGCTATTATGCCGTCACCGGCGGTGCCAGTTTCAGCGATGTGCTCGATCCCGTCGTTTTGTTCGGCTCTTTGTCCGATACCATCGGTCTGCCTGTCAATGGCCTCAATCAGAATCGCGCCGGATCGATTCTCACCTCCTTCCAGCCGGGTGATACGATGTCGATGTCGGCAGGCCTCGGCTATTCGCTCAACTATGACATCTCGGTGACGGCGTCCTACCAGATGAGCTATGCCCTGCAGACGACTTACAACATGGTCTCG
>JAKBFV010000023.1 GCA_021833365.1 Pseudomonadota bacterium | reverse complement strand
GGTTCTGGCCATCGTCTTCGTCGTGCGTTCCTTTCTGGCCGAGCCTTTCACCATTCCTTCCGGTTCCATGCTGCCGACCTTGCAGATCGGTGACTACATCATCGTCAACAAGTACGCCTATGGTCTACGTAATCCCATCACCGGCACGCTCTGGTGGCCGCTCGGGCGACCGCAGCGTGGCGACATCATGGTTTTCCGCTATCCGGAGAATCCACACGTCGATTTCATCAAGCGCGTGGTCGGTCTGCCTGGCGATCACATCGTCTTCGATGAAGGCCAGCTCTATATCAATGGCCGCCTGCAAGCGCAGCGCTTGCTGTTGCAGATCCCGCAGATCGACCCTTGGCAGCAGTATTTCGATGAGAATCTCGCCGGCGTGCATCACATCATCCGCCAGGAGGTGGGGCGCTATATCGCGGGTCATCACTGGCAGGTCGACGTGCCGGCCGGCAGTTATTTCATGATGGGCGACAATCGTGACAACTCGCGTGACAGTCGTTTCTGGGGCTTTCTGCCGGATCGCCTGATCGTCGGCAAGGCGGTCTTCATCTGGATGCACAAAGAGCCTGGCCTGCATTTGCCCAGCTTGTCGCGCGATGCTATGTTGAATCGTCAACAGATTCTGGAGAAGCGTGATGTCGTCGTCAGCCCCTGATCATCGCCAGCGGCAAGCCGGGTTCTCCGCTTCCGGCACCCTCGTGCTGCTGATCGTCGTCGCCTTTCTGCTCAAGGTGGCGGTCGTCATCGTTCCGGCTTATTACGATCACTATATGATCGGCAACATCGCCACCCAGCTGCTCAAAGACGTCGCCAGCCAGGACATCGGCGGCGACAAGCTGTGCAGTGACCTGACAACACGCTTCGACATCAATCACGTCACCGTGCCGATCGATCACTTCCAGTGTACGCACGATGATCAGGGCTATGGCATCAGCGAGGACTATGAGATTCGCAAGAATTTTGTCGGTAACCTCGATGTCGTCATGCACTTCAGCCACAACTTCGCGAGTCAGTCTGGTGCCGGCAAGCACTGAGTCCTGGGTGCGTCTGCAGCAGCGTCTGCACTATGAGTTTCGGCAGCTGCACTGGCTCGAGATGGCGCTGACGCATCGCAGCCTTCATGGTCAGAAGAACAATGAGCGGCTGGAGTTTCTCGGCGATTCCATTGTCAATTTTCTCGTCGCCGAGGCCCTCTACGCGCAGATGCCACAGGCGCGCGAGGGTGATCTGACGCGTTTGCGTGCCAGCCTCGTCAAAGAGCCGACCTTGGCGGAACTGGCGCGTGAGCTCGATCTCGGCGCCGATCTCATGCTCGGTGCTGGCGAGCTGCGTAGCGGCGGTTACCGCCGCGACTCCATTTTAGCGGATACGCTGGAAGCGGTGCTGGCGGCGATCTATCTCGACAGTCAGGATATGGCGGTCTGCCGGCGCTGTTTGTTGCACTGGTATGGTGAGCGGCTGCACAATATGCAGCCAGCGATGCTGCAAAAAGACGCCAAGACGCGACTGCAGGAGTGGTTGCAGGCCAGGCGTCGCGCCTTGCCGATCTATGCGGTGCTGGCCACGCATGGCCAGGCGCATGAGCAGGAATTCGAAGTGCAGTGCAGTGTGCAGGATCCGCCCTGCAGCGCTCATGGTCGCGGTAGCAGCCGGCGTATCGCCGAGCAGCAGGCGGCGGAGCTTCTCTATCAACAGTTACAGGCGATGCAGGATGAGTGAAGACGTCATCGATGGTTTTTTTGGGAGCAGCGCGACGCCGTCTGATCATCGCTGCGGTACGGTGGCCATCGTTGGTCGCCCCAATGTTGGCAAGTCGACCTTGCTCAATCACCTGATCGGGCAGAAACTGTCGATCACTTCGCGCAAGCCGCAGACGACGCGCCATCGCATACTCGGTATTCTGACGCGGCCGCACTATCAGATTCTGTTCGTCGATACGCCGGGTATGCATCAGGAGCAGAAAAAGGCCATCAACCGGGTGATGAACCGCTCCGCTCGCTCCGCCTTGCGCGACGTCGACCTGGTGTTCTGGGTGGTCGACGCCAAGCGCCATACTGAAGAGGATGACTGGGTGCTCGAGCGTCTGCAGGAGGTCAGCTGTCCGGTCATTCTGGTGCTCAATAAGGTCGACCAGCTCGATGACAAGGAGCAGCTCCTGCCGCGCATCGCCGAGTTGTCGGCGCGCCGTGCTTTTCAGGAGATTGTCCCGGTCTCGGCCCTGACCGGGCACAACCTCGAGCGCCTGGAGACGCTGTTGCCGAGTTTCCTGCCCTTGCGACCGCCGCTCTTTCCGGCCGATCAGATCACCGACCGCTCGCAGCGTTTTCTGGCGGCGGAGGTCTTGCGCGAGAAGGTCATGCGCCAGCTCGGCGATGAGGTTCCCTATGAACTGACCGTGGAAATCGAGCAGTTCAGCGAAGAAGGTCGCCTGCTGCGTATCCAGGCACTCATCCTGGTCGAGCGTGATGGTCAGAAGGCCATCGTCATCGGTGAGGGTGGACAACGACTCAAGCGCATCGGCAGTGAGGCGCGTGTCGATATGGAAAAACTCTTCGCCAAGAAAGTCATGCTCAGCCTCTGGGTCAAGGTCAAAGGTGGCTGGTCGGACGACGAGCGCGCCTTGCGCAGCTTGGGTTATGGCGACGAAGCCTGAGGCCAGCCACGTCTATGTTCTGCATCGCCGCCCTTATGGTGAGCGCGGCGCCCTGCTCGAGCTCCTCAGTGGTGAAGGGCGGATCAGTGCCATCGCCCGGCGGGCGGTGGCGGCACCTTTTCAGCTGCACTGGATGGAGCTGACCGGGCGCGGAGAATTGAAGTCGGTACGCCTCTGCGAAGCCGTCGGCCCGGCGGCATTGCCGCAAGGGCTGGCGCTCTATGCTGGTCTTTACCTCAATGAGCTGACCTTGCGTCTGCTGCCGCGCGGTTTGCCCTGTGAGTCCTTGTGGCCGGTTTATCTGCAGACCGTCTCCGCGCTTCTGCTGGCAAGCGAGTCTTGGGAAGCTGATTTGCGCCGATATGAGCTGGCCCTGCTGTCTCTGCTCGGCGATGAGCATCTGTTCGCCTATGGTGTCGATGATGGTGCCCCTATCATCGCCGAGACCTCCTATCGTCTCGATCCTGGCCGTGGTTTTGTGCCGGCGGCGCAAGGCATCGCCGGTGCGAGCCTGCTGGCCATGGCGCAAGGCGACTTTTCTTCGACGTCGGTGCTGGCGCAGGCGCGGCCGCTATTTCGGCAACTGATCGATCACGCCCTGGCGGGACGGACCTTGCGCTCGCGTGAGCTCTATCGTCAGGCTCTGGCCGTGCGTCCTGGTGAACGGTTCTGAATTCAGCCTGCCGGGCAGGCATCATAGGAGCAGCTCATGATGAAGCAGCGTCTGCTGTTGGGAGTCAATATCGATCATGTGGCGACCTTGCGCCAGGCACGCGGCGAAGCTTATCCGGATCCGGTGCACGCCGCCTTGCTCGCGGAGCAGGCGGGGGCGGATGGCATCACTTTGCATCTGCGCGAGGATCGTCGCCATATCCAGGAAGAGGACGTACGCCGGCTGCGCGGCTTGTTGCAGACGCGCATGAATCTCGAGATGGCGGTCACCGCCAGCATGCTCGATCTCGCTGAGGAACTGCGGCCGCAGCATGTCTGCCTGGTGCCGGAAAGACGCGAAGAGCTGACCACCGAAGGCGGGCTCGACGTCGCTGCTGATGTCAGCGGCCTGCGTGCTGCCTGTGAGCGGCTGATGGCCGCCGGCATCGAAGTCTCCCTGTTCATCGATCCCGATCCACGGCAGATCGACGCCGCCCTGTACACCGGCGCGGCGGCGGTTGAACTGCATACCGGCGCTTACGCGGCGCGGCCGACGGCGGTCGAGCTGCAACGTCTGCGTGCCGCCATCGAGCACATCGATGGTCGCCTCATCGTCAATGCCGGCCATGGCCTGCACTACCACAATGTCGAGGCGGTCGCGGCTTTGCCCGGCCTGCATGAACTCAATATCGGGCACGCCATCATCGCCCAGGCGGTCTTCGTCGGTCTCGCCCAGGCCATACAGCAGATGCGTGCCCTGATGCACAGCAGCGCGCCGCGATGATCGTCGGCTTCGGAACGGACATCGTCGCCGTCGCGCGTCTGCACCGCGCCCATGCCCGCCATGGCGAGCGTCTGGCCTTACGCTTACTGGCGCTGGGGGAGATGGAAGCCTGGCGGCAGGCGCGTGATCCGGTGCGGTTTCTGGCCAAGCGCTTCGCCGTCAAAGAGGCGACGGCCAAGGCCTGGGGCCTGGGCATCAGTCAGGGGCTCGGGTGGCGGGACATCATCCTTGATCACGATGCACAGGGCCGCCCGATGTTGCAGTTCTCTCCGACCTGGGCAAGGCGTTTGCAGGAACGCGGCTGGCGCACCTGGGTCAGTCTCAGCGATGAACGCGAATACGTCGTCGCGACCGTTCTTTTTGAGGCGCCCTGAGCCTCAGGCGAGCTGAGCGTGCAAGCTCTGCACACGCTTTTGCAGCAGCTTCAGGCGCAGCTCGATCTCACGGAAGCGGTCGCGATAGGCCGAAGACTCCCAGCCGTTGAGTAGATCAGCCTTGGTCTTGGCATACCATTCCTCTTTCAGCTTGCCCCATTCGTTCATGGCCAGAACGAAGTGCTCATACTCGTGGCTGAGGCGCTGCTTGCAGACTTCCAGGGCCGACTCCGGCGCCAGGGCTAGGCGTTGCTCGGCTTTTTTGAACAGCATGGTCAGCTGCGCGCGGCGCACACTGAAATCGGGGACGCGCTTCAGATCGTGGGTCAGGCCGAACCAGGAAAGACTGTAGATGAGCCATTTGGTCGGGTCGTATTGCCACCAGCGTATGGCATTGCGATAGTCCCACTGAAACAGATGATGGTAGTTGTGATAGCCCTCACCCCAGGTGAGCAGGGCGAAGAAGGCATTGTCGCGCGCGCTGTTCTCGTCACCATAGGGCTGACTGCCGAGGGTATGGGCGAGGGAATTGATGAAAAAGGTGCTGTGGTGGCAGAGCACCAGGCGCAGGACGCCGCAGAGCAGCAGGCTTTCGAGCACGTGGCCGCAGGCGTAGCCGATGAGCAGGGGGATGCCGACATTGGTGAGCAGCACGAGCTTGAGATAGTGGCGGTGCTGAAACATCACCAGTGGATCGGCGCACAGATCACGGGCATGGTCGAGACAGAGCTGGCCGCTGGGATAGGCGCGCAGCATCCAACCGATATGAGAGAACCAGAAGCCGCGCCCGGCCGAGTACGGATCGCGCTCATTGTCATCGACGTGGCGATGATGCGTGCGATGGCCGCTGGCCCAGACGAGGATACTGTTCTGCACGGCCATGCTGCCGAAGAGCATGAGCAGGCAACGCAGTGGCCAGCGCGCCGCATAGCTGCGATGCGCCCATAGGCGGTGATAGCCGGCGGTGATCGACAGGCCGTTGAGCGCGCAGAGCAGAAGTGTCCAGAGCAGGATCGCGGTGTCCAGGCCGCTGTGCCAGGCATACCAGGGTACGCCGACGCCGGCGATCAGCGCCGTCGCCGCGAACATCAGCGTTGTACTCCAGATCAGACGTGGCTTGGCACTCGACACAGGGCATCTCCAGCAGGTGGGGCGGCGGCCATTATAAGCATTAAATGGCTAGACTGTGCCGGTGCAGCGAGCACTTTCTCAGCCTAGTTGAGGCGGTTTGCCGGGATAGATGGGTATGAACTGCAGAGTGCAGGGTGAATCTTGTTCGATTGCTGATTGCGCGCGCATAGATCCCAGTCCTCTATCAGTTCGGCGCGATGTTCCTGCGCCCATTCCAGAATCAAAGTGAACCCCATTGAGCGGCTGAACGGTGAAATCAAGCGCGGCACCGACGTGGTAGGGATCTTCCCCAATGAGGCAGCCATCATCCGACTGGTCGGGGCGATACTCCTGGAGCAAAACGATGAGTGGGCCGTGCAACGGGCGCGCTCTATGACGCTGGAAACCATGGCTCCTTTGAGCGATGATGCGATGGTCACGTTGCCCACCATGGCAGCCTGATCGAACAGCAAACCATGCCTACCCGAGGCAAGAGTGACCGGCGCTGTTACACCATTTCCTGGGACACGATCATTTAATCGGCCAGGATTTACCCTGAAGTACTTGATCCCCACCCATCCACAATACGCTCATGCCAGCGGCAACCACCTGCTGGCGTGGCACGTGCGGGTGTTCGTACCACCACAGCGCTAGACCTTTCAGGCCGGTTCTGACGATCCACAACATCATTTCCATTGACGTGAAATCCAGGGTTACCTTCTGCACCAGGCTGGTTTGCTGCATCAGCATGGGAACCATGACCGACCAGCTTTTCATTTCCGCCTGCCGATAAACCGCCCGCGCTGCGTTGTCGCTCGTAAAATCACGAAACAACATCTGGCACACGTCTGGATGCGACTCGACATGGGCGAATAATGCATCGAGAAAGGCCTCCATACGCATTTGAATCGTGCCCGTGCCCAACAAGGCATCATGCCAACTCCCCCTGAGCTCCGTGAAGTGCAAGTCCAATAGATACTCGTACAGGGCCAGCTTCGAGGCGAAGTGATCATAAACAATGGGTACCGACACACCGATACGCCGGGCAATCTCATCCATGGTCGCGCCATCGTAGCCCTGCTCGGCGAAGATGGCAGTCGCTGCGCTGATAATGGTCTCCCGGCGTGCCGGCGCACTCATCCTGCGGCGCACGGTCTTTTTGGTCTCGCTGCCCGTGGCGGAGTCTGATGCCCCGCCCCGAGCGCCTTTTTTGCTATCTGAAGTTGACAAGTTAACGGCCGCTAGGTAAATTAAGCTAATTGTCGTTAGGTTAGCATAATTCCGGGTCATTGGACAGATAGTTGGGTGCTCAATTTGCCGGGCCAGCAGTTAGGACAGCCGGAGCGGACCATGAAGGTAAAAGAAGAGTACCGAAGCGCCAGCCATCTGCTGGCCGGGCTGGCCAGGGGCGATTTAAGCAGCCGCGACCTGCTGGAAGGGAGCGTAGCACGGATTACGCGTTACAACCCGACGCTGAACGCCGTGGTGGCGCAGGACCTGGAGAGGGCTCGCCAAGCAGCCGATTTGGCGGATGCGCAGGTGCGCCGAGGCGAACCGCTGGGTGCCCTGCACGGCCTGCCGCTGACCATCAAGGATACCTACGAGGTGCCCGGTATACCCTGCACCGCGGGCGTTCCTAAGCTGCGCGCGCACCGACCGACGCGGCCGGCCGTGGCGGTGAGCCGTCTGCAGGAGGCTGGCGCGATTGTCTTTGCCAAAACGAATGTGCCCTTCAAGGCTTCAGACATCCAGAGCTATAACGCCATCTACGGTACTACCCGCAATCCCTGGAATCCGGCCCTGACGCCGGGTGGTTCCTCCGGTGGTGCGGCCGCTTCCCTCGCCGCCGGCTTCACGCCGCTGGAACTGGGCAGCGATATTGGCGGCTCGATCCGCATTCCTGCACATTTCTGCGGGGTGTATGGGCACAAGTCCAGCTACGGCATCATCTCTACGCGCGGTCATATAACCGGACTACCCGGCCAGTTGGTCGAGAGCCCCCTGAGCGTAGCTGGACCGATGGCCCGCTACGCGAACGACCTGCAACTCATGCTGGATGTGCTGGCCACTGCCGGGCCAGCCATGCAGCCAGGCTGGCAGCAGAACCTGCCAGCGCCGCGCCACGAAACACTGCAGAAATTCCGCGTGCTACTCTGGATAGACGACAGCAGCTGCCCCATCGACAGCCGTATGACGGCGGTTTACGCCGATCTGGCGGCCAGCCTGAAGGCCGCCGGTGTCGATGTGGTAAAGAGCTCGCCGAGCGGCGTATCGCTCGATGAGCTGTTTGCCTGCTACGCCATGCAGCTGAGCGCCAACAAAATGGCTGGTGCACCGCTGGCCGTGCGCCGGTTCATGGGTTTGAGCGCGCCTTTGTTGCAAGGTATGTGCAAATACTTGGACCTGCCCCGCCACGCCGATAAGTTCTACAGGGGAGCTGCCATGAGCTATGCCGAATGGCTGGTGGTCTACGAGGCTGGCTTGCAGCTGCGCGAGGCATTTGTTAGAAACTTCGAGCGCTTTGACGTGATTCTTACTCCGCCAACGCTGACCACTGCCTTCCCCCACGATCAATCTCGCTTTATGAGTCTGCGCCGGATCAGCGTTGACGGCCACCATCGACCCTATACCGACATGTTCATGTGGATTGCTCCGGCCACGCTAATAGGCCTACCGGCCACCAGTGCCCCCGTTGGCATTACCTCGGATGGGCTGCCGGTGAATGTCCAGATTATTGGTGCGCCCTATGAGGACAAAACAACCATCCGTTTTGCAGAGCTGTTGGCGGAAATAACCGGAGGGTTTCTTGTTCCTCCGTTGAACGAGGGAAGTGATGCATGAAACGCCTGGCACGCCCGGCCATGCAGTGTCCTGGGAAGACGCTGGAATTTGCACACCAGAACAGTAATTGTGAGCGAAGGCCTAGGCAAATGATGCCGCTGTAAGGTGAAGCGGCCTAGATGAGAACAGGGCCCGCAAGGGGTAGTGCTAGGCAAAGGTCACGGTCACTTTTCCCGATTCGAATGCCCCAGCTCATGTAGCGAAAGGCGGGCATTTTAGACGTAAAAAAGGAGGAATTTCCATGTCGCAAGCGCTCAAGCCATTCAAGCAAATGCATTTTTCCGCTGTGCCAGACGCTCCCCGCCTGCCCCACCCCTATTTTCGTGCGGAACAGCGCCAGGTTAGGGTGCGCACCTCGCACTTCGGCACGGTAAAGATGCACGTCAGCGTCTATGGCGAGGGTCCGCCCCTGTTGCTCCTTCACGGCCTCATGACAGCCAGCTATTCCTTTCGTTACGTGATGGACGCGCTAGCCAAGCACTACACGCTCTATATCCCCGATCTGCTCGGTGGAGGGCGCTCCGACAAACCCGACACTTCCTACGGTCCCGATGACCTAGCGCGCTCCGTGGGTGAATTATTGAAAGAACTCGGCATCTGGGGCACCCCCGCCATCGGCAACTCCATGGGTGGTTATCTGCTGATGCGCCTGGCGCTACTGGAGCCTGCGGCGATCAGCCGGCTGGTGAACCTGCATAGCCCAGGCCTGCCAACGGCGCGAATGCACGCACTGTCGCTAGTATCGGCCATCCCGTCCGCCTTCGAGGCGGCGGTGGGTACCTTGGTGCGCCTTAATCCAGAGCGCTGGGTACATACCAATGTGCATTACTATGACGAGACCCTGAAATCGCGGGAGGAGCACCGCGAATATGCTGGCGCATTGACGTCGCCCAACGGCGTGCTTGGACTGGCGCGCCACCTTTCCGATACACTGTCGGTGCGCGAAATGCGCCGCTTCGAAGCAGCTCTCAAGGGCCTGGAGCACTTCCCTGTCCCGCTGTTGCTGGTATACGCGAAGCAGGACAAGATGGTGCCGCCCATTGTTGGCGAGCGTCTGGCAAAGCGCATTCCCGATGCACGCATCAAGTGGCTGGAGCAGGCCTCGCATTTTGCTCATGTTGATGCCCCGGAGGCTTTTCTGGAGGTGGCGATGCCCTTCCTTGCGACGGTATTGTCAAATAAACTGCTCTTGAATGAAAAAGCCCAGTCAATTACAAACTCATGCTGAATTTTGTCCACACACATCACGCCACTCGAGATCGTGTCCCAGGAAGTGGTGTAACAGAAGGGCGTAGCTGGTCATCGCGCATCTTCGGGAGAGTTTGGTTTGCGAACTCAACAACACAGAGGATGACGACGATGACCGATGACATGATCTGCTTTTCCGCGCACCGGCTGATGGAACTGGAAGTTGAAGGGCTGACGGGGGCTGCTCATGGGGAGCGCAAGCCCGGAGAGCGCCAGGTCCAGCGCAACGGCTACCGTGGCAGAGATTGGGAGACGCGAGCTGGTACCGTGGAGCTGCCCCCAAGCTGCGCAAGGGCAGCTATTTTCCGAGTTTCCTCGAGCCTCGGCGCATGACGGAGAAGGCGCTCACGGCGGTCATCCAGGAAGCCTATGTGCAAGGCATCTCGACGCGATCCGTCGATGACCTGGTCCAGACCATGGGGATGACAGGTATCTCTAAAAGCCAAGTGTCGAGGCTCTGCGAGGAGATCGACGGCGAGGTTCAATCTTTCCTGGATCGCCCCCTTGAAGGCGATTGGCCCTACATCTGGCTGGATGCCACCTACGTCAAGGTTCGTCAGGACGGCCGCATCGTCTCGGTGGCGGTGATCATCGCGGTGGGAGTCCATACCGATGGACGCCGGGAAATCCTGGGCATGACCGTGGGTGCTTCGGAGGCGGAAACCTTCTGGATGGAGTTTCTGCGCTCTTTGGCACGCCGGGGGCTGCGCGGCGTGAAGCGGGTGATTTCAGATGCCCACGAGGGTCTCAAGGGAGCGGTCAGCAAGATCCTGAACTCGTCCTGGCAACGCTGCCGGGTGCACTTTATGCGCAACGCTTTGGCTCATGCCGGCCAGCAGGGGCGGCGCGTCGTCTCAGCCTTCATTGCCACGGCCTTTGCGCAAGAAGATGCGCAGTTGGCGAAAGGCCAGTGGCGCCAGGTGGCTGATCAGATTCGGGGCAAGGTAGCGAAACTGGCAGCCCTGATGGACGAGGCGGAGACGGACGTGCTGGCCTACATGAACTTCCCGGCTGCGCACCGCCCCAAACTGCACTCCACGAACCCCATTTGAGCGATGATGCGATGGTGACATTGCCCACCATGGCAGGCTGATCGAACAGCAAACCATGCCTACCCGAGGCAAGAGTGACCGGCGCTGTTACACCATTTCCTGGGACACGATCTATTTTTGGGCGGCCCCACTGGGCAGCTGGTGGGAGAGGGTATAGAGCAGCTTGGCGAGGGCGGGCAGGTGCGGGCCGAGCAGAGCCTTGCCGGAGGTCATCAGCGCGACGCTGCTGTCGCGCGCCTGATCGGCCCAGCAGAAGATGCTGGTGAAGCCGAGGTGACCAAAAGCTTGGGAAGTCTGCGGTCCAAACAGACCGATGGGGCGGGAGCCGAGCATGAAGCCCATGGAATAGCGCATCGGCAAAAGCAGGGAGGTATCGAGTTCCGGGCCCTGTGCTTCGAGGATGGCGCGGTGCACCGTCGCCGGTTCGAAGACCTGCACATCGCCGTAGCGGCCACGCTGGCGCAGCATTTCAAAGAATCGGCAGGCCTCTTCGGCGCTGGCATAGATATTCCCGGCCGGGATCAGGGCATCGAGAAAGCGCGGATCATTGCTCATGTCGACGGCGGTTTCGAGGGAGGCGCCGAGAACATGATGCAGATAGCGGTCCATGGGAAAAAGCGGGCGCAAGCCGGTGGCATGATGGGTGATGAGCCGCGCTCTTTGCTCGATCGGCAAGCCGAAGCTGAAATAACGCATGCCCATGGGCTGGCGGATGACGCGATCGAGCAGATGGCGGGCGTCTTTGCCGGTGACGCGCTGAATCAGTTCGCCGAGGATGAAGCCGGCGGTCAGGGCATGGTAAGCGAGGCGTCGCCCACTGCGTGAGACCGGGCGGGCGGCGCAAAGGCGCTGGACGATGGCGGCATGATCGAAGAGCAGTTCGGGCTCGAAATCGCCTTCGAGACGCGGGATGCCGCCGCGGTGCGTGAGCAAGTGGTAGATGGTCGCGTTTTTTTTGCCCTGCACGCCATATTCCGGAATATAGCGGCTGATCGGATCGGTGAGATCGATCAGGCCTTCCTGGTTGAGCCAGTGCACCAGCATGGCGGTGACGGCTTTCGACGCTGAAAACAGACAGATGGGATCGTCATAACGGACGGCCACGGCGGCGCTTTCGTCATCTTGCCCGGGGCCGAAACCGCGCGCATGTCCGAGACCGCGTTGCAGAAGGATGTTGCCGCGGTGGCGCAGGCAAAAGGTGATGGCTGGAAAGACGCCACTGCGATACAGATCTTCGACCGCCTGCCATATGGCGGCGACACTGGCGGCTGGCAAGCCGGTGCTGTCGGCAGCAGCTTCATCGGCGGCGATACTCAGGCGTGACGAGAGGTCGGCGGGGATCGCGATACGGTTGAAGGAGAGCGTGCGCATGAGCGGTGTCCTCGGCCGGGTTCAGTCAGGGGGTCTTTTGCAAGCTCACCGCATCGCGCAGCACCTGACCGGGATGAGTCGCTGGGTCGACATCGGTATAGTGACGACGGATCTTGCCGGTCGGATCGATGAGAAAAGTCTGGCGCGCCGCATAAGAGGTGAGGATGAGGTGGTGCAGAACGCCGTATTCATGTGCGGTGTCGCCGTGCGGGTCGGCAAGAATGGGGAAGGGCAGTTGCAGGGCGTGTGCGAACTCGGCGTGTGACCCCTGGCTGTTCACGCTGATGCCGAGGACTTGTATGTGATGGCTCTTGAACAGGGGGTAGAGATCGCGGAAGCCTTCGGCCTCCTGGGTGCAGCCGGGGGTGCGGTCTTTCGGGTAGAAATACAGCACCAGCCACTGGCCACGAAAATCGCGCAGATCGTGAGCATTACCGAATTGATCGAGGCGATGGAAGTCGGGGGCGGATCGTCCGACCCAGACATCGGCGTTGTCGGCGCGCGCCGGCCCGGCCAGGGCGAGCAAGGTGATTAAGACAAGGCTGCACAGCTGCATAGCACGCTTCATAGGACGGGCC
This sequence comes from Pseudomonadota bacterium, assembly GCA_021833365.1. Classification (GTDB taxonomy): domain Bacteria; phylum Pseudomonadota; class Gammaproteobacteria; order Pseudomonadales; family Moraxellaceae; genus JAJZHK01. The sequence continues at coordinate 21,155 of JAKBFV010000023.1, read as the reverse complement.
TCCGCACCCAATAAGATCACACGCTACCGCCAGCGTCTTTGAGGATCTGCAAAAAGACGCCACCACGGGCATGACGCGAGACGATGCCAGTCAAGGTCTCGCCGAGCAGGCTGCGCGCATTGACGTCACGACCGGCGGCGCTGTAGAGCTGCATGAAACGTTCGAAGTCATAGGGCCGCATGCCTTGGTAAGCGCGCCATAGCACGCTGAAATCGCTCGATTCACCGCTGGCACCAGCGCGCCCGAGCCAGGACTGAATGCGCTCGTCACTCCAGGTTTCATCATAGTGGGCGGGTTGGTGCAGCGCCATTGTTAGTCCTCTTTCTCAAGGTTTCAGGGTCTTGTGCAGGCAGACGGCGATGCGTTCATGTAGTTCCGGCGTCGCCGCTTCACAGGGCATCATGCAGGCTTGTGCCAAGCCTTGCAAGGTCTCGGCATCGGTACGGCGCTCGCCGCGAGTCCAGCGTTCGAGGCGGAGTTGACGCTGCAGGTCGCGCTCCGCTTCAGGCGCAGCAATGTCGAGCAGACCTTCCCAAAGCAGCAGGGCACGTTGCCGCTCGGTGCGCGAACAGGGCAGGGAGGCTTGCGCGAAGTGCTGACGCCACGGGCGTGGCAGATCATCGAGAGCAGCGCCAGCCTGACCGGCGTCGCGCTGGTCGAGGATGTTGATGAGCTGTGCGATGAGATCGGCGCGTTGTCGTTGCTGACGCTGCTGGCGTTGGGCGAGAAACTCCTGCCGTCGTTGGCTGATCAGGCTCTGCACCGGCGCGCGACCGGGGTGCGCCTGAGCGAGCGCGTCGAGTTGTGCCAGAAAGCCGGGATCATCGCTGGCTAGATGGCGCACCTCGGCCAGCAATTTTTCTTCGGCACTGGCTTGCTTCTCCCGCCAGGCGGCGATGGCGCTTTGGAACTGTGGCCATAGGCGCTGGTTGTCCTGATGGCGGTGGATGCCAAGTTGTCGCCAGGCCTGCTGCAAGGTGCGCAGTTCCTGTGCCTGGGTGATCTGTTGCGCCGCTTCGATCAGCGACTGCATACGCTTTTCCTGAGCCGATTCTTCTGCTTGTACACCGGCAGTGAGGCGTTGAATCTGGATGCGCAGCGCGGCGATCAGGGAACGCTGCTCGCGTGTCAGCTCGTCTGCGGGCTGACGCAGTTGCGCCCGGAGTTCCGGCAGACGTTGTCGCAGGGTGCGCCAGGCGTCGCGATCGCCGCTGGGTGGCAAGGACACGGCACTCAGCTCGCTGACCAGGGCGGTGAACTGTGCGCACCACTGCTTGCGTGCCTCGGCTTCCTGACGCAACCAGTCCTGACAACGGCGATCGACGCTGTGCGTCAGTGTGCGGAAACGCTCATGGCGGACGCCCGCTTCAGGATGCTCGAGATGCCCGAGATTTTTCCACGCCTGGCGCAAGGCGCGCAGGCGGCGATGCAATTCTGCCGGCGCAGCGTCGAGTTGACTGAGCTCGGTGGCAGCGGCGAGGAGCTCATCCTGTTTCGGTAGGACGGCGTAAGCCTGCCAGTCCTGCCACCCCTGCATGGTCTGACGCACCGCATCGAGACGCTGTTGCTCACTGCTGTCATCGCTCGACCAGCGCAGCATGCGCCGCCCCTGCTCGTGCGCGGCTTGCGACTGGCCTTGCTGAATCAAGGCCTCGACTTTGTCGAGAGCCGCCCGCTGGCGTTCGGACAGAGGCCGGCCGCTGGGCTTGGGTACTGCCGTCGTCTCTGCTGGCGGGGGCGGCAGATACTGCTGACGTTCCTGGCGCAGAGCCTGTTGCCAGTCGGTGGCATCGATCCAGTCGGGCAGCGGTGCAGCGAGCAGTCGATCGATGCGTTCCAGGCGTTCGGCGGCATCGCTACTGACGGCGAGACGAGATTCATTCTGTAGCCAGATATCCCACCAGTCCTGCCAGAGGGCGAGGCTGGCGTGTAGCGCCACGATCTCAGCTGGCCGTGGCTCCGCGAGGCTATCGATGAGGCGCTCGAGGTCGCTGATGCTTTCCGCCCAGTGCAGAACTTGTGTGCTTTGCAAAGGGGTGGCACGCAGGTTCTGCAGCGTCGCCTGGATTTGATGCAGGACACGGCGCTGCTCCTGAGCGTGCGCCAGTTCCTGACAGCGTGCATGGATGCGTTCCCAGGCCAGGCTCAGGTCACCGGCAGCGTCGGGCATCGCCAGGTCTTGCCAGGTCTGTTCGAGATGGGCGGCGCGGGCGGCGTAGAGGGGATGATCGGGAGCGCAGGCCAGCTGTCGCACCTGTTCCTGCACCTGCTGACGGCGGCGCTGCTCTTCTTCTTCGGCGCGGCGCGCCGCGAGCAGGGTGTCGAGTCGTTGCTGCGCCAGGCGATGAACGTTTTTGTCACGATTGCGGCTTTGTTCGGCAAGCGTTTGCAGCAAAGGTTCGCTGTGTATCTTTTCTGCCGCTGCTAGGCGCAAGGAGGCGAGCGAGGAGTTGAGGGCGATGTCTTCGAGATGGAGCTCATCGTTCAAGGCATGCACGGCCGCACGGCGCAGCTCAAGATCCGCCGTACTTTTGATGATGCGGGTGAGCATGGTCGCCGGACGCACAGCGGCGATGAAGTCAAGTCGCTGAGCTTTTTCTGGTGTCTGCTCCAGGGGGCGCATCAGAAGTTCGAGGGCACGCTCCCAGGCGGCATCGCGTACCTGTGCGTCGAGATCGCGCTGCGCCAGATCAAGAAGCTTGGCGAGGCTGTGCAGACGGCGCAGAGCTTGAGCGCGCACCTGCGGTTCGCTGTCGCTTTCGGCCATGAGCTGCAGACGGGTATCGTCCTCCGGCATGGCGAGCAGGGCCTGGATACGCTGCTGGGCTTTCGGGCTGTCCCAACGCGGTCGTAGAAAAAGATTGAGCATGTCTACTCCGTACCAAGAAGGCGTGCGAGGTGACGATCCTTGTCGAGCCAGAGACCGGCGATCCATGCCTGGAATCTTCGTTGGTAATCGCCATCCCGTGCATAGTCGCCATGGCGGCAATCGTGCGGGATGTCGCGCTGTTCGACGGTGACGACGACATGATGCAGGCGGCCGCAGGCGAGATCCCAGAGTGTCGGTGTTCCTTCCGGGTAGGCGATGGTGACGTCGAGGACGCTATCCATCTTGTTTTCCAGGGCCTGCAGGACAAAGGCGATGCCGCCCGTTTTCGGACGCAACAGATATCGATAAGGCGAGTGCTGCTGTGCCTGCTTGTCGGCATTCAAGCGTGTGCCTTCGAGAAAATTGACGATGGCCACCGGCCGATCCTGAAAATGGGCGCAGGCAGCGCGTGTGCGCGCGAGGTCGGCGCCGCGCTTGTGCGGGTGGCGGTCGAGGTAGGCGGCCGAATAGCGCTTCATGAAGGGCATGTTCAAAGCCTTGCAGGCGAGGCCAAGAAAAGGGAAGTAGAGCAGTTCATATTTGAGGAAGAAGCGCAGAAATGGCAGGCGCCGGTGAAAGATGTGAAAGAGGACGAGGATGTCGACCCAGGACTGGTGATTGGCGAGGATCAGGTGCCAGCGCTGGTGGTCGAGTTCTACCGGCATCTGCACCGACCAGCACAGCGATGGCGTCAGGGTACGGAAGATGAGCGACCAAGCGCGCACCCAGTCCTCGGCGATCTTTTCGACACAAGATTTCATGCGTTTTTGCAGAGCCGGCGAGGTCAGCGGAATGAGGAGGGAGACCAGCACGATCAGGCTGCCGTGCAGCGCCGTGTTGAGAAAGCCGACCATGAGAAAAAACATGCCGCGCAGGGATGCCATGAACGATGACTCGCCATCACTATTGCTCTGCCGCGATTATAGTCGGGTGCAGGCGGCAAGGGTCAATATCATCTCTCCTTTCAGGTGATCTGACGCTGTTCCGGGCGCGCCGCCTGCAGCCAGCGCTGCAGCAATACACTGGCATGCGGTGCCGGTGGTCCGATCCACAGGCAGGCTGCGCGTGCCCGGCTGAGGCCGACGTAGGCGAGGCGGCGCTCCTCATCCTCCTGTTGTTCGCTATAAGGGCGGCAGGAACGGGATGGCCCGAGATGAGCGCGCAGGAGCCGATCATGCCAGTCGTGCGCCGGTGCGCGCGGGATGTCGCCGAGGAGGATGGCGGTGTCGGCTTCCAGTCCCTTGGCGGCGTGCAGACTGCACAGACGGATATGGCGCTGCCAGTCGTATGGCAGGCGCCGTCTCAGTTCAGTGAGGACGGCGTGGCGTGCGCTCATCAGCAGCAGATCGGGCGCCGTGGTCCTGGCTTGTAGAAGTCGCTCGATCAGTCGCAGGATGCCGGGCCAGGCGGGTTCGGCGATGCGCGTGCCGATGATGTGCGGATGACTGTAATAGAGAACGTCGGGACCGGCCTCTGTGTGGCGGTGCGCCAGAGTCTGGCGCTGGCTGCGGCGTCTGACGTCGGCAAGGGCGCATTGACTGGCATCGATGATGGTCGCTGTACTTCGGAAGTTGTCGGGCAGGACGATGTCCTGTAGAGCCTGTCCGGCGCGTCGCACCTGCTGATGCAGATCGAGGAGAAGGTCGCTGCGTGCACCGCGCCAACCATAGATGGATTGCCAGTCATCGCCGAGGGCCATCAGGCTGATCGCGTGTCCCTGGTGCTGCAGAGCTTTTTGCTGACGCAGCAGCCAGAGCAGGGTCGGACGATTGATATCCTGAGCCTCGTCGATCAGAAGGTGGCACAAAGCCGGCGATGCTGGTGCTGTCGCTTGCATAAAGAGCAGGTCATAGCTCGGTTGTTGCCGTTGATGCAGGTGGCGCTGCAAGTGGCGCATGAAGCGCTGCAAGGCGCTGATAAACAGCTTGCCAGAGGTGGATGCGCCGCGCCGGGCGCGCCAAGGTGGCTTCATGGCGCCGAGAGCGTGCAGATATTGCGTATAGAGCCAGAGGTGCTCATGCAGTAAGCGTGGCTGTGCATCGCCGGGACAAAACACCCGTGGCATGGGTGGGGCGTCAGCGCGCCGCCATCCTTGTCCACACAGCCAAGCCTGACCTTCTTCGGCGGAGAGCCAGTGGGCGTGACCGGGTGCCTGGGCGATGAAGTGTTGTCGTCGTTGTGCGATGTATGGACCATCGGGGCAGAGGGCTTCATCGAGAAAGAGGAAGTGACCTTGATGACAGATGTGTGCGTGCAGGTCGAGCCCGGGCAGGCGCTGCGGTAGGCCGAGGTGCGGCGCGTGGGTCTGCACTTCAGCGGCGTCGCGGCGTCTGTACTCGCGATCACCGTCAGGCATGGGCGCTACGGGTAGGGTGTCGATGAGCTCTGTCACCGTGCGCTGAAAACATCGATCGTTCCGCCACAGTTCACCATAGAGGTGGCGCAGCAACAGAGCGCTGCGGCCATCTTCATCGCCGCCCATGAAAATGCGGGCGGTGGGATGAGCCTGCAGCAGTCGGGCGTGGAAGGTGGTGATCAGATGCGCCGCCTGCTGCTCATCACATGGCCAAGCGAGGACACCGGCCATCAGCAGCAGGCGTGAGCGCAGATCCTGACAGCTGGCACGGGTGAAGCTGAACAGGCTGATGTGCCGGGTATCGATCTGCAGATGCCGTAAGAGAAAGATCAGGCGCAGCAGCAAAGCGCTGGATTTACCGGCGCCGGCACCGGCGAGCACCCGACTGGCGGTGGCTGGGCTGAGAATCATCTGCCATTGCGCAGCGCTTGGCGTCCGTAAAACACCGGCGCCGACCAGGCGCGTGACATCATCACGCATGGCGACGAGATGATGATCTTGCACCTTGAACGTCCCAGCGTCGATGTTCAGGAGGGTGTGCGGATCAAGACAGCGATACAGGGTCTGCCAAAGGCTCATGGGCGCATCCATCGCCGAGCGGCGCTAGGGCGATCATCTCGCCTTGCCATGAACAATCCGGGTCAATGCGATGGCAGTTGCTGTCATTGGCAGGTGCGGCGCCGACGTTTTAAGCTGCTGTCGTAGCCATGTCAGGAGAGTGCTTCATGCCCGGACCTTTGCAGAATTTGCGTATCCTCGATTTCAGTGCCCTGCTGCCGGGACCTTTCGCCAGCATGATGCTGGCCGACATGGGCGCCGATGTTCTACGTATCGAATCGCCACAGCGCGCCGATCTGGTGCGCTGGATGCCGCCGTTCGCAAACGGCGTATCACGGGTGCACGCCCAGCTCAATCGCAACAAAGACAGCCTCGCTCTCGATCTCAAGAGTGAAGAGGGACGGGCTGTCATCTTTCGTCTCCTGCAAGACTATGACATCGTCATCGAACAGTTTCGTCCCGGCGTCATGCAGCGACTCGGCCTCGATGAGGCGACGCTACGCCAGCACTGCCCGGGTTTGATCTACTGTGCCTTGACCGGCTATGGCCAGACCGGCCCTTATCGTGATCGCGCCGGCCATGACCTGAACTATCTCGCCATCGCTGGCGCGCTCAGCTACAACGGCCGCCGGGCGAGTGGTCCGCAACCGATGTCGGTCCAATTTGCTGATCTCGCTGGCGGCTCGGCGCATGCCGTCATCGCTTTGCTGGCGGCGGTCATCCACCGGCAACGCACCGGCGAAGGGCAGAGTATCGACATCAGCATGACCGATGCGGCTTTCGCCTTGCAGCCATTGGCGACGCCCGCCGCCCTGGCGGGAACGGATCCTGGCCTGGAGACGGAGACGCTCAATGGTGGAGGTTTCTACGATTGCTATGTCTGTGCCGATGGCGCTTATCTGTCGGTAGCGGCGCTCGAGCCGGTGTTCATGCACAGCTTTCTCACTGCCATCGACAGGCTGGATCTGAGTCCGCTGACCCTAGCGCACGCCGATGCCGACAGCGTGCGGCGCTTGAAGTCGGGTATCGCGCAGACGCTGTTGGCACAGCCGCGAGCGCATTGGCTGCAGGTACTGGCGGCTGTTGACGCTTGCGTCGAACCAGTGCTGAGTTTGCAGGAGGCGGCTCAGCATCCGCAGCTGCAGGCGCGCGGCATGCTCGTCGAAGTGGCGCAAGGCGAAACGTCCCTAACTCAGGTGGCCAGTCCCCTGCGGTTTTCGCGCACACCAGTGGCTTATCGACACGCCGGCAAGGACCTCGGTGCCGATAGCCAGCGCATCCTGGCGCGTCTCGGTTATACCGCCGAGGATCTCGCCGACTGGCGGCATCGCGGCATCATCGCATGATGGCCAGCCCCTGACGGGCGCGCTCGATCCAGGGGGCATAGAGTTGACGATAGGCGCGACCATTGTCATGCGCAGATTCGAGGATGCTGCCGTAGAGTACGCGTGCCTCCTCGTTGCGTTGCTGTTTGAGCAGCCAGTCGGCGAGATGGCAACGCACCTCCGGGCCGGGTCGGGTGAGCAGCTCGCGATAGGCCTGTTCGCAGTGTGGATCGTCCTGTGCCGCCAGGATACGGGCGCGCAGCAGAGGCGTCTGCTCGGGCAGGGCGGAGCCGGGCAGGCTGTAAATTTTGTCGACGATGGCGCCGGCTTCATGGGCCCGGTCGAGTGCGAGCAGGGCGTTAGCGCGTGCCTGCAGGAGGAGGGCATCGCGTTCGCCATGTTCTTCATAGAGGCGCAGCGCCGCTGTGATCTGCCCGCGTTCTTCGAGGGCGGCGCCGAGAGCCAGCGCCTGTGCGATGGTCGGCGTGCGTCGGTAGTCACGTTCAAGCTGACTGAGCGAGAACGTCGAGGATACGCGTCGCGCTGGCGGCGCAGCATCGATGGTGAGGCTGAGCAGATAGATCAGAGAGGCCAAGCCCGGGAAGACTATGAAAGCGACGATCCACCAGGGCGAACGTCCCTGACGCAGAACGTGCGCGGCCAAAGCGATCTGCAGGGCGAGGATGAGAAGTACGTAGATCATGATGCGGCGGTAAAAGCGCGTGTCAGCATTGCCAGACCCTGGATAAGTTCGTTATGCTGCATCTAGAGTAAAAGCTCTAAGACATGAGGAGGCTATAAGTCTATGGCTCTGATGCAAAGGCTGCAAGCGCAAGCTATGCGTGCTTACGTCGAGGTGATGATGGGCGTCATCGGGCGCGGCTTGGTCGCCGTCGCTCATGAGGATGCAGAAGTGGCGCGCGAACTGCGCGGGTTTCCCGACCAAATGGTGCTGCAGTTTATGGTCCTGCCGGATGGTCCCAGTTTTGCCTTACGCGTCGTCGATGGACGCTTCCAGCTTCTGCGTGAACGGCCGCAGCGTGTCGATCTCGGTATTTGCTTCAAGCATGTGACGCATGCTTTTCTGGTGTTTTCCTTCCAGGAGAGTACGGCGCAGGCCTTTGCGCACGATCGCATGTATGTCACCGGCGACATCTCGCTGGCGATTCGGCTGGTGCGCTGTTTGACGCGTATGGAAGCCTTGATTCTGCCGGCGGCGATCGCACGATTGGCGGTCAAACGCTATCCGGAGATTTCCTTCATCGCCAAAGTGCAGGCTGCTGGAAAAATTTATGGCCGCTTGGCCTACAACATGACCCGTGGGGAGTGAAGCGCGTGAGCACGTCTTTTTATGAGTTCTTTTGTCCGGTCAAGGTTATCGCCGGCTACAAGGCCTTAGAGCACATTCCGTTCGAGCTGGCGACACTGCAATCGTCACGACCGATGATCATCACCGATCGCGGCGTCGTCGGAGTCGGTCTGCTGCGCCATGTCGAGGAAGCCCTGGCTGCTTCCGGCCTGCAGGCTGCTGCCATCTTTCAGGATGTGCCGGCGGACAGCAGCATGCAAGCCGTGCAACAGGCTGCGGCCCTGTATCGGGAACATGACTGCGATGCCATTTTGGCCGTCGGTGGTGGCTCGGTCATCGATACCAGCAAGGGCGTCAATATCCTCGTCTCCGAGGGCGGCGATGATCTTTATGTCTACGCCGGTGCGCACAATCTGAAACGGCCCTTGCGGCCTTTCTTCGTCATACCGACGACCGCTGGAACGGGTTCGGAAGTCACCATGGTGGCGGTCGTCTCGGATACCGAGAAGCATGCCAAGGTACCCTTCACTTCTTATTTTCTGATGCCGAATGCCGCCGTGCTCGATCCGCGCATGACGCAGACCCTGCCTCCGCATCTGACGGCGATGACCGCCATGGATGCGATGACGCACGCCGTCGAATCCTTCACCTGTATCGCCAGCAACCCGATCAGCGAGGTCTATGCCTTCTCAGCGGTGCGCAAGATCGCCACGCATCTGCTGGCGGTCATGGATCATCCGGCTGATGCGGCTGGGCGTCTTGAGCTGGCGCAGGCCTCGACCATGGCCGGTATCGCTTTCTCCAATGCCATGGTCGGTCTGGTGCATTCCCTCGGACATGCTCTCGGTGCCACCTGCCATCTGCCGCATGGCTTGTGCATGAATCTCTTTTTGCCCTACGTGCTCGAATACAATATGGAGAAGATCGCGCCGCGGCTGGCCGAACTGCTCCTGCCCCTGGCTGGGGTGGAAGTCTATGCCGCGACGCCGGCGACGGCGCGGGCGGCGCGGGCGGTGGGGACACTGCGCGCCTTACGCGATGAGCTGCATGCGCGCTGCAAGCTGCCGCGTACCCTGCAGGAGACCGGGCGGGTGCAGCGTGAGCAACTGCCGCAGATCGCTGAGCTTGCTCTCAATGATGGTTCGATCATGTTCAATCCGCGCGAAGCGGGCAGTGCCGATCTTCTCGCCATCCTCAACGCTGCCTGGTCCTGAGTTCAGCCGGCGCACGTCGTTGGCAGGGCCCTGGCGATGGCCGTTTCAGCCATCGCCAGGGCTGCTTCGGCGCCACCCGCCTGGAGTGGGTCGATCGCTGGCAGCAGGGTCCAGTGGATGTCGTGGCCGATGTGGAGAGGAAACATCCCGTCGGCATTCATTTTCCAGGCGCCATCGATGCATACCGGCACGATGAGCGCGTCAGGAGCATACTTGAGCAAGGTTTTGACGCCGGCGCTGGCGAAAGGTTTGATCTTGCCGTCACGCGCACGCGTGCCTTCCGGAAAGATCACCGCAGCGCGCTTCTCCTCGGCGATCATGCGGCCGAGACGGGCGATCTCGCGCAGGGATTGACGTGCATCGGCACGGTCGATGAGGGCGGCGCCGCTGTGGCGTAAATTGTAGGAGACGCTTGGCAGGCCATGGCCGAGCTCCTGTTTAGCGACGAAGGCTGGAGCATGGCGGCGCAGCAGCCACGAGATGCCGGAAATATCGATCTGATTCTGATGGTTGGCGACGACGATCAGTGGGCGTCCGGTGGGTGGCAGGGCCTGGATGTGTAGATGGGTGCGGATACCGAGCAGGCGCAGGCAGAGCAACAAGCTGCGGTTCAAGGCGTCGGCGACGTGGCGGCGCGCTGATTCGCCGCGGGTGTGCAGAGCGACGACCTGCAGAACATGAAAAAAGCCAAGGCAAAGGCCCCAGGCCAGCCAATAAAAAGCACTCAAAATCCAGGCAGATATCCGTTTCACCATGGTTCCATCGACGATAAAGGCGCCGGTATTTTAACACGCTGGCGTGTCCCTGTGCGCGCTCTCAAAAGTCATCGGGGCGTTCTTCCTGCTCATGCTTAAGGACGGTGCGAGCGACGAAGGTGATGAGCTGGCGCAGCCATTTGTGCGCGGGATGCGTGTGCAGCAGCGGACTCCAGGCCATCTTGAGCTCGAATTCGGGGATGAAGAAGGGGGGGGGCTTGAGCACGAGCAGAGGGTTTTCTGCCTGTAGGCGCGCAACACGGGTCGGCAGGGTGGCGATCAGGTCCTTGTTCAGGGCGAGCATGGCGGGCATCTGATAGTGGCGGGTGAAGATGACGATCTTGCGTTTCTGGCCGATGCGCTCGAGGGCCTGGTCGATCCAGCCGAGACCTTCGGACTTGTCCGGATCCATGCCAAAACCCATGCCCATGCCCGTTTTGCTCACCCAGATGTGGTTGGCGCTGAGATAATTTTTCAGGCTCAGACGGTTGGCGAAAGGGGCGTCACGATGCAGCAGACAGGAGAAAGTGTCGCTCCATACGGAAGTCTGATAGAAAGATTGCGGCAGATCGAAGAAGCGGTTGATGGCGAGGTCGACCTTGCCCTGTTCGAGGTCCTGGGCAGAGACGTCCGAGGGGGTCAGGAAGTCGAGAACGACGCCGGGGGCTTCCGAGCGCATGGCCTTGACCAGGGGGGGGATGAGGGTGGCTTCAGCATAGTCCGATGCCATGATGCGAAAGACCCGATGGCTGCCGAAGGGGCGAAATTCCTGTACCGGCTCGAGCAGGCGGTTCATGTCGGTGAGCAGGTGGCGTAGTTGTGGCATGAGTTGTCGTGCCCGCTCCGTGGGGGTCATGCCGGCGCGCGAGCGGATCAGCAGAGGGTCATTGAAAAGTTCACGCAGGCGTTTGAGACCATTCGACATGGCCGGCTGCGAAATGCCGAGGTGCAGGGCGGCGCGCGTCACGCTCTGTTCGCGCAGCAGGACATCGAGGTAGACGAGGAGATTGAGGTCGATGCGGTCGATGTTCATGAGGCCCCTGGGTGCAGATAGCTATTATTTGCCAAAATTATATTCTAAATAACACTCATAAATTGGATAAATTATGGCACAGGTCGTAGAATCCTCCCATGTTCCACGCCCCCCACCTGATGAGGAGATGCAGCATGGCGATCGGTGACTACAATCGTGACGAAGAAATTGCCCGTCTGAAGAAAGATTGGGCTGAGAATCCCCGCTGGAAGGGCGTGACCCGCACTTACAGCGCCGAAGACGTCGTGCGCCTGCGCGGTTCGGTCAAGGTTGAGAGCACGCTGGCCCGTCGTGGCGCCGAGAAGCTGTGGAAGCTGCTGACCGAAGGCGCCAAGCCGAGCTTCCGTCCGGAGAAGGATTTCGTCAACTGCATGGGCGCCCTCACCGGCGGTCAGGCGGTGCAGCAGGCCAAGGCGGGTGTGCAGGGCATCTACCTGTCGGGCTGGCAGGTTGCCGCCGACAACAACACCGGCATGACCATGTACCCGGACCAGTCCCTGTACCCGGTCAACTCGGTCCCGGCCGTGGTCGAGCGTATCAACAATTCCTTCCGTCGCGCTGACCAGATTCAGTGGCAGAAGGGTCTCAAGCCCGGCGACAAGGGCTATGTCGACTACTTCCTGCCCATCGTCGCTGACGCTGAAGCCGGCTTTGGTGGTGTGCTCAATGCTTATGAGCTGATGCGCGCGATGATCCTCGCTGGTGCTTCCGGCGTGCATTTCGAAGACCAGCTAGCTTCGGTGAAGAAATGCGGTCATATGGGTGGCAAGGTGCTGGTGCCGACTCAGGAAGCCGTGCAGAAGCTGACGGCGGCGCGCTTGGCGGCTGACGTCGCGGATGTGCCGACCATCGTTCTGGCGCGTACCGATGCCAATGCGGCGGACCTGCTGACCTCGGACTTCGACGAAAACGACAAGCCCTTCGTCGTCGGTGAGCGTACGGCGGAAGGTTTCTATCGTACCCGCGCCGGCATCGATCAGGCGATCAGCCGTGGTCTGGCCTATGCGCCCTACGCTGACCTTCTCTGGTGCGAAACGGCCAAGCCCGATCTCGACGAAGCGCGCAAGTTCGCCGAAGCGATCAAGGCCAAGTTCCCGGATCAGATGCTCGCCTACAACTGCTCGCCGTCGTTCAACTGGAAGAAGAACCTCGACGATGCCACCATCGCCAAGTTCCAGCGCGAACTGTCGGCTATGGGCTACAAGTTCCAGTTCATCACCCTGGCAGGTATCCACAACATGTGGTACGGCATGTTCCAGCTCGCTTATGACTATGCGCGTGAGGACATGAGCGCCTATGTGCGCTTGCAGGAAGCCGAGTTCGCCGCTGCTGATCGTGGCTACACCTTTGTCGCGCACCAGCAGGAAGTGGGCACCGGCTACTTCGATGACATGACCACCGTCATCCAGGGTGGCCAGTCGTCGGTGACGGCACTCACCGGCTCGACGGAAGAAGAACAGTTCCATTGATGGAAGGGTGACTTCGCTGTCTGTCGACGGGGCCTGCGGGCCCCGTTTGCTTTCCTCGTTCCTGATTTATTTTTCAATATCCAGGTGCTTTTCGCTACACTAGGGCACCGTTTTTCTCAAGAGGCCAAGAGCTATGACCGAACGCGTCCATGTCGGCCACCTGCAGGTGAGCCGCGATCTGTACCAGCTGATCATCGATGACATCCTGCCCCCGCTGGGTATTTCGGCACAGGATTTTTTCACGCGCTTTGAGAGCATCGTCTCCGACCTGATGCCGAAAAATCAGGCATTGCTGGCGCGTCGTGACGAACTTCAGGCACAGATCGATGCTTGGTACCGCGCTCATCCTAGCTATAGCCTCGATGCCTACAAGAGCTTTCTCAAAGACATCGGCTATCTCGTCGATGAGGTCGAGGATTTTGCTGTCGATCCGGAGAATGTCGATGCCGAAATTTCGACCATCGCCGGTCCACAGCTGGTGGTGCCCGTGAAAAATGCGCGGTATGCGCTCAATGCCGCCAATGCCCGTTGGGGCTCGCTCTATGACGCCCTGTATGGCAGCGATGTCATCGCCGAGAGCGGTGGTGCCGAAAAAGGCGCCGGCTATAATCCCGTGCGTGGCCGGCAGGTCATCGCCTACGCCCGCCGCCTGCTCGATCAAGTGGCACCGCTGGCACAGGGCAGCCACGTCGATGCTACGGCTTATCGTGTTGTTGACGGCCAGCTTTACGTCGCTTTCGGTGCGACGTCCGGCAGTGCTTTGCAGCAACCGGAAAAATTCGTCGCCTACGCCGGTGATGCGGCGACTCCGAGCAGTGTCGTGCTGCGCAATCATGGACTGCACATCGAGATCCAGATCGATGCCCAGCATCCGATCGGTGCTACCGACCCTGCCCATGTCAAGGATCTTTGCCTGGAGGCGGCGATCACCACCATCCAGGACTGTGAAGACTCGGTCGCTGCGGTCGATGGTGAGGACAAGACCGAGGTCTATCGCAACTGGTTGGGGCTGATGCGCGGAGATCTGCAGGAGTCTTTCCGTAAAGGTGATCGTCAACTGGTGCGTCGTATGCAGGCCGATCGCGTCTTTACCGCGGCGCAGGGTGGAAGCTTGACCCTGCATGGTCGATCCCTGCTGTTGGTGCGCAATGTCGGCCATCTGATGACGACGCCAGCCATTCTGTACAAAGGCGAGGAGATTCCCGAGGGCATCATGGACGCCATGGTGACCGTCACCATCGCCCTGTACGATGTACGCGGTCTCGGTAGTCTGCGTAATAGCCGCAGTGGTTCCATCTATGTCGTCAAGCCGAAGATGCACGGTCCGCAGGAAGTGGCTTTCGCCGATGAGATCTTCGCGCGTGTCGAACAGGCTCTCGGCCTGCCGATGTATACCGTCAAGATGGGCATCATGGATGAAGAGCGGCGCACCACGGTCAATCTCAAGTCCTGTATTCACGCTGCACGTCATCGGGTGATGTTCATCAATACCGGCTTTCTCGATCGCACGGGTGATGAGATCCATACCTCGATGGAGGCCGGTCCCATGGTGCGTAAGGAGGAGATGCGCCGGCAGAAGTGGATCGCGGCGTATGAGAACTGGAACGTCGATATCGGCCTGGCCTGTGGTCTGCAGGGTAAGGCGCAGATCGGTAAGGGCATGTGGGCCAAGCCCGATCTGATGCGTGAAATGGTCGAGAGCAAGATCGCCCACCCGCAGGCGGGCGCCAATACCGCCTGGGTGCCGTCACCGACGGGGGCGACTTTGCACGCCATGCATTACCACCAAGTCGATGTTCAGGCACGTCAAAACGAACTCAAGTCGCGGCCGCGTGCGGCGCTCGACGACATCCTCACCGTGCCGGTGCAGGCACATCCAGCCTGGACGGCGGCAGAGATCAACGAAGAGCTCGACAACAATTGCCAGGGCATTCTCGGCTATGTGGTGCGCTGGATCGATCAGGGGGTGGGTTGTTCGAAAGTGCCGGATATTCACCATGTCGGCTTGATGGAAGATCGCGCCACCCTACGCATCTCCAGTCAGCACGTCGCTAACTGGTTGCATCATGGTATCTGCTCGCTCGAACAGGTCGAGGCTGCCTTACGTCGTATGGCGGTGGTGGTCGATCAGCAGAATGCCGCTGATCCGCTCTATCAGCCGATGGCCAGCGATTTTGACGCGAGCATCGCTTTTCAGGCGGCGCGTGAGCTGATCCTGGCGGGACGGGCGCAGCCTTCCGGTTACACCGAGCCCATCCTGCATCGCCGTCGCCGCGAGCTCAAGCAGCGCGGATGAAGAGGATGCCTGCGCGCGGTCTTGGCCGGCTGCGCGCAGAGCGTCGATCAGATCGCAATCTGGCAGCCTGCGCTTTGCTGGCGCGAAGCGATTGGCTAGACTGGACAGGACACGATATGGGTCATCGTTCAGCTAAGGTGGCGACATGCTGCAGGAACTGACGGAGAGGCATGAGCTCATCGTCTTTTGGGAGGAAGGTGAGATTTCACGCGTACTCCTGGGCTCGGATTTTCATGCCTGCCTGGATGGCTATGTGGCGCTGCAGATCTTCGCCGGTCGCAGCTTGCCGGCGATCTATGTCGAACTCGATGCCACCTTGTCGCCGGTTGCCTTTGTCTTTTTCGAGATGTCCTTCGATGCCGCCGGCTGGGCCGAGCGCAGCTGGAATCTGCCTTTGCGTCATATGGCCGAAATCGCCGCAGCGGGTCCCGACCTTGGTCGTGGTCCGGTGCGCCTCGTCTGCCGCAGTCAAAATTCCATGTCCTGGCTGGGTGATCGCCTCTGGGATCCGCTTTTGCAGAGCGATCGCAATGAATTTCTCCTGACCGCGCGCGCCGTCGCCGAGATGGCGCCGCGACTTGGTCTGCGTCCCGTGTCGCCGCCGTCGCCCCCGAACATTCCGGTACTGGCCGACCGTGTCGAGCGCGATGGTGAGGATCAGGAGCGGCGCTGGCGTCTCGAAGGCGAGCGCGATGCCCTCAAGCGTGAGCTCGAAGAAAGGGATCTGCGCTTGCGCACCGTCGGCGCCGAACACGCGCAACAGATGCTGCGTCGGCAGTTTGAACATGAGCAGGCTGTCGCTATTTTGCAGGCCCAGCACGCCAAGTTGCTGGCACAGCAAAAATTGTTGAAAGAACAAAACGATGCTCTGAGCGAACAGCTCGAAGTTCTGCAGGGGCAATTGCAAAATAGCGAGGCGCGTTCGCGCCGCGCCGTGCATGAGGCGGAGAGCGATCTGCAACTGCAGTTGCAGAGGGTACGACAAAGCCATGAGGATTCTCTGCATCAGAGCCTCGAACAGGCCAATCGACGCTGGCGTGAGGAAGTCTTACGGCATGAGCAGGCGCTGCAAGGCGAGATCGAGGCTGAACGCTCCCGCCGTCTCGAGAGTGACCTGGAGTGGCAGCGGCGCCTGCAGGAGCGGCAGGATCAGATCGATCTCAAGCTGCGTGAGATCGCTGCTCTACAGCAGGCGCTGGAAGGTGCCGCCAGTCAGGGAGCCGAGGCTTTTTTGGCGCGGCTGGAGCAGCTCGGCATGAACTTTCTCGTCTATCATGCCGGTGTCGGACACGTTTCGGTACCCGTCGCTGAGCTGGCCAGCTACGCCGGTGATCCACTCGCCTATGCTGCCAGGAAAAGCTTTGTCTCGCCGGACGTGTATCGTGCCTGGCTGCGTCACTATGACGATCCACGTTGCCTGCATGAGCTGCCGCAGGGGGAGTGCTGCGCAGCGCGCATCATCCGTGTCGATTCACCAGCGCGTTTCATCGTCGGTGAGTCGGATCGTTGTGCCCGTCATCATCGCGACAGCAATATCGATGCTGTCCTGCGCTTTCGCACACCGCCCGCCGCCCAAGGAGATCATTCATGAGTCAGCCCGCGCTGCGCCGTGAGGTTCTGGAAACCTTCATTCCGCTCAATTCACTGCCAGCAGAGCGTCTCGACTATCTCCTTCAGGACGTGCGTGTCTGGACGCTGCCGCCAGGCGAGATTCTCGCCGCCTGCCGTGAGGGCAGTGGCCAGACGGTCTTTTTGCTGAGTGGCCGCTTGCAAGTCTGGGAGGCGGGGACGCAGGTGGCCTGCATCAGCGCCGGCGAAGTACAGAGCTGGTATCCGATCACGACACCGCGCTCGGGTTTGCAGTCGGTGGTGGCTGAGGCGACGGTCAATTGCATCGTTATCGACAGCGCTAAATTGGACTATGTCCTGGCCTGGGAGCAGTCGGCACGCTATTTCGAGGCGGAGCTCGCCTTCGATCAGAAACTCAGTGATAGCCGCTGGTTACGGCGGCTGCTGCAGGCGCCGATCTTCTATCAATTGCCGCCTGCGCATGTGCGCGAACTTTTCCGACGTATGCGGGAAGTGGAGGTCGCAGCTGGTCAATGGGTGATCCAGCAGGGGGAGGCCGCCGATGCCTGTTATTTCATCCGTCAGGGCATCGCAGAGGTGCTGCTCAATGACGAGGATCATGGCGAGCGTAGTCTCGCCCTGCTCGAGGCCGGGCAGTATTTTGGCGAAGACGGCCTCCTGCTCTGTGGGCCACGCAATGCCTCGGTGCGTATGGAAACAGCGGGCAGTCTGTTACGCCTGGGCAAAGATGATTTTGCTGAGTTGTTGCAGGGGCCCCTGGTCGAAAAAGTCGACTGGCCGACGGCTCTCGATATGGTCAAGGGCGGTGCGCGCTGGCTCGATGTGCGCCTGACTGAGGAATGTCCGACCGGTGTCCTACCCGCGGCTCTCAATGTGCCCTTGCAGAATCTACGCGTCAAAGGACGTCTGCTCGATAAAAGCGCCGTCTATATCGCCTATTGTGATTCTGGTTTGCGCAGTACGGCGGCGACCTTTTTGCTGCGCGCCGAAGGCTATCAGGTGAGTGTGCTGGCGCAGGGTTTGCGCGCCCTCGATGCCGAGGAGCTGGCGCCTTTGCTGACACCGAGGGGGTAGGGATGCGAGCGGTTTTTCGTCACATCGGTCTCGTCGCCCGTTCCGGGCACGATGCCGTCCTGTCGACCCTGCGTGACGTCTTGCAAGTGCTCGATCAGTATGGCATTCAGAGCGTTCTCGAGGTCGAGACGGCGGAGTGGATGGCGCTACCGCATCGGCAAAAAGCCAGCCTGAACCTGCTCGGGGAGATGGTCGATCTGGTCATCGTCGTCGGTGGCGATGGCTCTCTGCTGCGGGTGGCGCGCACACTGGCAGTGCATCATAAGCCGGTTGTCGGCATCAACCGCGGTCGCCTCGGTTTTCTCACTGATATTTCGCCGGATGAGCTGACGCGTGGTCTGCTCGCCATCCTCAGCGGTGACTACAGCAGTGAGGAACGCTTTCTGTTGCAGTGTTGGATTCGCTCTGGAGCCGATGAACACCTACTCGGTCTGGCTTTCAATGACGTCGTGCTCTATCCCGGCAAACATCTGCATATGGTCGAATTCGAGCTTTTTGTCGATGGCCAGTTTGTCTATCGCCTGCGCTCCGATGGTCTCATCGTCGCCACGCCCACTGGTTCGACCGCCTATGCCTTGTCGGGTGGCGGCCCGATCATGCATCCACGTCTCGATGCCATCGTTCTCGTGCCCATGCATCCACATACGCTGAGCAGCCGCCCCATCGTCATCGATGGTGATAGCGAGATCAAGATTCTCGTCCTGTCGCGGGATCTGCAACCTATGGTCGGCTGTGATGGTCAGGAGGGCCAGGTGCTGGCTGCCGGGGACTGGATTTATGTGCGAAAATACCCGCATCGCTTGCAGTTGCTGCACCCGCCGGGACATGATTTTTTCAAGGCTTGCCGGACCAAGCTCGGCTGGAGCAGCCATCAGGCCGGACATGGCGCTTATGTGGATTGAGTGATTTGGGGATAGCTATGGTGGATGATTTTGCGCAAGGCGCTGAACGGCTCGACGCTGCTGTGGTGGCGCAACTGCGCCGCGCCGTCGAATTGGGGAAGTACCCGGATGGGCGGCGCCTGAACGAGCAGGAGCGGGCTTTATGCCTGCAGGCCATCATCGTCTGGGAAAAGCACCATCTCAGCGATGAGCAGCGCACCGGTTTCATCGACCGTGGCAGCAAGGCGGAAGGTGAGGTCTGTGCCAGCGATCATGAGCACGAGCAGCCACAAACTCTGCACTGGCGCTGAGTCTCTGTCACCAGCGGTGGCGGTCGAAATTTTCTGGATGTGCCCAGTAGCGGCTGTTCAACCAGTCGGGGGTGTTCTTGTAACTATGGATGGCAAAGATCCAGGCGCTTTCATCGTGCGCGAGGCGCGCCAGGCGCTGATAGCCGAGTGCTATGTAGGGCGATGGAATCGCCACCTGCGCCGGCTCCGGCAAGAAGGCGAGCACGCGGCGTGCCAGCAGATCGCGTGCGGCGACGAGTAGGTGCTGGACTTCCTCGCTGCGCATGCCGGTGTCGAGAAGAAAAAGGGCGAGATCATGACGTTCATTGAAGTGCGGGTCCTGTAGCCAGCGACGCGTATCCAGATAGGTATGGGCGAGTTCGGCCGGCAGCAAGGCGCTGGCGCTCTCGCCCAGGCACAAAATGCTGTTTGCCGCTTGTTCAGCGAGGACGCCTTGGACGATGCGGCGACGATATTCCTGCATGAGGGGGCTCCTGCGCCATGTTGAGTGGAACGATAGGTAAATTGCGCGCCGAAGTGCAAGCCCGTGTCCAGTATTTTTTCCCCATCGGTGATCAGGAACTCCTCCTGCGCGGTGATGGTGAGGAGTACCTGCGTCTGACCACCGAAGGCCAGATCCGCTGTCAGGCCTGCCAGCGTCTGACGCGCAAGAGCTATAACCAGGGCTACTGTTATCCCTGCTTCACCCGTCTTGCCGCCTGCGATATGTGCATCATGAAGCCTGAGCTTTGCCATTATGCCGCTGGCAGCTGTCGTGAGCCGGCCTGGGGTGAAACTCATTGCATGGTGCCACACATCGTCTATCTGGCCAATTCGTCCGGTCTGAAAGTGGGCATCACCCGTGCCACCCAGGTGCCGACACGCTGGATCGATCAGGGGGCGAGCGCCGCCTTGCCCTTGTTTCAGGTGGGTTCGCGGTATCACTCTGGACTCATCGAAGTTGCCCTGGCGCGTTATGTCGCCGACAAGACGCAGTGGCAGGCCTTGTTGCGTGGTGAACCCGCTGAGCTCGATCTGGTCGCGGAGGCGGAGCGTCTGCTCGCTTTGTGTGCGTCAGAACTGGCTGAGATCGAACGGCGTTTCCCTGGTGACCGCGTCAGACTGCCGCCGGTTGTGCAGAACTTTCGCTATCCGGTGGTGCGCTATCCGGACAAGATCAAGGCCCTGACTCTGACGCCGGCGCAGGCCATCGAGGGACGCCTGCTTGGGATCAAAGGACAATACCTGATCCTCGCAGAGGGCGTGTTCAATGTGCGCAAGCACACGTCTTATGTCGTTACGCTCGAATCATACTAGTGGCGACCACGGTGGTGAGCGATTTTCTTTCTAGGGGTGAGACCTATATGCATCAACATCATCTGCAAGACTATCGTCGCAGTGCCTGGACTTTGTGCAGCGTACACCTCGAATTCGATCTGCTCAGCGATCACGTCCTGGTGCGCAGTCATCTGGTGGTGCGGCGCCAGGGCGCAGGCCCGCTGCTTCTACAGGGAGAAGGACTGGAGACCTTGAGCGTGCAGGTCGACGGTCAGGACTGGCCCTTGCCGGCGTCGACGGCGACGATCCTGAGCGTGATGCCGCTCGCCGATGAGTCGCATCTCGACATCCTCGTGCGTATCGACCCGGAGCACAATACGGCCCTCGAAGGCTTGTACCGTTCAGGGCCCATGCTATGCACACAGTGTGAGCCGGAAGGGTTTCGGCGTATCACCTGGTTCCTCGACAGGCCGGATGTGCTGGCGATCTATACCACCACCTTGCGCGCCGACAGGACGCGCTATCCGGTGCTGCTCGCCAATGGCGACTGTGTGCATCGCGCCGTGCTCGCAGATGGCCGACATGAGGTGCGCTACGTCGATCCCCACCCCAAACCTAGCTATCTGTTCGCTATCGTCGCCGGTGATCTGGCGATGATGGAGGATCATTGGGTGACAGCGACAGGACGGCGCGTGACCTTGCAGATCTATGCCGAGCAGGCCGATCTCGCCGCTTGTACCCACGCCATGCAGTCGCTGCAGGCGGCGATGGCCTGGGATGAACGCCACTATGGGCGCAGCTATGATCTCGATACTTATATGATCGTCGCCGTCAGTCATTTCAATATGGGGGCGATGG
>JAKBFV010000095.1 GCA_021833365.1 Pseudomonadota bacterium | reverse complement strand
GACGTGGCATTATCGATCTTGTAACTCGCCTGCAGACCTAGAATGCTGTCATTCGTCCAGTTCGGTACCGCCCCGATGTGCGCATAACCTGGTGCATATTGCAGGGGATTACTGCTATTGGTGACACTGGAGCAGGAAGCCGCCTGCATGCTGGCGAAGGTCGCGGTGCTGGCACAGGCAGGTGCTGACTTCATGTTGCCGCCGGTGACCCCAGCTGTCAAAAACCCATTGATATGCAGATTGTCATCCGCCCAGGCCGGCACCGATACGAGAAGTGCGAGCACAACTCCACAAAAAACACGCGTCGATTTGGTCATCAACATGAGTCCAGACTCCTTGCATGGGCGAGCGATGCGCGCCAGACCTGCGTCCCTACCGCACGCAGGTCGTGGCGCTCACACCACTCGTCGCTCACTCGGCGATCTTGGCGATCACCTTGACCCCACTGACTTTGCTGCCGCTATGGATGTAGCCGATCATGCTCGGATTTTTGGCCACCAAGGCGGCGACATCGGCATCCCCGCCCACAGCTTTGGGGGGCTGTCCCTGACCGGTGAAAATCAGCTTCGACCAGTAGGCATTCAGCTGTGAAGCATTCTTGCCGGTCACCTTACTGTAAAAGGTCGTGCGCGCTGCTGAACTATCGCTCTGATCGACCGGCACCAGCATGCCACCACCCGGAAGGGCGCTGGCCTTGGCGAGGAAGACCTTGGCGATGTCGCCTTGGCTGGCCTTGCTCACCGTATAAGCGCTGTTGACGATGACGTCGATGTCCGCTTCAGCTGCCATCACCGCACCCAGGGCCAGAGCCATCACTGCATTATGAAATTTCATCGTGGCTCCTCCTTAGAACATGGCGTTGACGACGAAGGTATAAAAGTTGGCACCACCGCCGACCGGAGCATCGGAGAATCGTCCCCAGCCCCCGCTACCGATGACTCCGTCCGGTGATCCACCGAGCCCAGTGACTCGACTCCACTCGGCCTTGACCGACATCTTAGGTGTCAGGTCATAACGCAGTCCCAGGGTATAGGTGGTCTCCTGCATACCCTGATTGGCGATCGATGCTTCCGCCACGTTCAGACTGTTGAGGGAAGCCGCCAGCGATTGACCAGCCGGCGCCAGAGCGGCAATTTTTGCCAGATTGGCGGGATTGCTGACATCCGCCACGGCTGCCGAGCGATTCTGATTGCCCTGGGTATTGGTACGCGACTGACTGACGGTGAACTCCGGCATGAGCTGACCGAAGTGATAGCCGACCATCACATAGCCGCTGAACGGATCCTGCAGGATGCTGCCGTTGCCATAGCGCAGATCGCTGAGTTCCGACATCACCAGCCAGTTGCCGTCGTCATAGATGGTGCCGAGGTTGTAGAAGGTCGCTATCTGATCGGTGATACCTGGAGCCCCGACCGCCGTGATCAGCTGATTGAGGTTGTAGAACATCTGTCCGGGCGTCTTGTCATCGGCGAGATTGAGATTGACATTGCCTGCCGTCACCCCACCATGAAAAGTGAAGTTGCCTTGATAGATGTTGAAATTGAACCCGCGTGCATCCTTGATATCGAAGCCCAGAGGAATGTAGGGCGAGTTCGAGGTGGTCGGTGCATCACCCACAAAAAAATTGAGGTTGCCGGAGGTATCGCCCCACTGCCAGTTCCAGCGCCCACTCAAGCCGTCATACTGGTTGACCGGCAGACTGTACATTTCCAGGGGCGGCCGCGCCCAGGGATAGGACATGCCGACGTCGATCTGCTCGGACAGCATATAGAACGGGATGCGCTGGCGGCCGAGGCGCAGCTCGGTGCTATCGGTCGGCTTGTAAGTAGCGTAAGCCCATACAGTGTTGACCTGATAGTTCTGATCGCCATAGGAAACCAGCTGTGCCGTCATCGAGGTCTTGCTGTCGATGGTATAAGCCGCCTGCAGGCCGAGGATGCTGTCATTGGTCCAGTTCGTGGTATGACCGATATGATCATAGGTTGGCGTGTACTGCAGGGGGTTGCTGGCATTGGTCACCGCCGAACAGGACGGCGAGAGCGCCATGGAGCCAAAAGGGCCGGTGCTCGGGCAAGTCGGTTGCGACTTCATGTCGCTGCCGGTGACGCCGGCGGTGAGAAAGCCATTGATACGCAGATTATCGTCGGCTTGCGCTGACAGGGAGACGGCCCCCATGGCCGCACAGGCCCATGCCAGCTCACGCAGCTTGCTGATGGATCTCATCCCAGTCCTCCTTCATTTTGGTTTACGTCTGGGTGCATTCAGTGTAGTTAATTTCATGAAAAAGCCATCTAACTGCAAAAATATGTCTGACACCATCTGAAATCAGGCAAAAGTCCCTACTCTGAACTACACTGACCGCAGACGTCGCCGCTCGCCAGGATCGCCAGGATGAATCATGAGACGCCACCACGCCCCCTGACCCACTGGCATTGGCCAGAGCAGAGTCAGACCGACGTGCAGACCCTGCTCGATGACTGGCATCGACTCGCCACTCACCTGCACTTGCCATCCGCCTCGACCTACGTCTGGCAGTGTGGGCGCGGCGAGCCTGTTCTCTGCCTGCACGGCGTACCGACCTCAGCTTATGTCTACCGCTGGCTACTCCCGGCCTTGGCGCAACAGGGGGTGCACGCCATGGCCATCGATTGGCCGGGCATGGGACTGGCGGACCGTCCTGAACATTTCGACTACAGTTGGTGCGGCCTCGCCCGGTGGCTGAGCGATGCCCTGCATGCCCTCGGTCTACGCCGGGTACACCTCGTCACCCATAGCATCGCCGGTCCTATCGCCCTCGAGTGCATGCGCTTGATGCCAGAGCAGGTGGCCAGTCTGTCCGTGGTCAGCTCGATGATGGCGACGGCGACCTATCGGCGCCCCTGGTATATGAGTGCGTTGAGCTGGCCCCTGCTCGGCCCTCTCTATCTCAAACGATTGCGCGGCTCCTGGTTCGAGAGCCTCTATCGCCACTACGGAATTTGCCGCGATCTACCGCCTGGCGAGATCATGAGTCATCTCGCACTGCTGCTGCGTCAGGATGAAGGGGCAGCGTTTTTACGCATCATGCGCGGCTTCGTCAAGACGCGCGACTTCGAGCAGAGCATACGCCAGGCGATCCTCAAGCACCCGCTTCCCACCCAGTTGATCTGGGGTGACCGTGATCAGGCGATCGACTTCCATCGCCACGCCCCCGACGCCTGCAGCGTTCTCGGTTGCGGCAAGACCCTACGCCTGTCGGGCGGACATTTTCTCAGCGAGGACAGCCCCGATGAACTGGCGCAGTCGATCGCCGGCTTCGTCCATGCGCATGCCATCGAACTCGAAACACGTCACCACATGAGATCGTCAGGGATCTGGTAGCGCGCATCCTCATAACCGGCGGCCACTTCCGGCATGGCCGTCTGCTGCGGCAGAATCAGATATTCAGCACGCTCAGCAATAGCCGCCGCGGCGGTGGCAGTCAGCAACACCAGACGGTCATCGAGCAGTCCCCAACGCAGACTACCCGCACAGACAGCCTGATACTGCGAGTCGTGCAGGCGCACTTTGCGCAACTGCCGACCGACACGCACGTGACAGACCGCATCACCCGGCTGACGCACCACTTCCTGTTGCAGCAGCATCTGTCGTGCCGCCGCTTCCTGCTCCTTGCGCGCACGCTCGCGATTGAGATCGCTTTGCAGCTTCTGTTGCTGCTCCTTTTGTTGCCGGCTACGCTCCTCAGCGAGCCGTCTCGCCTCATTATCACCGCTCTTGGCAGCCTGCCGCTGTGCATGCTGTGCCTGGCGCAACTGCTTGCGATCGGCGACGCCCAATTTGAGCAACTGTTCCTGCAATGACATCCTGACCTCCGCACAGACCATCGATGGCGAGAATAAAAACCTTAATCGATCCTTTCCCAGGCACAGCGCAGGGCCATGGGCATATCAGGGCCATGAAAGTCCTGCTCAGGCTCCCAGATAAAAACATGCTGGGCGGCGCCTTCGGTCTCAAGATGAACCTTCGCCTGGACCCAGTACAGGCGACGCAGCAAGGTCTCAAAAGCGTGCATCCATGAGGCCCATTCGTACTCGAGACCGCGACACGTCAAACCAAAATGGATGAGCGAACTTTGATAGGCGCAACCCAGGTCGCGCGCCGCCTGACTACTGAACATGGCACGCCAGAGCAAGGGCCCACCCTCATCCTCCGGCAGGGTCGCGAGGACTTCCTGGTTATGCGCGAGGCGGCGTGCGCCACCGGCATCCGTCGTCCAGATGAGATCGCGGATGACACCGTAGACCACCGACTCCCGCTCCACTTTAGCCACCTGCTCAAAACCAGTGATGCAAAGAGGCAGCGATGGCATCGCTGCAGCCATCTAGCTGCAACGCGTAACGCCCCGCCTCATCGGCGACATGCCGCGCCAAATGCTGCAACCAGGGCTTGTGCTGCCAGCTACGCCGCTGATACCCGCCCCAGCCTTCATGATAACTGAGATAGAGGCGATAAGCGTCATCCTTGCGGATACCGTCGCGATGTGCTGACTGGTCGTCATACCAGCCGATGAAGTCGACCGCATCGGCAAAATCGTCGCGTGCTGCAAAAGCATGGTGGGCATCGCCACGGTAGTCATGCCAGATCGCCTTCTTCGCCTGCGCATAGCCATAGGCATCGGAAGCGCGCGCCGCTGGAATGAAGCCAAGATAATAGTGGCGTGGCGGCCTCACCTTGGCCTGATAAGCCGACTCCTGCCGCATCGTCGCCATCAGGATGGGCAGCGGAATCTGCCAGCGCGCGCTGGCAGCACTGGCGGCTTTGTACCAAGCGGGACGCTCGATGAAGACATGACAGAGATCATCTGGATGTGTCGGTGGCGGCAGGGTTGCACAAGCACCGAGCGCGATCGTCAGAACGAGCAGCAGGAACAGCTTCACAGCGTCACTCCATGGCGCTGCAGAAGCTCTAGGAAATCCTCCTCGCTGAGCATCGCTACGCCGAGACGCTCGGCCTGATCCTTTTTCGATCCCGGTTCATGCCCGACGATGACGGCAGTCGTCTTCGCCGACACACTGCCGCTGACCCGCGCCCCCAGGCGCAGAAGATGCGCGCGCGCTTGATCGCGGCTCATGCTGGCGAGCGTGCCGGTGATCACGTAGCTGCCCGAGAGACTCTCCTGGGCCTGCGGTGGCGGCCAGTGCACACCGGCGGCGAGCAAGGCAGCGATGATGTCGCGATGATGCGGCTGGGCAAAAAATGTCACGATCCAGCGCGCTGTCACCGGCCCGACATCGGATACGCGCAACAGTGCCGCCTCATCAGCCGTCATCAAGGCCGGCAGGTCAAGAAAGTGCAGCGCCAGGGCATGGGCTGTGCTTTCACCGACGGTACGGATACCGAGAGCGTAGAGAAAGCGTGGCAGGGTGGTCTGCCGGCTGGCGTCGATCGCCTGCAATAATTTATCCGCCAGCTTCTCCCCCATGCGATCGAGACTCAGGAGACTGTCGCGATCGAGGCGATAGATATCAGCGGCATGTTCGATGCGGCCCTGGGCGATCAACATCGCCAGCCACTTCTCACCGAGGCCATCGATGGCCATGGCGCGGCGCGAGACAAAATGCAGTAAGGCCTCTTGGCGCTGTGCCGGACAATACAGTCCTCCTGAACAGCGTGCCACCACTTCTCCCGGGGGACGTAGAACCGGTGAGGCACAGATCGGGCATTGCGTCGGCAGGGTGATCACCGTATCCGCGGCATGACTCGCGGACGTCAGAGAGCGAGCTATCTTGGGAATGACATCACCAGCACGATAGAGGACCACCTCGTCACCGATATGCAGATCCATGCGCTGGATCTCATCGAGATTGTGCAAGCTGGCACGACTGACGGTGACGCCGCCGACATTGACCGGTTGCAGATGCGCCACCGGCGTCAAAGCGCCAGTGCGTCCGACCTGCCAGTCGACGGCCAATAGCCGCGTCGCCACCTCGATGGCGGGAAACTTCCAGGCAACCGCCCAGCGCGGCGCCCGAGCGACGAAGCCGAGCAGAGACTGCTGTGCGAGCGAGTCGACCTTGACCACCATGCCATCGATCTCAAAAGGCAGGTGCTCGCGCTCGACGAGCAGGGCAGCATGGCGCTGTTCACAAAACTCCGCCCCCTGCCCGACGGCGATACCGGCCGCCAGCTGGAAACCCCAGCGCTGACATAAAGCCAGATGCTCCTGTTGCCGGGCAGGTAAGGGCTGACTGCTATAGGCCAGGGCATAAGCAAAAAATTGCAGTCCCCGTTCCGCCGCTATGCGCGCATCGAGCTGCCGTACGCTGCCGGCGGCGGCATTGCGAGGGTTGGCGAAGATACGCCCACCTTGAGCCTCCGCCTGCTCGTTGAGGCGAATAAAAGCAGCGCGCGGCATGAGGACTTCACCGCGAATCTCGATCTCGGTGGGCAGATCATCGCCGCACAAACGCTTCGGCACGCTGGGCAAAGCGGCAAGACTGGCGGTGACATCTTCGCCGATGAGACCATCGCCGCGCGTCGCAGCACGCACCAGAGATCCTTCGTGATAACGCAAGCTGATGGCCAGACCATCGAGTTTGGGTTCACAAACATAAGTCAGGGTCTGATCCGTACCGAGACGCTCACGCAGACGTTGATCGAAGGCAGAAAAATCCTCGACGCTGAAGACATTATCGAGGGAAAGCATGGGAATCTGGTGCTCGACCTGACCGAGATCAGCGCGCACTGCAGCACCGGCGAGCTGGCTCGGCGAATCGGCCTCCTGCCACTGCGGATACTGTCGTTCGAGATCGAGGAGTTCCTGCCAGAGCAGGTCATACTCATGGTCGGTGATGACCGGGGCATCGAGGGTGTGATACAGGTGCGCATGATAGGCCACCTCACGACGCAGGGCATGCAGGCGTTGCTGGGCATCAGCGCCGCTCACGACCCGAGTCCCTGCTGACGCCGACGCAGTTCATAATCCTGCACCTTCTGCCGCAGATGCTCGACCCGCTGTGCGCTCAGTGGCTGATAGTCCTGATCGAGCACCTGCGCGTGCAGATCCTGTGCCAGACGGCGCGCCGTATCAAGCATCAGATCAAAGGCAGCGAGGCTTTGCACACCCGGCAGTGTTTGAAAAAAACTGACCCCAAGACAAACTTGCTGCCGCATGCTGTCGAGCTCAAAATAACCCGGCTCGACGGCGTTCGTCATGCCGAAGAGCGTCGCTCCCTGCCCATTTGGATGCTCGTAGCGATAAAAGGCTTTCATCTCACCGAAATGCAAGCCATAGCGATGCGTCGCCTGCAAAAGATCTTCGCCGGACCAGCCACTGACACTCATCGGCAACACATGGATGACGACATAGTCATCGACCCGCAGTTCATCCTCAACAGGCTCTGCGACGGGCTCAGTGTCAGCCGCCACCGGCGGCATGCGCACCACCTCATCGGCGAACAGGTCTTGCTGCTCGATCGCTGCCGGTGCAGGATCAAGAACGGGGATGGGATCCGCGGACAACGCTCCCGCGCGCGGCACAACGCGCACGGCGCTGACCAGTTCGCTGGCGCTGACCACCGGCTCGGGGCTATCCGGAACGGGTTCCAGACGCACGCGCAGACGCCGCCGATGGCTCTGCCAGCGCTGCCAGCCGCTTTCGATCAGGATGGCGGACAGGACTAGGCCACCGAGGCTCAAGGCCGTGCTATGCAGATCCATGCCTCCCCCTACTGCGCCGCCATACGCGCGGCTTCTTCAACATTGACGGCCACCAGGCGCGACACTCCAGGCTCATGCATGGTCACTCCCATGAGTTGATGAGCCATCTCCATGGCGATTTTGTTGTGCGTAATATAAATGAACTGCAGCCGTTG
>JAKBFV010000094.1 GCA_021833365.1 Pseudomonadota bacterium | reverse complement strand
GAATACGGCCGCCCGTATCAGTCGTGACGGCGAGTGCTGCAGACGCGCGCACCATCGAGGCCATCGACGCGCACCTGCAGGCTCGGCGCACGCAGGGTCTGGGTGCTGTAGACGATGTTGTCGTGGCGTTGTGGTGTGTCGCTCAACACGTCGACCCAGTGACCAGGGCGGAGATTGATCTGCGTGATCAAGGTGCGTTCGCGGCGGGTGTCGCCGGCCGCTGACGGTGTCATCATGCGCAAGCTGAGATGGATGCGCCGCCCACGGCAATCGGCCTCGATCTGCCAGCGCTGCAGGCGTGGGTCGGGGCTCATCTGCACGCCCTGTGCGAGACTGCCGGAGAAAGCCGAACTGGTGACCCAGTGATCCTCTTCCCAGTCGATCTCGGCACGCGTCCCGGTTTGTAAGCGTAAAACCGGGGTGCCGGTGTCGAGGCTGCGCGTACTGTAGACATCGGCGTGGTCACCCTGCGGGCGCAGGCTGATGAGCAGGTCCTCGGCGTGCGCGACAGGCCATTGCAGGCTCAGCAGAAAGACGGTCAGCGCGAATCTGCCGCGCCGCCCTATCATGCTGCCGTCCAGCGCCGGATCAAGGTCTCTTCGAGCTGACGCGTATCATGGGCGAAGAGACGGATGCCCTCGGCGAGTTTTTCCTCGGCCATGGCATCCTCGTTCATGAGCCAGCGGAAGCGTGTCTCACAAAGCGCGGGCGGCCGCTCCTGTGCGGGGATTTCAGCGGGTAGTGCGCGTGCCAGGGGCGAACTGTCCTGGCTCAGTTGCGCGAGCCAGGCTGGAGCGATGGTCAGCTTGTCACAGCCTGCGAGAGCGCGGATCTCATCGAGATGGCGGAAGCTGGCGGCCATGATCAAGGTGGTATAGCCCTGCGCTTTGTACATCTCATAGATGCTGCGCACCGACAAAACGCCAGGGTCTTGGTCGACATGATACTCGGTGTCTGGCGAGCGCGCACGATGCCAGTCCAGGATACGCCCGACAAAAGGTGAGATCAGGGTGACGCCAGCTTCCGCCGCAGCCTGCGCCTGTGCCTGATGAAAAAGCAGGGTCAGGTTGCAGGCGATCCCCTCCTGTTCGAGCAGACGCGCCGCCTGCAGACCTTCCCAGGTGGCAGCGATCTTGATCAGAACACGCTCGCGTCCGACGCCGGCCTCCTGATAGAAGCGGATCAGCCGGCGAGCGCGCTGGACACTGGCAGCGGTATCGAAAGAAAGGCGGGCATCGATCTCGGTCGAGACGCGACCGGGAATATGCGTGAGTATGGCGCAGCCGAGGCTGACGCTGAGGCGATCGAGCGCTTCGTCCATGCGTGCCCGCTCATGGTGGCGGTGGCGCATATCGAGCTCGCGGCCGAGGTCAGCGATGAGTTCATCGTAGCGCGATCCTTGCAGGGCTTTGAGGACCAGCGAGGGGTTGGTGGTGGCATCCTCGGGGCGCCACTGCGCAATGCTGTCGATGTCACCGGTGTCGATGACGACGCTGCTGTACTGGCGCAACTGTTCGAGCTGATTCATGCTTTTCCCGCAGCGAGAGGCACCCTGGCCAGGTGCGGTTGGCGACTGATCTATCGGGTCCCTATCGACCCGATAGATCATCAAGTCTCAATGGATGGCCAGGTGATAGGCATCCTGTAGGTGGCTGGTGATCTTGTCATTGAAGATAGAGATCACGTAAGGCACGCTATTGGTGTTGAAATCGAGCATGCGGCCGCGGATGAAGTTCCAGAAGCGGTCAGCAGCGATGAGATCATCGTAGATGGCTTTCTGGCCGGCAAAGTCCTTGAGCAGTTTGTTCATATTGCTGCTGAACTGTAGCGCCATCTGCTGCGGATCGTCCTGATTGCTGCCGGAACTCCCCACCACCACACCACCCATGGGGTCGGTGGCACGCCGCAGGTATTCCGAGGTGAGACGCTCCATCAGCAGCGATTGTTCGAACAGCAAGGCGGCATCGGCGTTGCCGATGCGCTGGGTGCCGATGTCAGCGTGCAGGATACTGACGAGTTTGCGGCGCTTGTCGAGGACGTCGAGGAGTTTGTCTTCGACCACCATGTCCTGCTGGTCATAGGGATCGACCTGCAGGGCCGTCCGGTAATCCATCCAGGCGGCGGCTAAGGCGGTATTGCTGCCTGATCCCACCAGGCTCTGCATCGAGTCGATCAGCTTGTTCAGTTTCTCCTGCTGATCGGGGCTGCGCTCCGTCACCGTGTACATGAAGTAGCGTGTCGTCAGCATATAAGCCTGCTCTTCCATAGCCTGGTCGTCTTTGATGCTGGCGGCATAAACAGCGAGACTGGTCAGCAGAGAGCTCAAGGCGAGGAGACTGAGCAAGCCTGTGCGGCGCAAAATCGTCATGATGAGACCTTTCCAAGTTCTAATAATGGTAGGGCGTAGGCGCACCAGACGCCAGCATAGTACAAAACCGGCGTCTGTGCAGCTTCTCCTCAGAGCAGTTCGATCGCCAGGGCCGTCGCCTCGCCGCCGCCGATGCACAAGGCTGCGACGCCGCGCCGTCCGCCATGGGTCAGCAGAGCATGCAGCAAGGTGACGACGATGCGGCTGCCGGAGGAGCCGAGGGGATGACCAAGAGCGCAGGCGCCGCCATGGACATTGAGTTTGTCATGGGCGATGCCGAGATCGTGCATGGGCATCATGGCGACCATGGCGAAGGCCTCATTGATCTCGAACAGATCGACGTCGGCGACGCTCCAAGCAGCGCGTTGCAGAACCTTTTCAATGGCACCGATGGGCGCCAGAGTGAACTCGCTCGGATGGCGGGCATGCGTGGCCTGGGCGACGATACGGGCGAGCGGGCGCAGGCCGGCGCAGGCCTCGGCGCGCGCCAGAACGAGAGCCGAAGCACCATCGGAGATGGAGCTCGAATTGGCGGCAGTCAGGGTGCCGTTCTTGCTGAAGGCTGGGCGCAAGGTCGGGATCTTGTCGATGCGCGCCGAGCGCGGTTGCTCATCCTCGTTGACCACCACGTCACCCTGTCGGGTGCTGACGTGCACAGGCACGATTTCTCGCGCAAACCAGCCTTCATTCTGCGCCTTTTGGGCGCGCAACAGCGAGGTGCTGGCGAAGTCATCCATGTCGGTACGGGTGAGTCCGCGCTCATCGGCGGTCTCCTGCGCAAAGCTGCCCATGGCGCGGGCCGTTCCTGCGTCCTCGAGGCCATCGAGGAACATGCTGTCTTTGATCTCGGCGTGGCCCATACGCAGCCCCTGGCGCGCTTTGGGCAGCAGGTAGGGCGAGAGGCTCATGTTCTCCATGCCGCCAGCGACGATGATGTCGGCGGCCTGGGCGAGGAGCTGGTGATGGGCGAGCATCAGGGTCTTCATGCCGGAACCGCAGACCTTGTTGACCGTCGTCGCCGCCGTGGACAAGGGCAGGCCAGCGGCGATGCCGGCTTGACGCGCTGGCGCCTGGCCGACACCGGCCGGCAGTACACAACCGAGCAACAGCTCGTCGACACGCTCGGCGCCGATCTGGGCTTGCATCAGGGCGCCCTGGATGGCGGCGGCGGCGAGCTGTGGCGCCGGTACGCTGGAGAGGCTGCCGAGGAAGCCGCCCATGGGCGTGCGGGCAGCGGCAAGGATATAGATGTCGGACATGGTGCTCTCCTGTCAATCAGTCAGCGGTGTTGGCTGCGCAGCATTTTTTATACTTGCGGCCGCTGCCGCAAGGGCAGGGGTCATTGCGGCCGATTTTTTGGCCTCGCACGAAAGGCTGAGGCTTTTCGGCGGGGCCTGAATAGATATCCTGGCCGTCGACGAACCACCAGCGCTGCTGATCAAAGCGAAATTGGCTGCGTTCGTGATGGATCTGCGCCACCCCTTGGACGAGGAAGTGGGCCTTGAATTCGACTTCATCCTGCGTCTCCCGAGTGTCGGGATGGCCGGCATCGATGATCTCCAGTCCCGTCCATTGCGCCATGCGCGACCACTGCTCCATGGCTTCGCGATCGATATCGGCGCGTGCATCGGGGTGGGTGCTGTCATAGACGAAATCCATACGCTGCAACGCATAGGCGGTATAGCGCGCCCGCATCAAGGCCAGGGCGGAGCCCGCCCGACTGGCATCATCAAGGATGATCTGGCAACAGGAAGTCAGTTCAGAACCGCTTTGGCAAGGACAAAGAGACATACGGGCTTTCGCTCAGATGGTAGAGGATATGATTTTAAGCTCAAGAAAAAGGGCGCCGAAGCGCCCTTGTTTCTTGCCCTGACGGGCTCCTAGCAATTCCGAAGAATTACTTGGAGGCCGGAGCAGCAGCGTCAGCAGCCGGGGCAGCAGCCGGAGCGGCGGCCGGGGCAGCAGCAGCGTCAGCAGCCGGAGCGGCAGCGGCCGGGGCAGCAGCCGGAGCGGCAGCCGGAGCGGCAGCCGGGGCAGCAGCCGGGGCAGCAGCGTCAGCAGCCGGGGCGGCGGGAGCAGCAGCGGCGTCAGCGGCCGGAGCGGCAGCGTCGTCCTTCTTGGCGCAGCCGGCCATGGCCAGGGTAGCAACAATAGCGGCGGAGATCGCAATCTTCTTGATCTGCATGATAAGTCTCTTCTCTGGTAACCAGTTAACGTTGACCATGCCGGGTCCCTTAGCCGGCGCCCCCGAAGGGTCGCCCAGGTAACCTTCAGGTTCCCGATACATCGGCGAGCTGGATGTTATCATTAGATTTATGGCAAATCTATAAGCAAGACCATTGAAATTTGATGTAGCACAAGGTCGCGTGGAATGACGGTGTTTTTTTGATTTTTAACGATGTTCAGGATCTGCAAAAACAGCGCCACTGACGCCCTTGCGCGATTGCTGGGCGCGCGATAACGCCGCATTGATATTGAGTAGAATCTGATCGAGAGCGACCGGGCGAGGCGGGACAGGCGCGATGCCGAAGTGAGCAAAGGCCGGATAAGAGGTCTGCTTGGCCCAGAGATTGAACTCCTGCTGCACCTCGAAGGCGATCTTTTCTGCCTCGCCGGAACTGGTATCAGCGAGCAGCATGGCAAAGCTCAGACGATCATAGCGGGTTGCGACGTCGCTGGCGCGCAGGCGCTGTTCGAGTAGGGTGGCGAATTTTTTTGCGACGATGTCGAGGACGGCTCGGCTCTGTTGGCTGCGCTGCTGGGCAAGTACCTCGATTTCGGCGTACATCACGATCATCGGAGTCAGATTGCGCTGATGGTATGGCAATAGATAGCGGGCCGACTCATAAAAAGTCCAGCGGTTACCGAGACCAGTCAAAGCGTCTTCGCCGGTGATGCGTGCACTGCGTTCACGCAACTGCTGATGGTGGCGCGCCAGGATGAGCAGGGGTAGTAGGCTGCAGAGGGTGATGCCGAGGCTGCTGATGACGCTGAAGTCAGCGTGCAGGCCGAGTGCATAGGTGCGCAAGGCCGCAGCACCGAGCAGGGTCGCCGTGCTCAGGGCATAAAACGCATGTCGCCAGCGGCTCGGCAGGAGCAAGGTCTGCAAGACGAGGAGGATGGGATAGAGGCCCAGGCTCGGCCAAGCAGCGGCGGGGTCGTTGAGCCAGACAGCGCATGCGCCGAAGAGGTCGAGTAGCAGAAGCGTGAAGACGGCAGGCAGAGCGTAGCCGCGCATGCTCAGCCACATGCCGAGGAGGGACTGCACGGCGACGAGAAGGATGGTGCCGGTGAGAAAGACCTGCCAGGTGCCGAGGTTGAGTGCCCCCTGCACGAAATAGGTGTAGGCCAGGATCAGTGTCGCGGTCAGCAGACGCAGGGCCATCTGCCAGGCGGGCATGGGTAAGTGATGGAGCAGATAAGCAGGGATAGGCTGGATGACGTCTTGTTCAGGGCGCGACATGGAGGGCTCACGGTTCATTCAGGGCGCATGCCGCCCATGCTAGCAACAGTGTCTGAACTTGCAAAGCCGATCGCTATCCGGTTCCGCATGTATACTGACAGCGAAAGGACGACGATCGAGGGGGACGCCATGCCGGGCGCAGACCTAAGACAAGGACATCGCTGGCTGCGTTGGCTCGCCTGGGGTCTGCTTCTGGCGCTTTTTGTCGGCAGTGGCGCCATGGTCCATGATGCCTTGCCTGGGAGCTATGATCGGATTCGTGTCTTGCCGGTGTGGGGCGCTCCTGGCCATCTTGACCTAGCAGGGCAGTGTCCCTTGTCGGCGCAGCTGCGTCGCCTGCCGAGCAATAATTTTGGCTTTCGTACGCAGCCGCTCTGGTTGGCGCTGCGCTTGCATGATCCAGGTCGTCGCGCGCTCGATCGGGTACTGTTCATCGATTATCCCTTGCTGTCGCGAGTGACGCTCTATCGCTGTGTCGGTCATGATTTGCAAGTGTTGGCTCAGACCGGCGGAGATGCCCCCCTGTCTGGGGTGTCAGCACGGCGCCGTCTCACCTTTGCCCTATCGCTGCCGGCGCAGACCGAGACGCAGCTTTGGCTGCGTGTGCAGAGCGAGAGCAATGTCATCGTGCCGGTGCGACTATTGCGGCGTGCAGAGGATGTGGCGCTGACGCGTGCCGACGCTTGGCGCAAAGGTTTGCTTTACGGCGGCTTGGCCGTTCTGTTGATGGTCAATTTGCTGCTCTTTTTTTTCAGCGCCGAAAGCATGTTTCTCTGGCATGCGCTCAACCAGCTGCCGATGCTGGGCTATCTGCTGGCGGCTGATGGCGTCTGGCATCAGCTATGGTCTGGAGCGGATGCCCAGATCACCATCGGCCTGCTCTGCCTAGCGATCTCCAATGTTCTGGCCCCCCTGTACGCATCGGCTTATCTGCGTTTGTCGCCATCCTCTTGGCCCTATCGACTGACGCGTGTTTTATCGATGGCGGCGGCGCTCGCCGGTCTGCCCTGGCTCGACGGCGATTTTGCACTGGCGGCCCAGGCGATACTCGCCATCGCAGCTCTGAATATGGCGGTATTGCCCATCCTGGCGATACGACGGTGGCTCGACGGTGACCGCATAGCGGCTTTTTACATGCTCGGCTGGTTGGCCTATTTCATCACTGGTCTATGGGCGGCCGTGGTTCTCGAAGGCTATCTGCCTTATGTCGGAGGGCTTTTTGATCTGCTCAAGTTGGCAGCATTGTTGGCGGGGATGGCCAATAGCCTCGGTCTGGGTGTGCATCTGAGCGATCTGCGCGAGCAAAGCCGGCGCAGTGAACTGCGCGTCATCGAGGCGCAGGCGCAGAGCCAGGCAAAAAGCGAATTCCTGGCGACCATGAGTCATGAAATCAGAACACCGATGAATGGCGTGCTCGGCATGATCGAGCTGTTGCGCGCTACCGGGCTGTCGGCAGAACAGCAGCGTATCGTCGCCACCGTCGAATCTTCGGGCGCCGGTCTGCTCGCGGTGATCAATGATATTCTCGACTATTCCCAGGTCGAGTCCGGGCGCTTGCATCTGGATCTGCAGGAATTCGATCTGTTTCACCTGTTGATCGAGGTGATGAGTCTGTTCAAGGCGCGTGCCAGTCGCCAAGGTCTTGGGCTGCTATGTTCGGTGTCGTCGCGCACACCCCAGCAAGTTCTCGCCGATGCCCAGAGGCTACGCCAGATACTGGTCAATCTCTTGGCCAACGCGATGAAGTTTACTGAGCGTGGTCGCGTCGACGTCATGGTCGATGGTGTGCGCAGCGAGCACGGTCTGCGTCTCGAAATCGTCGTCAAAGACAGCGGTTGTGGCATCGCTGCCGAACGCATCCCGCATCTGTTCGAGAGTTTCCAGCACCGTGATGCGCGTACCGTCGAGCCGGGTAGTGGCCTCGGTCTGGCGATCAGCCGCAAACTCTGTCGTCTCATGGGCGGCGACATCCATGTCGAGAGCCATCTGCATCTGGGCAGCACGTTCAGCGTCAGTCTGCCCGTAGGCCTGCC
>JAKBFV010000022.1 GCA_021833365.1 Pseudomonadota bacterium | reverse complement strand
GTGTCACCAATAGCAGTAATCCCCTGCAATATGCACCAGGTTATGCGCACATCGGGGCGGTACCGAACTGGACGAATGACAGCATTCTAGGTCTGCAGGCGAGTTACAAGATCGATAATGCCACGTCTATGGTGGCGCAGCTGGTCTCCTATGGCAGCCAAAACTATCAGGTCAACACGGTCTGGGCTTATGCCACTTATCGTCCGACCGAGAATACCGAATGGCGCATCGGTCGTCAGCGTTTACCTTTTTATATGTATTCAGAACAGCTCGATGTCGGCATGTCCTATCCTTGGGCGCGGCCACCGCTGGAGATGTATTCGCTACCGGTCAATCAATACGATGGCATCAGTTGGCGCTGGAACTGGCAGTGGAATGACCTGTCCGGGAATATCAATCTGCTCACCGGCGATTCGCCATCGAGCTCAAATTCACCGTATTTGCCACTCGGTTTCGATATCAAGAACCAGCGTGGTTTCAATTTCAATATTTTCGAGAACAACTGGACCTTTCACGGTAGTGTGACCGCAGGCGACGTCAATATCAATGTCAATGACGATCAGACGCCTGGACACATCTACAATGCCCTCAACACCCTCCTGGTCGGTCTCGGTCGGCCGGGCATCGCTGCGCAGACGGCTGCATTTTATGATCTTGGAGCTGTCTATGACGATGGTCAGTGGTTGGGTATCAGCGAACTCAGCGACCTGCGCTATGGTGATGGCAGTATCCTGCAGGATCCGCTGTGCGGCTATGTCTTGATCGGTTATCACTTCGGCCAGTGGATGCCGGACTTCACTATCAGCAAAATGCGCACCAACAGCTCGGGCAATCAGAATCGCGCCCAGGATGTGGCGACCCTGCAGAACGCCGGGGTTCAGTCGGTTCTTTCAAAGCTCGGCGTCAGTGAGTTGCAACAGATGTCAGCGATGCAGTCCATCGCCAACAATGGTGGCGAGGAGACCAGCTATATCCTGGGCTTGCGCTATGACATCTCGCCGAAAATGTCGGTCAAGTTGGAGTGGGATCATGTCACCGGTTTCGGCGCCTCCCCGGATGGTTTGCCGGGCGGGGGATGGGGGATGTTTTCCGATGCTCCCGTCGGCGGTAAGGCCGATATCTATACCTTTGTTGTCAATGCCATGTTTTGAGAAGGGGGCATGATGAAAGTTTGTCTTACCGCGATGGCTTTGTGCTTCGGCATGGTGAGCCTAGCCGAGGCCGAAGTCGACGTCATCGTCAATGCCGGATATGGCGTCAGCAAAGCCAGTTATGGCGACGTTGCCAAGGTTTTTCTCGCCAAAGCCGGCGCCTTGCCAGGGGGCAGTGCTCTGGTGCCGATCGACCAGAATGATGGTTCAGCGGCACGGACCCTCTTTTACAGTCAGGTGACTGGCAAGAACGCTTCACAGTTGAATGCTTATTGGTCGAAACTGATCTTCACGGGTCAGGGTCAGCCACCGAAGAGTGTCGGCGGTGATGCCGATGTCGCCGCTCTGGTGGCGAAGAATCCCAATCTCATCGGCTATATTCATAACGCGGGTAAGCTCAGTGGCGTCAAGGTGATCGCCAAGCTTGCTGATTGATCCTCCCCATCCTCAATCGATGGCCACCGCTGACGTGGGAAGGGCAGAGAGCTTCCTTTGGCAAGACGCTCATCTCCGGGTGCGAAAACGCTCCTGGTCGCAGTGACATCGTGGTCATGGAACGTACCACACGCCACATAAGCCCATGCCCTTATCCATAACCACCCCTGACCTTGCGGTAGATGGCCACTGGATCGCGTTCATCGCGTGCGGCGTTCTGCTGTGTCTGATTTTCGGCTTAACTGCCATGAAGGGGAAGCGCCCTATCACAGCCCCGTCTGCGCGATATCCCGCTCATCGCGGTGCACAAAGCTGCATATTATGCCGTTGTCGAGCCAGGATCGCTGGGCAGGCGTGCGCGACTGGGGTAGTCGACTTGATGTGCCGCCAGATAGTCGCGGATGAGTTGACGCACCACCTGTGACGGCGTCAGGTCTTGCGCGGCGCAGAGTCGCTCCAGGGCTTTTTTCTTGTCAGGGTCGATCAGGATGGTCAGACGCGCTGTCTTGGATTCCATGGGCAGATGAGTCCTGTGTCTAAGTGTCGGGTGATTGTGTTTATCATATGTTAGTTCTATGATAATGCAACTCTCATGTCATGAGGCTGCTATGGAGTCCGTGCAGGCGCTGAATCTGATCGAGTGGGCTTGTGGCGCCTGGTCGGTGCTGGGTGTGATCGCCTTGCTCGGCTGGCGCACACAGGTGGCGACGCGCTGGGTCTTCCCGCTCAGTGCGCTGGTCGCGGTCGCAGTCGCCTGGGTATCGGTGCAGGCGCTCACCTCGTCGGTGGCCGTCGCGACATGGTCGCTATGGCCTGGGGTTTCGGGTCACCTGCGTCTCGACGCTCTGTCCGCCTGGTTTACCTTGATGCTGGGCGGGGTGGTGATGGCGTGCTCGATGTATGCAGCGAGTTACTTCCGTCATCGTGAAGCCATCCCCGCCGGCCTGATCGCCTTTTATTACCATTTTTTTGTCGTCAGCATGTGCCTGATCCTGGTTGCTGATGATGCTTGGCTGTTTTTGCTGAATTGGGAAATCATGGCGGTCAGCTCCTATCTGCTGGTGATTTCCAACCATGCTGATGCGGCGACCCGCCGTGCTGGTCTTTTGTATCTGGCCATGGCGCATCTCGGTGCGCTCGCTTTACTCATCGCCATGGCGATGATCACAGCTGCCGAGCCGCATGGCACCCTGGCCGCTCTAGCGCCCGGCAAGGTACCGGTGACGGTCGTTTTTGTTCTGGCTCTGATCGGCTTTGCCGGCAAGGCTGGACTTTTACCGCTGCACGTCTGGTTGCCGGAGGCGCACCCAGCGGCGCCGTCGCCGGTTTCTGCGCTGATGTCGGGTTTGATGCTGAAGATGGCTCTGTATGGGCTGCTACGCATGGTCTTTGTATGGTTGCCAGCCTTGCCCTTGATGGCGGGTGTCGCTTTGCTCATCCTGGGTATGCTGAGCGCTTTGTTTGCGGTCATTTATGCTGCGGTTCAGGTCGACATGAAGCGCTTGCTGGCGTATTCCTCCATGGAAAACATGGGATTGATGCTGTTGTCCGTCGGACTGGCGATGATCTTTCGCAGTGAGGGTATGCCGAGTCTGGCGCAGCTGGCACTGCTCGCTGCCTTGTACCTGGCGATGAGTCATGCCCTGTTCAAAAGCCTGCTCTTTTTGGTGACCGGTTCGGTGCTGCATGCCACCGGGGAACGCAATCTCGGTCATCTCGGTGGCTTGATGCGACGCATGCCGTGGACGGCTGGTCTGGCCCTGATCGGCATCTTCAGTGCCGCAGGCACGCCTTTATTTGGTGGTTTCGCCGCTGAGTGGATGCTGTTGCAGAGTTTTCTGTTCACCCCCCATCTGAGCAATCCCACCCTGGAACTCAGTCTGCCGGTGCTCAGTGCCACTTTGGTGCTGATCAGTGCGCTGGCGGCGTATACCATGGTCAAATTCTTTGCCATCATTTTCCTCGGTCAGTTTCGTGAAAACAAGCTCGCGGCGGCGGTCGATGCGCGCGCGCGTGAACGATGGGCGATGCTGTCGCTGGCCTTCGGTTGCATCATCATGGGGGTCGCTCCGGCCTGGATTCTTCCGCATATGCGTGCCGCCCTGGCTGCTCTTCTCGGGCCGGTCGCGCATCCTGCCTGGGCGACGCCATCCTGGCTGGTCACGCCCATCGCTTTACAGCGCGCCAGTTATGCTCCGGCTTTGTTGCTGCCGGGTCTTTGGCTGGTGGCGGGGCTGATCTGGCTGGTGGTGCGCTTCAGCTTTCCGCACAAGACACGGCGTGCACCTTTATGGGATTGTGGCTTTCCTTGGCAAGGTGCGCGTATGCAGGACACCGCCGAGGGTTTTGGCCAACCCATTCGGCATATCTTTGAACCGGTCATGAGTTTGCGACGGCATTTACCTGAGGTGGATGATCGCCATCCCTTTTATCGCGTCGCCGTCATCGATCGTTTCTGGTTGTGGATCTATCGGCCACTGCTGCGCACCTGGCGCACCTGGCAGCGACTGCAGACGCATGGACGCCCATCGCTGGTCTGGTATCTCGGCATGAGCTTTGCGACCTTGATCGTTCTTCTGGGCATGGTGATGTCATGATCATCGGACAACTGACCTCGATGCTTCTGGCCGTGTTCCTGGCGCCTGGCTATGGTGGCTGCATTCGGTATTTGCGTGCTCGCCTGCAAAATCGCCGTGGTCCGTCCATATTCCAGACTTATCGCGATCTTTATAAGCTTCTGCACAAGGAAGTGGTCCTCGGTGAAAACGCCTCGCCACTTTTTCGCATCGTGCCTTATCTCGTTTTCTCCCTGCTGGTCCTGGTCTGTGGCATCATTCCCTGGTATTCCTTGTCATTGCCTCTAGCGCCGGTCGCCGATGTCATCGCTCTGGTCGGACTGCTCGGCGCGGTCAGGATGCTCATGGCGCTGGCAGCGATGGATCAAGGCACTTCGTTCGGTTCCCTGGGCGCGCGGCGCGAGATGCTGGTGGGTTTTCTGGCAGAACCGGCGCTCCTCACCGTTCTATTCATCGCTGGCATGTCGACGTCATCGACCTCGCTCACCCGTATCGTTGCGACCCTGCTCTCCAGACCACCCGCCCTGTCACCGAGCATGGTCTTTGCTGCTACCGCTTTCATCATGGTGGCTTTGGCGGAAAATGCCCGTTTGCCGATCGATAATCCGGATACTCACCTCGAATTGACCATGATTCATGAGGCCATGCTGCTCGAGACATCAGGTCGTCATCTCGCCCTGATGACCTGGGCCAGCGATCTTAAACTGCTGATTTATTCAGGACTCGCTATCGATTTATTCTGTCCTTGGGGAATAGCCGCGCAGTTTGGTCTGGCTGGCTTAGGGAGCGGCATCGCCAGCCTTCTGCTCAAATTGCTGCTGCTGGCCGGAGCATTGGCGGTTATGGAAACCCTGAGCGCCAAAATGCGGATCTTCCGCGTCCCTGAGTTTCTCGGGACGGCCTTCATGTTTGGCGTCATGGGCATGCTGGTGCATGTCCTGCTGGAGACCTGAGATGTCGCACGCACTACAGTCCCTGCATATGCTGGTCTCGCTGATACTCATCCTCAGCTTTGCCATGCTGCGCGAGCGCCGCATGGCACAATTGATTCATCTTTATGCTTGGCAGGGTGCCGTGCTCGTCCTCTGCATCATGATGGTTGCCCATCTCAGTCATCAGCAGGATCTGTATATCTCTGCTCTCATCACCTTGTTGAGCAAGGTCTTTTTACTACCATGGGTGTTATTGCGCTTGTTGGCGCGCTTAGGTCTGCACCAGGATCGTGAGGCTTTGGTGAATATGCCGACGATCATGCTCATCGGTATTGCCCTGGTCATCCTCGCCTTCGATCTGGCGCGTCCTCTGCAAGTTTTGACCCTGAGTATCGCCGGGCGCAGCCTCGGCATCGCCCTGGCTTGTGTACTTCTATCCTTGTTGATGGTGATCGTGCGCACGCGCGCCATCGCTCAGGTCATCGCTTTCCTGGCGCTCGAGAATGCTTTGATTTTTGCTGCGACGGTGACGACCAATGGCATGCCCATGCTCATCGAACTTGGCATGGCACTGGATCTTCTCATGGGTATGTTGGTGCTGGCGGTTTTTCTTCTGCATGTACGCGTACAGGCGGCCCATCTCGATACGCGTGAGGTCGGGCAGTGGCGTGGGGGACGCTCATGATCGCCTTAAGTATCATGCTCATCGCGCCGATCGTTTTGGCCATCGTCCAGGCCCTGGGGGGGCATCGTGCCAGCGCGGAACGACTGAATACGCTGGTCACCTTGACGATTTTTCTGGCCTCTGTCTGGCTTTACAGCACGGTCTTGCGCTGGGGGGCGCAAAGCTGGTGTGGCGAGCTCTTCCATATCGACGCCCTCAACGGCCTGTTTTTGACTTTGACCTGTTTGGTGGCCTGGACGACGTCGATTTTTTCCGGTCCTTATATGCGCGTCGAA
The DNA here is from genome assembly GCA_021833365.1 of Pseudomonadota bacterium. GTDB lineage: Bacteria > Pseudomonadota > Gammaproteobacteria > Pseudomonadales > Moraxellaceae > JAJZHK01. The sequence continues at coordinate 28,765 of JAKBFV010000022.1, read as the reverse complement.
CTCGACCGTGGCCGTTTGAGTCCCGCCCGTCTACGCCTTTATCACAGTGTCTTTGCCTTTTTTCTCGGCACCATGCTGTTGGCGCTGAGCGTCAATAATATGGGACTGATGTGGGTGGCCATGGAGGCGGCCACCTTGTCGACCGTTCTCATGGTCAGTCTCTACCGAACACCGGCCAGCCTGGAAGCAGCCTGGAAGTATTTCATACTCTGTGGTGTCGGTATCGCGCAGGCACTGTTCGGTCTCATCCTTCTGTATTTGGCGGCGGATCGTGTCATTGGTGGTGGTGAGCAGACCCTGCTGTGGACCCATCTTTGGCAGATACGCAGCCATCTGGATGCCCACATCATGGCCATTGCCTTCATCTTTCTGTTGCTGGGGTGGGGCACCAAGATGGGTCTGGTGCCCCTGCATGGCTGGCTGCCAGATGCTCATGCCGAAGGTCCGACACCCATTTCAGCGGTACTGTGCGGTCTTTTGCTCAATGTCGCTACCTACGCCATGCTGCGCTGCAAGATTCTCGCCGACGGCGTTCTGCCCGCACACTGGAGCGATCATCTTTTGCTGGTGCTAGGCGTATTGACCCTGGTCGTGGCGGTTTTGGCGATTCTTGTACAAAAAGACGTCAAGCGGCTTTTTGCCTACTCCTCGATCGAGCATATGGGGTTGATCACGCTGGCCTTGAGCTTGAGCGGCGTATGGGCGCATATAGCGGCGCTCCTGCATATGACCCTGCATGCTCTGATCAAGTCAGCCATTTTCTTTTCAGCGGGTCACGCCGCTCAGAAAGTCGGGAGCCAGAAGATCGCCGACCTGCGTGCCCTGGTACGGGTCAGCCCGCGCATAGGCTGGAGTTTGCTCATCGGGGTTCTGGCCATTTTGGGACTGCCACCTTTTGGCATGTTCCGCAGTGAGTTCATGATCTTTTCCAGCTTGCTGGCGCAGCAGCCGAGTTTGCTGCCGCTGGTAGCACTGGCCCTGCTCCTGGCCCTGCTGGGTTTGCTCGGTCCGACCCAGAGCATGACTCTTGGGCAAGAGGCACCGACGCATATGCGCATCCTGCCGTATCGCCCCCGTCGCCTACCTTTGCTGGTGCATCTCGGTCTGGCGGCTTTTTTGGGTCTGTACTTGCCACCGGTCGTGCTGCAGGCTTATCAGCAAGCGGCGATCATCCTGGGAGGGAGCTGATGAATCCAGCACGCTTCGTCGCCCATGCGCTGTCAGCACCGGCTTGGCGTGCCAGCCTGGAGCAGGCAGCTGAAGCCGGTGATACTCTGCTCTGCCTCTATGCTGACGCCGTGTCGTGCACGCTGTATGCCATCGTCAAACGTCCGGGTCAGCATGACGTGATGAGTCTGTCCCTGGCTGCCGGGGAAGATTATCCTGACATCGCCGATCTTTATCCGGCCGCCGATCGCTGGCAAAGGGTGGTTGCCGAGATGACGGGGTTGCTGGCGGTGGGGGAGCAGGTCGATCGCCGTCCTTGGTTGCGGCATGGCTGGCCTGCCTCGTTTGTCCCCTTACGCGATGTGCCACCGGCCAGTCTCCCCTGGCAGGACCGGCCTTATAACTTCATCCGTGTCACTGGCCCGGGTGTGCATGAAATCGCCGTCGGCCCTGTGCATGCTGGCACGATTGAACCTGGTCATTTCCGCTTTTCGGTGGTCGGTGAGAAGGTCTTGCGCCTGGAAGAGCGGCTGGGATACACCCATAAGGGCATCGAATGGATGGCGACGCAGCGTCCCATCGAAGAGGTGGCTCCCCTGGTAGCGCGGAGTTGTGGTGACAGCACGGTCGCGATGAGTTGGGCTTACGCGCAAGCACTGGAAGAAATCACCGGGTGTGCCGTGCCTCCGGCAGCAGAGCTGTGGCGCGCAGTCCTCCTGGAACGCGAGCGCATCGCCAATCACCTCGGTGATCTCGGTGCCTTGGCTCAGGACGCTGGCTGGGCCTTGGGTATGACCTGGTTTTCCAGCTTGCGGGAGCGCTGGCTACGCGGTCAGCGGCACTATTTTGGTCACCGTCTGATGATGGACTGCATCCGGCCTGGTGGTGTCCATCTCCGTGATGCGCCATCTGCATTACACGAGATGAGCGCTGAATATGCGCATTTGCGTCAGGAAGTCAGTGCCTTGTGCGATCTATATGGTGCTCATGAAGGCTTACAGGAGCGTCTGCTCGGAACCGGTTGTCTGAGTGCGCAACAGGCCTCGCGGTGTGGTGTCATCGGTCTGGTCGGGAGGGCCTCCGGCCAGGATCAGGATTTACGCCGGGATCTGCCCTGGGGGATTTATCAGGCATTGACCGTCCCGGTGGCCCTACATGGCAGCGGCGATGTGGCAGCGCGCGTTGCCGTCCGCTTCGATGAGATTCAAAATTCCCTGCTGTTGCTCGAGGAGCTGACGCAGCGTCTGCAGGCCGAGCAGACCTCGACATTGACCGAGCTGCCGGCGTTGCCGATGCATGCCTGTGCCTGGGGCGCGGTCGAGTCCTGGCGCGGCGAGCTCATCTGCGCCTTGCATGTCGTCGCTGGCAAGCTCACGCGCCTGCATCTGCACGAGCCGTCCTGGAATAACTGGCCTGCTCTCGAATGGGCGATCATGGGCAATATCGTCGCTGATTTTCCGCTCATCAACAAATCATTCAATCTGGCCTATGCGGGGTGTGACCTCTGATGTGGAAATATCTACGCAAGATAGGGCAGTGGGGTAATCTGACCGAGGAGCCTCTTCTCCCCGAATCGACTCGTGATATACGCGCCCTGCTTGGGCGCTCCTTATTCATCCGTCATCTCGATGCCGGCTCCTGCAATGCCTGTGAGCTCGAGATACAAGCCTTGCACAACCCCTTTTACAATCTCGAAGCCCAGGGGGTGCGTTTCGTCGCCAGCCCACGACATGCCGATCTGCTCCTGATCACAGGGCCCGTCAGCCGCGCCATGATCGAGCCTTTGCGGCGCACCTATCAGGCCATGCCGACACCGAAGATGGTGCTCGCCATGGGGGATTGTCCGCGTGATGGCGGCGTCTTTGCCAAGACTTATGCCTGTGAGGCCGGTATCGGTGATCTCATACCGGTCGATGCTTATCTGCCGGGTTGTCCGCCTGATCCTGAACGACTGCTGGCAGCGATTCTGACGCTGCTGGAAGAGCGTTGGTTGCCGCGAGGTAATTCAACGCCAGGGTCGCATAAAGCGGCGGACTGAAGATGCGTGCGATCAGCGAAGACAGCAGGGTGACCGCCAGCAAGCCCATAACCGTGGTATGTCCGTCGATCATCTCCATGACGATGACACTGGCGGTAATCGGGGCTTGTGTCACCGCCGCCAGAAATCCAGCCATGGCGAGCACATAGAGCAGATTGGCGTCACCGGCGAGCACGGCTTGCAGATCTCGACCGATGCCGGCGCCGATGGCCAGTGTTGGCGCAAAGAGTCCGCCAGGTACGCCGCTATGAAAGGATAGCCAGGTCGCCAGGGCCTTGAGGGGAGCGAAGCTCAGACTCACTTGCTGCCCGTGCATGAGCATATCGTGAGTCACGTCATAGCCGGAGCCATTGACGCTGCCAGCGGTGAACAACGCAAGAAGTGCCACGGCCGCACCGCAGGTAGCTGCGTTGATATAGGGGTGCTCGGACTTCCAATAGCGAAAAAAACGTGATTTTTGGGCGGCAAAAATAAAAAGCTGTGCAAAAAGACCGCCACAGACACCACAGACCAGGGCGCACATGAAGACGTCCGTGATGAGATGAGCCTGGGTGTGGATGCGCACATGCCCAAAATACAAGCCGTTGCCCAGCAGTGACGTCGAGACCATGCCGGCGAGGATGATCGCCGTCAGCAGGACGCCACTGGTGCCTTCCTCGAACTGACGCGAGAGTTCTTCAATGGCAAAGACGATGCCGGCCAGAGGCGTGTTGAAGGCACCGGCGATCCCCGCGGCACCTCCTGCCAGCATGAGCTGATCGGGCTGCAGTCGCGAAGACCCAGGTAGCCAGCGTGTGCATTGCCGCATCAGGGATGCGGCGATCTGCACACAAGGACCTTCGCGTCCCGTCGATAAGCCGAGCGCGATGGCGCAAGCACCGAGAAGGATCTTGGCGAGGGCGATAGGCAGCGATACCAGGCCGCGTAGCTGCGCCAGACGGCGTGTGTCACGCAAGGCGGCGATGACCTGCGGAATGCCGGAGCCTTCGCTGCCAGGATAATAACGGCGGACACAAAACACGATGAACATCGTGCCCAGTGGGGTGAGGGCGAGAAGGCCATAGCCGAGGTGCTGTTGACACCAGCGGTAGCCGACGAGAGCCTCTTCGCTCAAGCGTACATAGAAGCTGACGACGAGCCCGACGAGGATGGCATAGATCCAAACGATCCCACGTTCCAGCCAAGTCGATGGATCATGCCATCGGTAGATCGAGATACGCTGATAGATCCTTGACCAGGGGTGATTCACGACGACTCCATCGCAGCTTCACAGTCTCAAGTGGCGGCATCGGTGATGGCCGCTGATGCCGGTGAGATTATAGCATCAGGTCAGCGCCAAATGCTCAGCGCAGTTCCACCCAAAGCCGCAGCGGCGCGCGCATCGTGGGGGGGGATGGTGCGTACTATTTGAATAATAAATATATCATATCATGATGTTTTTGTGGTGTGCGCTGTCCGGTCCGCCTAGAATGGCCGCCTTTCAGTCGTGAGCTAAAGGTGGCGGATGAGTATGATCGTACGAGTCAGTGGTGGTGAGTACAGGGATGGGGTTTGTGATTTTTCCTGCCCATCGCACCCATGAGAGCCTGGCATCGCTACACCCGTAAACTGCCAGTGTTGCCATTTTTTCTACTCAATGGCGCTCTCGCCTGCGGTCATATTCTCGTCCTGCTGGGGGCAGGAGCTTTTCTACCGATGTTGCCGAATGTCGCTGGCAGCCTGGGACGCGCCGTACCCTATGCCGCCTGGGGGCAGTGCAACTATGTTGCCTGTATGGGGCTCGCCATCTTGATCGCTCGCCCCTTGATGCGAAGCTTGGGCGCGAGATCTCTGGCCATCGCTGCTTATCTGACCTTTGCCGCGAGCGGCCTTGGGGTTATAGCCTCGCTATCTTTCTATCCGGGCTATGTCGTTTGCCGTCTGCTCCAAGGTTTGGCGGCCGGGCTCAGTATGGCGCCGTCACTGACGCTTCTGCTACAGCAGTACCGTCAGGGCAAGCATCGTATCGCGACGGCGTTCTGGGGCTTGATCGCCTTTGTGCCCTTTTCTATCGGGCCGGCTCTTGGCGGCTATTTTGCCTATCAGCTCGATGACTGGCGTTATCTGTTCATCCTTTTTTCGGCGTTGTCCGTGCTCATCGCGGCAATCATCTGGGCCTTGGCGCCGCAACAAAAAAAAGAGATGGAGGTCTCGCCAGCGAGCAGCAGGCAACTGTCAGCGTGGGTGCACCTGGCGGCCATCATTCTTGCCCTGCAGACGGGTTTGAATCTGGGGATTCTGACGGATCTGAGCGGGCATGAGATAGCTTCTTTCTATCTGTTCAGCGGCACAGCGATTCTGATCTGCTTTTTCTGGATTCGGTATGACCGTGACCGTGGCGGCGAGCACTGCATCGATGTTTCCCTGTTTCGGCGGCGCAATTTCAGTTTCGGGCTGCTGCTGCTGTGTCTGGCTTTTATGGGCATTCAGGGCTCGGTGGTCCAGTATATCCTGCGTCTGCAGGCCATCGATGCGTATACCCCCTGGCATGCGGGCCTGCTCTTCCTGCCGCTTTTGCTCGGCTCCAAACCCTTGAGCCTGCATGCCCATTTCATGATTCAACATGGCTATGATCCACGTCTTCTGGCGTCCCTGGCCTTGCTCATCTTTGCTCTATGTTTTTTCTGGATGGGTGAATATATCCGCCCAGCCACCTGGGACACCCTGTTTTGGCCGCAGCTGCTCGAAGGGGTCGCGCTCGGTTACTTTTTGACGCCGATGAATGCCATCATCCTGAGCAATGTGCCAGCGGCTCAGCAGGTACATGCCATCGATGTCATCAATGCCGTGCGCAATATCGCAACCGCCTGGTCGATCGCCTTGTCCGATATTCTCTGGGATCGGGCGGCTGATCTGGCGCGCAACCGCCTGACCACCTCCAGCCCGGCTGGCATGATGGCCTTTCTACAGGGCTTGTCGAACACTGTTCCACAGCCTGGCACACCGATTTTTCATCGCCTGCAGGAGCGTCTTCTGCAGGAAAGTGGCTGGTTGACCTTTCATATCATGTTTCAGCAGCTCGCTGAGGGCTTTGTGTTGCTGGCCGTCATGGTGTGGCTCGCCAGTACTTTTCATTTCTCACGCCACGTCGACGACCTTGAGCGCCTCATCGAGACGATGGGGGAGGATGTATGAACAAATCACTGCTCTTGCTACCTTGGTTCCTCACTCTGGTGGCTTGTGTCCCTCGGCTGCAAGATCCGCCGCCTGTGCTGACCTCGCTGGTGGTGCCGGCACCTGCGGGACCTGGGCTGACACCTGCCTGGTGGTCTATTTTCCACGACCCATGCTTGCAAACCTGGTTGACCATGGCCTGGCATGACAATCTGAGCCTGGCGCAGGCACATGCGCGCATGCAAGCGGCGCAATATCGCATCGACCAGGCTGGGGCCCAACTTTGGCCGCACGCACAAGCACACGCTGACCTCGAGAATTTGCGCAATTCCTATAACGGCGCGCGCGCCATCTACAATGGCCAGACGTATGACTACGCCGCATTCAGCCCACTGGATATCGACTACCATCTCGATTTTTGGGGGGAGTATCGGGATCTGACGGCTATCGCCAGCGATCAGGCACAACTAGCGCAGGCGAGTGAACGCTGGAGCCGACTTCTGCTCACCGCAGCTTTGATCAAGACCTATTTCGCTTGGCAGAGTGCGGCTTGGCTGCTCGAGCGCCAACAGCGCTTGCTCGATCTGGCGACGACAGCTACTCGCATCAGCCGCAGTGCTGTACAGGCCGGCACGGCGCCTTTATCGCAGCTGCTCGCCCAGCAAGGCGAACGGGACAAGATTTTGGCGCAGCAACGCGATCTCCAGCAACGATATGCGGCTTTGCAATGGGCCTTGATGACCTTGATCGGACAGGCACCTTCCGTCGCGCCTCCTCCCACCAGTTTGCAGGTGGCCAATGTCGATGATCTGCCGCTGCCGCAGCGCATCGATCTCGACAGGCTGGCTTCCCGCCCGGATATCCAGATGGCCCTGTGGCGGGTGCGCGCGGCAGCACATCGGCAGAAGTTCGCGGTCACGCAGTATTATCCAAATATCGATTTGCGCGCCATGCTCGGTTTTGACAGCATCGGTCTGGATCGTCTGCTGAGCGCACGAAGCTCGGGTTACGCCCTCGGGCCAGCCATTCATCTGCCCATTTTTGAAGGCGGCGCCCTCGACGCCCAGTACCATGCCAGTGCGGCGGATTATGCCGCAGCGGTCTACGCCTATAACGATAGTCTTCTGCATGCAGCTCAGGCGGTCGCCACGGATCTATCGCAACTGCAGCAGAGTCGCTACAAGCTCGAGGACCTGAAGACCTATCGGCATCGACAGACGCGCTTGCTCGCCATCGCACAGCGTGGCTTTGACAGCGGTATCACTGCTCGCCAGGAGCTTGTCAGCGCCGAACGGGCGACAGTCATCGCTGATATCGCTTATTTGCAGGAACGTTTGCTCTGGCTGGATGCCCTTACGGATACGGCCACAGATCTTGGCGGCGGAGAGTGATCACCATGAGTCATCGTGAACGCAGGAAAACCCGTTATCGCCGTCTGAGTCATGTTCTGGTCCTGATACTTCTGATGCTGATCCTGGCCTGGATCTATGATGGGCTGTTTCTTAGTCGGCATATTCGCAGCGACGATGCCTACGTCGCTGGCAATGTCATCCCCGTGCAAGCCCTGGTGCCGGGTGTCATCACGCAGGTGCATGTCGACAACAGTATGCCGGTGCGGGCAGGGCAGGTGTTGGTCGATGAAGAACAAAGCCTGTCACGACAGCGCATGAATGGCGATGCTGCCGCCCTGGCTGATGCGGTGCGGCAGATTTACAGTGCCGTCGAGCAGTCCGATCAGGATGCCCGTGAGATCAGCACATTACGGGCGGAACAGGAAAAACTCAGCGAAGATTTGCGACGCTATACCGAAGCCGCAGAGGGCGGCGCCGTTTCTCAGATCAAGGTCAGTGACACCCAGGCCGACATCACCATTGTGCATCGCCAGATGGAGGCAGCGCAGGCCAAGTATGAGAAAGCATGGGCTGAAATTGCGCATACCACGGTCGCCGAGCATCCGCAGGTGTTGCAAAAGCGCGCCGCTTTCATGACCAGCTATATTCAGTTTTATCGTGCCCGTACACGTGCTCCTGTCGACGGTTATATTGCCAACCGGCGCATCCAAGCAGGTGAGAATGTCACCACTGGGCAGTTGCTGATGAATATCATCCCTTTGCAGGATCTCTGGGTCACTGCCAATATCCGGGAAACTGATATGCGGCATCTGCGACCTGGGCAGCCGGTCATCATGGTCGCTGCGAGTCATGTCGAAGAGCATACTTATCATGGTCAGGTTTTAGGCATTGAGCCGGCTGGGGGCAGCACGTTCAGTCTTTTTCCACCCGATAACTCGACAGGTAACTACATCCACATCGTTGAACGTATCCCGGTGCGCATCAGCCTGAATCGCGAGGAGTTGCAAAGACATCCTTTACGACCCGGAATGTCGATGACTGTTGATATCGATAGCGATCAGGAGCAAGGCCAGGATGTATTGCAATCTAAAGTCAGTGCGGCATCAGCCAGCTATGTCACCACGATCTATGATCGTGAGCTCACGGATGCCAGCAAAGCCGCCGATCGTATCATCGCCGAGACCTTGCACAAACTGCTCGGACATGGCTAACCAGAGTCTAACATTCAGGGTGGCGATGAAGCGCCGACCAGGAGGCTAGCGTCAGATTTCTGCTTTCTAAAAGATGCGCGGGAACCCACCGAAGCGACTATGGGCGGAGTCATCCATGCGTGGCGCCGTAGGAATCTCCAGCTTCAGGCCGGGGAGGGTGTCGATAACCACGGAGGAAAACATGGAAATCCGCCCTATCTATACCGAAGCAGACTACAGGACCACGCTCAAAGAGATGACGGTCTTGATGGAATTCGCCCTTGACCTAGGCACGCCGGAGGGTGATCGTTTCGATATCCTGGCCATGCTGGTGCAGGCCTACGAAGCCAAGCACATGCCCATCACGGCTCCTGATCCGGTGGAAGTCATCAAATTCCGTATGGATCAGAGCAGACTGTCCGTCAAAGATCTTGAGCCCATGATCGGTAAGAGTCATCGTGTTGACGAAATCCTGAACCGCAAGCGCCCGCTGCTGACGCTGGCCATGATCCGGAAATTGCACCGTAAGCTTGGCATCCCAGCCGATGTGCTGATTGCAGAGACGACAGCAAGATAATCATCGAATGCCGATGATGGGCTTCTGGTAGACGGTAAGCATCCGCCCAGGCACTTGTGGTTCTGGAACAAAGACTGGAGTGAAAGCTGCGGTGCTGGCGGCTGTGCGCTGAAATGGCTCCCCGAGCTGGACTCGAACCAGCGACCCAATGATTAACAGTCATTTGCTCTACCGACTGAGCTATCGGGGAATGTCGTAGCGGACGCGAATGATAAGGGCAGTCTCCGCAGGGGTCAAGGCTCTTAACGATAATTTTGCCGTTGCTGCCTGCTCCTCGCCGGAGGATGCGGAGGCCTTGCGGCCCCCGCTGCTGTCTCAAGCCAGGGCTTGTGCGATGCGTTGCAAGGCGTCGACCAGGATGGTATCGGCAGTGGCGTAGGAGATACGCATATGGCCCGCGAGGCCGAAGGCTGATCCGGGCACGACGGCGACTCCGACGCGCTCGAGCAGGTGTTCGGAGAAGGCGATATCGTCGGCGAAGCCGAGTTTCTCCATGGCGGCGCTCACGTTGGCGAAGGCATAAAAAGCGCCATCGGCAGCTGAGCAGTGGATGCCGGGAATGGCATTCAGTCCGGCGACGACCAGGTCGTGGCGGCGCTTGAAGGCATCGACCATGGGGCGGAGAACGTCCTGCGGTCCGTTCAGGGCGGCCTCGGCGGCCACCTGCGAGATCGAGGTGGGGTTGGACGTCGACTGCGACTGCACATTCTTCATGGCATTGATCAACACTTTGGGGCCGGCGGCGTAGCCGATGCGCCAGCCAGTCATGGCGTAGGCTTTGGAGACGCCATTGAGCACGATGGTGCGGTCGTAGAGGTCAGGTGCGACGGTGACGATGTTGTCGAACTTCTCCGGCGTCCAGATGATGTGCTCGTACATGTCATCGGTGGCGATGAGGACCTGCGGGTGACGGCGCAGTACTTCGGCCAGGGCTAAAAGTTCCTCGCGCGTGTAGACCATGCCGGTGGGGTTGGAGGGCGAGTTCAGGACGAGGAGGCGAGTGCGCGGCGTGATCGCCGCTTCGAGCTGGGCCGCGGTCAGCTTGTAGTTCTGCTCTTGCGGACACTCGATGCACACGGGCTTGCCTTCGGCGATGAGCACCATGTCGGGATAGGAGACCCAGTAGGGGGCCGGGATGATCACTTCGTCACCGGCATTGATCAGTGCCAGGCTGAGGTTGAAGAAGCTCTGCTTGCCACCGCAGGAGACGAGGATCTGCGAGGGCTCATAGTGCAGGCCCTGGTCGCGCTGGAATTTGGCGATGATCGCTTTTTTCAGACCCGGGGTGCCGTCAACAGCCGTGTATTTGGTGAAGCCCTTCTCGATCGCGGTGATCGCAGCGCGTTTGATATGCTCAGGCGTATCGAAGTCCGGCTCGCCGGCCCCGAGGCCGATGATGTCGCGACCAGCCGCCTTGAGCTCGGCAGCACGGTTGGTGACCGCCAGGGTGGGAGAGGGCTTGATCGCCAGGACGCGATGCGACAATTGAATATCCACGGGGCATACCTCATCGGATGAATGATGTCTGAGTGCGTTATGATAACGGATTGTCGGGTACATACATACCGTATCGCGGAGGTGGCGTGAGCGTTTATCAGCTGAAAACGGCCTATGCGCCGGCGGGCGATCAGCCGAAAGCCATCGCCGCTCTTGTGCAGGGGCTGGAGGATGGTCTGCTGCATCAGACCCTGCTCGGCGTGACCGGCTCCGGCAAGACCTTCACCATGGCCCAGGTCATCGCCCAGGCGCAAAGGCCGACCTTGATCATGGCGCATAACAAGACCTTGGCGGCGCAGCTCTATGGCGAATTCAAGAGTTTTTTTCCAGACAATGCCGTCGAATACTTCGTCTCTTACTACGACTATTATCAGCCTGAAGCCTATGTGCCGGCTTCCGACACCTATATCGAAAAAGACGCTTCGATCAATGCTCACATCGAGCAGATGCGCCTGTCGGCGACCAAAGCCCTGCTCGAGCGCCGCGATGCCATCATCGTCGCGACGGTGTCGGCGATCTATGGTCTCGGTGATCCTGAAGCGTATTTGAAGATGTTGCTGCATGTGGCGTGCGGTGATCGTATCGATCAGCGCGCCATCCTGAAGAGACTGACGGAGATGCAGTACACGCGCAATGATGTCGATCTGGTGCGCGGCAGCTATCGTGTGCGTGGCGACGTCATCGACGTTTTCCCCGCCGAGTCCGAAAAAGACGCTCTGCGCATCGAGTTGTTCGATGATGAGGTTGAGGCTCTGCGCTGGTTCGATCCTTTGACCGGGCAGCTCGTGCAGATGACAACGCGTGCCACGATCTATCCCCAGAATCACTATGTGACGCCAGCGGAACGTATCCACGCCGCCATTCCCCTGATCCAGGAGGAGCTGCGCGAACGACTGGCGTCTTTGACACAGGCGGAGCGTTGGGTGGAGGCGCAACGGCTGGAACAGCGTACCCGTTTTGATATCGAGATGTTGCAGCAGCTTGGCTATTGTTCCGGCATCGAGAACTACTCGCGCTTCTTATCGGGACGGCAGGCGGGCGAGGCGCCGCCGACGCTTTTTGATTATGTGCCGGCTGATGCCCTCCTGTTCATCGATGAGTCGCATGTCACCGTGCCGCAGATCGGCGCCATGTACAAAGGCGACCGTTCGCGCAAGGAAAATCTCGTCAATTATGGCTTTCGCCTGCCTTCCGCCCTGGATAACCGCCCCATGCGTTTTGCTGAGTGGGAGAGAATCGCGCCACAGTGCATTTTTGTTTCGGCGACCCCGGGGCCTTACGAGATCGAGCACAGTGCGCAGGTAGTCGAGCAGGTCGTGCGCCCCACCGGGCTGGTCGATCCGGAAGTCGAAATTCGCTCAGCACAGCATCAAGTCGATGATCTGCTCTCCGAGATAGGCCGGCGCACCGCTGCCGATGAGCGTGTTCTGGTCACTACCTTGACCAAGCGTCTGGCTGAGGATCTCACCGAGTATCTGCACGAGCATGGCGTGAAGGTGCGCTATCTGCACTCGGACATCGATACGGTGGAGAGAGTCGAGATCATTCGTGATCTGCGCTTGGGGGTTTTTGATGTCCTGGTCGGCATCAATCTGTTGCGTGAGGGCCTGGACATGCCGGAGGTATCGCTGGTAGCCATTTTGGACGCCGATAAAGAGGGATTCTTGCGATCCGACCGCTCTTTGATCCAGACCATAGGTCGTGCCGCGCGTCATCTGCATGGCAAGGCCATCCTCTATGCTGATCGGCAGACCGCCTCCATGCAGCGTGCCATCGAGGAGACACAGAGACGTCGCTTGCTACAGGTCGAACACAACCGCCAGCATGGCATCACGCCGCGCGGTGTCGAGCGCGCCATCATCGATATTCTCGACGCTGCGCCTGTTCCTGGTCGCGGCAGCACACGGTCGGCGCGGCGAAGTGATGTCGTCAATCTGGAGGACTTGCATCAGCTCGCCGACGTGCAGGCGAAAATTCAGGAGCTCGAGCGCGATATGCATGAGAAGGCAAAAAATCTCGAGTTCGAGGCGGCTGCGCGCTTGCGTGACGCTTTGCTGCAACTGCGGCGCCTCAGTCTCAGCTGAGGCGCACGCTATTTTCCTTGAGCTCACCGGCTGGCGCGGAATTGCCCGAGGTAGTGCCCGAGCATCGCACGGGCCTGGGTGCGGGCATCGAGGACGGTCATGAAGGTGTAGGCGCCCATGAGCTTTCTGCTGACGAACATCAGCTCCTTGGGCGGAGCGGTGAACTCGAAGTGAGTCGCCGTGCGCGCTGCGGCGCCCATGGCGCGGCTATGCAGTTCGCTGCGCGCCCAGCAGTAGTCGCCGTTTTCATCGAGATAGCGCGCATCGATGCTGGCTGGATCGGCGAAAGGCTCGATGGCGAGAAACAGCAGAGCGGCGAGCCGCTCGCGGGTCGCTTGTGAGAGCTGGTCGAAGAAACTGAAGCCTTGCATGGCCTGCAGCATCGCCGGCAGATTGCGGTCAAAAGCCGCGGCGGTCAGGGCGCGCGCCAGGTGGATCAAGGGCTCGGGAAAGTCGCGCACAGCGCCAAAGTCGAGGCAGACGATGCGGTCATGGTCATCGCTGTCGGCGATGCGGATGAGATAGTTGCCGAAGTTGGGGTCGGTCTGCATCTCGCCCCAGGTGAACACCTCTTGCGCACACAGTTCGAGAGCGGCCATACCGAGGCGGTTGCGGCGTTCCTGCGACAAGGCAGCGACGCGTGGATCATTGACGCTGAGTCCGGGTTCATAGCTGGTGCAGAGGATGTGCTCACTGCAGTATTCGGGGAAGACCTGCGGCACGGCATAACGCGCATCCTGTGCCAGCAGATCATGAAAGCGTCGGGTCGTCTCGCGTTCGAGCGGGTAGTTGACCTCGCGGTGCATCATCGCGCGCACTTCCTGCAGCCATTCATCGAACTCGCGCGTTTGCGGGATGAGCTGCGACAAGCGCATCAGGCGAGTGACCAAGTCGAGATCGCTGTCGATCGCTGCAGCGACGCCAGGGTACTGAATCTTCAGGCAGAGCTCCTGCCCATCGCGGCGCCGCCGCGCGCGGTGTACTTGACCGAGGGAGGCTGCCCCCAAGGGGTGCGGATCGATCACGAGTTCGTCATAAGCGTCCTTGAGCTCGTGGCGCAAGACCTGATCCATGGCTGACCAGGCGAGTGTGGCGGTGGAGTCGTGCAGGCGATGCAGGGCCTGGGTTACCTCGGCGGGCAGCAGATGCTCGCCATAGAGGGCCATCATCTGACCGATCTTGACGACGCTGCCTTTCAGCTTGCCGACTTCGTCGACGAAGTATTCGCTTTGGCGGCGCAAGGCGGCGCGCCGGCGTTCATCGCGTTCGGCGGGTTGGGAAAAAAGGCTGCCTGCCGATGCCAGGGCGAGACGGGAACTGGCGATGACGCCAGCCTTGATCAGGGAAAAGCGTCTTTCCATGGCGCCGGTCTTGATGCGTTGAAGGTCGTCTGCCGGAGAGGTCACCATGCGCCTGCCTGTGTCATCGAGTATCCCATTTTAGCTGAATTGTACTCCGTCTGTCGCGGAAGCGTTATGCTCCCTGGCGACATGAGACATGAGGGATGAACGCTATGTTGAGCCGTGTCTGGGGCGGGATCTTCGTGCTGGGTGCAGTGAGCGCTTTATGGCGCTATCTGCACGGCGACCTCCTGATTTTTGCCCACCTCAATGCGGCCATGCTGCAGGCGGCGCATGCGGCGGTCGAAATGATGCTGACCCTGACCGGCATGCTCTGCCTGTGGATGGGTTTTTTCCAGATCGCTGAGCGTTCCGGTGCCATGAGCGTGCTGGCGCGCGCTCTCGCGCCGCTTTGGCGTCGCCTGCTACCCGATGTCCCGGAAGATCATCCAGCGCTGACGGCGATCAGCATGAATCTGGCGGCGAACATGCTCGGGCTCGACAATGCGGCAACCCCCTGGGGACTGCGCGCCATGCAGGAGCTACAGACACTCAATGGCGATGGCGAGCGTGCCAGCCGTGCCCAGATCATGTTTCTGATGCTCAATTGCAACGCCTGGACCCTTCTGCCTTTGAGCATTTTTGCTTATCGCGCTGCCGCCGGTGCCAGCGATCCAGCGCTGGTCTTCCTGCCCATCGCCTGCGCCAGTCTGCTCGGTTTCACGAGCGCCATCATCCTGACCATGAGTATCCAGCGCTTACGCCCGGATGCTTTCTTGCTCAGCCTGGCTGGCGCACTGTTCGTCATGGCTGTGCTGCTGGCTTGGGCCTGGCGTCAGCATTTGTTGGCGGCGACCTGGTGGCAGACGGCGGCGACCTTCGGTGACGCCCTGTTGATCCTGTTCATCGTCGCCATCCTGCTGGCGGCGCAGAGGCGCAAGGTCGATGTCTATCCAGCCTTTCTTGACGGCGCCCGCCAAGGTCTCGAAACCGCCTGGCAATTGATTCCCTATGTGATCGGCATGTGGGTGGCACTGGCCGTCTTTCGCGCCAGCGGATTGTTCGATTCTCTACTATCCTGGGTGGAGAGGGGCGTGCATGCGCTCGGTGCTCCGGTGTCGTTTGTGCCGGCCTTGCCCGTAGTACTGATGAAGCCATTCAGCGGTGGTGGGGCACGGGTTCTGCTGCTCGAGACCCTGCATCGGCTCGGCGTCGACTCTTTTCCGGGGCGCGTCGCAGCGGTGGTGCAAGGCAGCACGGAAACCATTTTTTATGTGGTGACGGTCTATTTGGGGAGCGTGGGGATACGTCGTGAGGGCTATGCGCTGGCTTTGGGGCTGTTGACGGAGGCCTGTGGCGCGGTGCTGGCCATCCTCGTCTGCTACGCCGTCTTTCCTGATCACGGGTCTTGAGAATGGTGTGAACAACAATAAAGAAAAACAGTGCATCCTGATCGTCGATGATCAGCAGGCCAACCTCTTGTCCTATGAGGCACTGCTCGAAGACTTCGATGCGCAGCTGCTCATGGCCGATTCCGGTCACGCGGCCCTGGCGCTCATGCTCAAACACGACATCGCTGTGGTGTTGCTGGACGTGCAGATGCCCGACATGGATGGCTTTGCTGTCGCCGAGCTGATGCGCAAGTCGCGCAAGACGCAGAACATCCCGATCATCTTCGTCACCGCCCTCAATAGCGAACCGCGTTATGTCAGCCGTGGCTATGCGGCCGGTGCCGTCGACTACCTGAGCAAACCCATCGAGCCGGAAATTCTGCGGCGCAAGGTTCAGGTTTTTCTGCAACTCGATGCCAAAAATCGACAACTGCGGGATAGCCTCGCCGTCATCCGGCAGAGCCTCATCGAGGTCCAGGAACTGCGCGATCGCAATGATCTCCTGCTGCGCTCGGTCGGCGAAGGCATACTCGGGCTCGATGTCGACGGGTATGTCATCTTTGCCAATCCTGCCGCCGAGGCTGCCCTTGGCCATGCTGGCGGCGGGATCCTGAAACGGCACATCGATCAGCTGCTGTTGGCTGGGGGGGAGGGTGACAGCAATTTTTGCTGGCTGGAGTCCCCCCTGTACGCTTATTGCAGTCAGGGTAAGTCGTATCACGATCGTAACCACTACCATGCCCAGGCCTCGGGGCGGATCTTTCCCCTCGAGATCACCGCGACACCGATGATGTCGGGGCGAGGGGAACTGGCGCGCTTTTCCGGCATTGTTCTGGTTTTTCGTGACATCAGTGATCGCCGTGAGGCCGAGAAGCAGTTGCTGCACATGGCGCAGTTCGACGCCCTGACCGGTTTGGCCAATCGCAATCTGCTCTCCAAAACCCTGGTGCAGACCCTGCTCGCTGCCGAAGCCAGCGGTCATCAACTCGCCCTCCTGTTTCTCGACATCGATCGTTTCAAAGCAGTCAATGACAGCTTTGGGCATGATCAGGGTGATCGCCTGCTGCAGATGATCGCCGATCGTCTGCGTGACTGTGTGCGCGATACCGATTTCGTCGCACGTATCGGTGGCGATGAGTTCACCATTCTTCTTGAAGCTGGCGATGCCCGTCAGGCTTCAGCCATCGTCGCCGGCAAGGTCATTGCAGCGATGTCACAAGCATTTCATCTGGGTGAGCATGAAGTCCATGCCGGCGCCAGCATCGGTATCGTGCTCTATCCGGAGCGGCGCACCGATGCCTATGATCTCCTGCGTTGTGCCGACATGGCCATGTATCGCGCCAAGGAGATGGGGCGTAATAATTTTCAGTATTTTTGTGCTCAGATCGAATCGGAGATCTCCGAGACCGTCAAACTCGAGGCACGTCTGCGGCGCGCCATGGAACAGCACGAGCTGTTTTTGGTCTATCAGCCACAGTACGATCTCAGGCATGACAAGATCTGCGGTTTTGAGGCCTTGTTGCGTTGGAGTCCGCGCGATATGGAGGCGGTATCGCCGCTGCGTTTCATCCCCCTCGCTGAAGACACCGGCATGATCGTCGAGATCGGCGACTGGGTCTTGCGTGAGGCCTGCCGCCAGATGCTGCGCTGGCAGACCCAGGGCCTGTGCGCGATGACCCAGACGATCTCGGTCAATCTGTCGGTGCGGCAGCTCAAGGAGCCAGATTTTGTCGAAAGGCTGGCGCATATCCTGGCGCAGGAAGGTTTGCCGGCGACTTGTCTGGAGCTGGAGATCACCGAGTCGATGCTGGTCGAGGATCCCGATGCGGCCGTCCGTATTCTGCGACAGATCCGCGACATCGGTGTGCGTCTGTCCATCGATGACTTTGGTACCGGCTATTCCTCCATGGCCTACCTCAGCCAGCTACCCGTCCAGGTTCTCAAGATCGACCGCGCCTTTATCGCTGACCTCGAAAGCAATGACAAAGACGCTGCCATCACGCGCGGACTGATCGCCCTGGCACATAGCTTGTCCCTGCGCGTCATCGCTGAGGGAGTCGAGACGCAGGGCGTCTTTGAGTTCTTGCATGCTCAGGGCTGCGATGTCCTGCAGGGCTACTGGTTCAGTCGTCCGTTGCCAGCTGAGGCGATGCTCGAGTTCTTGCGCCGCAATGCCGATCGTGTCCATTAAACCTCAGGCTTGGCTAGCGCCGCCGCACGCCACTGGCTAGAATCGACGCTAGACCCGGACGTCACGAGGATAAGGCTATGCGGCGTGTCATCTTCAATCAGAAAGGCGGTGTCGGCAAGTCGAGCATCACCGTCAATCTCGCCGCTCTTGCGGCTGAGCGCGGTCGGCGGGTGCTGGTCGTCGATCTCGATGCGCAGTGCAACGCCAGTCAGTATCTGCTCGGGCGCCACGATGAGGTGACGCCGAATATCGGGCAATTCTTTGCCCAGACCTTGTCATTCAAGCTCAAGGAAAAGCCGCTGTCGGACTTTGTGCATGCGACACGGTTTGAACGCCTAGCGCTGATTCCCTCCAATCCGGAGCTGATGGAAATCGAGCAGCTGCTCGAGTCCAAACACAAGATCTACAAGCTGGCGGCGGCACTGAAGGTTTTGCAGGCCGACTATGACGAGGTCTATATCGATACGCCCCCCGCTTTCAATTTCTATACCTTGTCGGCGCTGATCGCAGCGCAGGCCTGTCTCATTCCTTTCGATTGCGATGCCTTTTCACGGCGCGCCCTGTATAGCCTGCTCGACAATATCGCTGAGACGCAACGCGACCACAATCCCGATCTGCGGGTCGAGGGCATCGTCGTCAATCAGTTCCAGCCGCGTGCGAGTTTGCCGCAGCGACTGGTCGAGGAACTGCGCGGTGAAGGGCAGCCCGTCCTGCGCAGCACCTTGTCCTCTTCGGTCATCATGCGCGAATCGCATGAGCAGGCTCTGCCGCTGGTACATCTGGCGCCGCGCCATAAGTTGACCGAGGAATATAGCGCACTCTATGCAGAGATCTCAGGTTGAGGAAAGTTTGCGCAAAAGCCAGGAGTATTTGTCCTGCAAATAAGTTTTATTTTTAGTGCAAATGCTGGGTGGCCTAGCCAGAGGCCGATGTACTCCCGTTATTTCCAAAGAACAAGATAAAAATCAATGCTTTGATGGGTTTTTTGGAACCTTGCTGGGCGGTCTGGTGTGCTGCCGGTGATGAAAGATGGGCTTCAGCAGCTTGCGTGCGTATGGTTTACACTGCGTAGCGACATCATCGCCGCTGACACGCTGGTGATGTTCGATATCGGGTTGAAGACCGATCCGACCCATCCTGGCCGGTGTCTGTGATCCAGACGCCATGCCGCCGCAAGCAGCTTTAAGGGAGCACGACCTTGGAACAGAATGTCATAGGATTACAGCATCTCGGCCGCCACGACGTCGAACGCGTCGGGGGTAAAAACGCCTCCTTGGGAGAAATGATCAGCCATCTGTCGGCCCTGGGCGTCTCGGTGCCGGGAGGTTTTGCGACGACGGCCCAGGCTTATCGTGACTTCCTCGAGCAAAGTGGCCTGAATCGACGTATCCAGGACGCCCTGGCGGCGCTCAATGTCGATGATGTCGTGCAGCTGGCTGAAACCGGGCGCAAGATCCGTGAGTGGATCATCGACATGCCCTTGCTACCGGCGCTAGAGAAGGATCTGCGTGCCGCCTGGGAGCAGCTGACGCAAGGGCAGGACGACATGCCTTTGGCAGTGCGCTCTTCGGCGACAGCGGAAGACCTGCCGGATGCGTCTTTCGCCGGGCAGCAGGAGACTTTCCTCAATATTCGCGGTATCGACAACGTGCTGGTCGCGGTCAAAGAGGTTTTTGCTTCCTTGTTCAATGATCGCGCCATCGCTTATCGCGTCCATCAGGGCTACGATCATCATGGCGTGGCCTTGTCGGCGGGCATCCAGCGCATGGTGCGTTCCGAGACTGGCGCAGCCGGGGTCATGTTCACCCTCGATACCGAGTCCGGTTTCCGTGATGTCGTCTTTCTCACCGCTTCCTATGGCCTCGGCGAGATGGTCGTGCAGGGCAGTGTCAACCCTGATGAGTTCTATGTCCATAAGCCGACGCTGCTGGCCGGGCGCCCGGCCATCCTGCGCCGCACCCTCGGTAGCAAGGCGCAGAAGATGATCTATGCGCAATCCGGACGTGCCGGCAAGTCGACGCAGGTCGTCGACGTCGATCGCGCTGAGCAGCAGCGCTTCTGCCTCAGTGAGCAGGAGATCGAGTCGCTCTCCCGTCAGGCTCTGACCATTGAAAAGCACTATGGCCAGCCCATGGACATCGAGTGGGCCAAAGATGGTGACGATGGCCGCCTGTATATCGTCCAGGCGCGTCCGGAGACGGTGAAAAGTCGCCAGTCGGCCGGTACCATGGAGCGCTACCTGCTGAAACAGAAAGGCAAGGTGCTCTGTGAGGGGCGCTCCATCGGACAGCGCATCGGCTCCGGCGAAGTGCGCGTCGTCACCAGCATCCGTGATATGGAGAGGGTGCGCCCCGGCGATGTCCTCGTCACCGATATGACCGACCCCGATTGGGAGCCGGTGATGAAGCGCGCTGCCGCCATCGTCACCAACCGCGGTGGCCGCACCTGTCACGCCGCCATCATCGCCCGTGAACTGGGAGTGCCGGCCATCGTCGGCTGCGGCAACGCCACCGATGTCCTGCGCGATGGCCAGGGGGTCACGGTGTCCTGCGCCGAAGGTGATACCGGCTTCATCTACGAGGGACTGCTCGATTTCGAGGTGCAGCGCAATTCGATCGAGTCCATGCCCAAGCTGCCGTTCAAGATCATGATGAATGTCGGCAATCCTGATAAAGCATTCTCCTCGGCCCAGACGCCCAATCAGGGGGTGGGTCTGGCGCGTCTCGAGTTCATCATCAACCGCATGATCGGTGTGCATCCGAAGGCGCTGATCAATTACGATCAGCTACCACGTGACATCAAGCTGGCGGTCGATGAGCGTTGGGCAGGCTATGCCTCTCCCGTCGATTTCTATGTCGACAAGCTCGTTGAGGGCATCGCCACCCTGGCAGCGGCGTTCTTTCCGCAGCGCGTCATCGTGCGCATGTCCGACTTCAAGTCGAATGAGTACGCCAATCTCGTCGGCGGCAAGCTCTATGAGCCGGAAGAAGAGAATCCCATGCTCGGCTTCCGCGGCGCCTCGCGCTATGTGTCGAACAATTTCCGCGATTGTTTCGATCTCGAAGTGCGTGCCCTGAAGAAAGTGCGTGATGTCATGGGATTGACCAATGTCGAGGTCATGATCCCCTTCGTGCGTACGGTGGGTGAGGCGCGCAAGGTCATCGAACTGCTCGCCGACAAGGGGCTGCGTCGCGGTGAAAATGGCCTGCGTGTCATTATGATGTGCGAGTTGCCCACCAATGCCATCCTGGCTGAGGAGTTTCTCGAGCACTTCGATGGTTTTTCCATCGGCTCGAATGATCTGACGCAGCTGACCCTGGGGCTCGATCGTGACTCCGGCATCGTTTCGCATCTCTTCGATGAACGCGATCCGGCGGTCAAGTTCCTGCTCGCCCGCGCTATCGAGGCCTGTCGCAAGGCGGGTAAATACATCGGCATCTGTGGGCAAGGTCCCTCGGATCATCCCGATCTGGCGCAATGGCTGATGCATCAGGGCATCGACTCGATCTCGCTGAATCGCGACTCGGTGCTCGATACCTGGTTCTATCTCGCCAATGAGCACGGCCAGCGTTGAGCCCTCGGGCTCCCATCTGCGGATGGGAGCCCACCTCGCTTTCAAGCTTGCGGCGATCAGAAAGTCGGGCATGGCTCTGCTCTGATCGGGCTGCACCTTTATCCGACAGTTCGGCTAGAATAGGCCGCTGCCAGGAGAAACCGTGTGAGCTATGATCTGATTCGGCGCTTGCTGTTCTGTCTACCGGAGGAGTGGGCGCATGCCTTCGTCCTCGCATCCCTCGATGCTGCTGCGGTTTTACCGGCTTTGCTCGGACAAAGGCCGGTAGCCGATCCGGTGCGCGTCATGGGCCTGAATTTTCCGCATCGTGTCGGCCTTGCCGCCGGTCTCGACAAGAATGCCGATCATCTGCGCGGTTTGGCGGCGCTCGGCTTTGCCTTCATCGAGGTAGGGACGGTGACGCCCAAGGCGCAACCCGGTAATCCGTCGCCGCGTCTTTTTCGCCTGCCGGCAGCGCAAGCCCTGATCAATCGTATGGGCTTCAACAATCTCGGTCTCGATCATCTCGTCCGTCGCGTCGAGGCGGCACAGTATGCTGGCATTCTCGGCATCAATATCGGTAAAAATGCTGCGACGCCGGTCGAGCAGGCCTTGCAGGACTATCGCATCGGCCTGGAGCGCGTCTATCCGCTGGCGAGTTACATCGTTCTCAATATCTCCTCCCCCAATACCCAGGGACTGCGCTCCTTACAGGCGGTCGAGGCCTTGCGTGCCCTGCTCGAGCCCTTGAAGGAGCGTCAGGATCAGTTGGCCACTCAGCACGGCCGTTATGTACCTCTGGTGGTCAAGGTGGCGCCCGATCTGAGTGCGGAGGAAGTCGCCGACATGGCCGATTGTCTACTGCGTTGTCGCGTCGACGCCGTGGCGGCGACCAATACGACGATCTCGCGTCCGGGGCTCGACGGCCATGAACGTGCTCAGGAGAAGGGCGGGCTGAGTGGCGCGCCGCTCAAGCCGCTGGCCCTGGCACAGACGCGCCTGTGGGTCGAGCATTTGCAGGGACGTTTACCGCTCATCGGCGTCGGCGGAATCTTGCAGGGCGAGGACGCCGCTGAGCGTGTCGCGGCCGGTGCCGATCTGGTGCAGCTCTATACGGGCCTGATCTATACCGGACCACGCCTGATACGCACGGCCAGCGCCGCCATCGCTGCGCTGAAACAGGCCCATTGAAGCCTGCCGTGTCGGTCTGATGCGCCCACTGAAAAGGGAATAAGGCGGGGCAGACGACCCCCGGAAGCGATGAAGCACGGTCGTCCGCCCGCTTGCAACACCACAACGACAGCTACTCTCCTCTCGGTGGTGATCCTGGTCTTTCGATGATGATCCTGGCGCGCTCGCGCAGCGAGATCACCCTGACTCAATGCCCGCCGGCAGGGTGCGGCGAGGAGACGATCGATACACCTTGATGAAACTGGCTGCGTCCTTCACGCCAGCCGGCCATCCAGTGTTGTCGCAGATGCAGCTCGCTATACGGGCAAAGACTCATGGAGCGACCATAAGCCCCCACCTGGAATCCTTTGCTATACAGTTGTTCGCCACGATCCCTTTTTTGTCTTTTCATCGATACCTGCTCCTGAACCCCGAAAAAGTCGCGGATGGGCGGCCTACCCACCCTTGTACGGGCGCCTCGCTTTAGTCTTACCGCGAATGTCATAATTGCGCCATAATCATTTTCTTCTATTCCCCCCAAAGCTTTGAGCATTTCGCTATGAGCGCGGGATTCTGAGGTGGCTGCATGGACATTTATGACTACTCGGTGAGCTGCTCCGAAGGGCTGGAACACTGGCTTGCTGAGGAATTGCAGGAACTGGGTCTGCACGTCGAAGAGAGCGGTCGCGGCTATGTCCTCGTCGCCGGTGAACTGGTCGCCGCTTATCGGGCAGTGCTCTGGTCGCGCCTCGCCTCGAGGGTGCTGATGCCGTTTTATCGCAGCGCCATGCAGGATCTGGGCGATCTCACTGCCTGGGTCGCGAGCTTGCCTTGGGAGCAGCACTTCGCCAGCACCGCCACCTTGTCGGTGCGCGCCACGACCGGTGGACAGAAGCAATGGCCGGCGCAGCTGGCCGCCTTGCGCTGCAAGGATGGCTATGTCGATCGTATGCGTACTCTGACCGGAGCCCGCCCCAGTGTCGACGCCGAGGCGGCGCAAGTCCCCTTGTTCTTGCATGCCGAAGGTGGTGAGGTCGTGGTTGGACTGGATTTGTCGGGGGGCAGCCTGCATCGGCGTGGCTGGCGTACCCAGGTCGGTGCGGCGCCGATCAAGGAGACGCTGGCAGCCGCCATGCTGCGCCTGAGCGGTTGGCCGGGGAATTACACCACCCTCGTCGATCCTCTCTGTGGTTCGGGCACCTTGCTGCTCGAGGCCTGGATGATGGCCGCAGATATCGCACCGGGTCTGCGTCGCCATGAGCGCGTCGGGTTTTTGCATTGGAACTATCATGAGGATCAGGTCTGGCAGGATCTGCTGCGCGTCGCTGCCGAGCGCGGCGAGCGTGGCCGTGCCCTGGTTCGGCAGAGTTTTTGGGGTCAGGACGCTGATCCAGTGGCCCTGCAGCGAGCGCATGCCAACCTGGATGCGCTGTCGCCGCATCTGCAGTTACGGCAACGATCCTTGCATGATCTGCCAGCGGGTGATGCCGGTACGCTGATCATCACCAATCCGCCTTATGGCGAAAGGCTGAGTAGCGATGGTCCGGCGCGCGCTCTGTACCAGGCTCTCGGTCGCTTGGCGCGCCAGCACGCACCAGGAGCGGCGATGACGGTGATCGCTCCCGATGCAGAAAGCCTGGATGCACTCGCTCTCGATCACCTGCAATCGGGGCGAGTCAGCCATGGTGGCACGATGCGCTATGTGCGGCATGGGCGGGTGCGTGCATGCAAACCTTTGCACCTGTTGCGCGCCGATGGCGAAGCGACGGCGCCTTGGCTGCAGGACATCGCGCAGGCTTGGCAGCAGCGCAGCGCCGATGTTGCCTGTCTCTACGACGGCGATGATGTGCGTGTCGAGTACTATGGCAGTTTGCTCAAAGTCATCGCCCGGCATGAGCGGGTCGATTGGCCGACCTTGCTGCCGCCTTTGCGCCATCTTTTTTCGGCGCGCAAGGAACAGGTGCGCCTCGCCCGTATCGGGCGCAGCGCAGCGCCGGATTGGCAGGATATCGAGGTCGACGGCCAGCTCTATCGTCTCGACATGGGACGCACCGACGACAGCGGTTGGCATCTGCCCTGGCAGGGCCTCTATGCGCGCTTGCAAGAAGACCGTCCGGCGCGCGTACTGCATCTGTTCGCCGGCAATGCCAGCCTCGCCTTGCGCCTGCCACAGGCGCAAGTCCTGTGCTGGGATCGGCGCACCAGTATGCAGGAGTGGGCGTTGACGCAGTGGGCCCTGAACGGCTATGCCGAAGCGGATCTCATCTGGTTGCAGGGGGATCCTTGGGTGGCGCTCGCCGAGCAGGAGGGTTTCGATCGCATCCTGGTAACACCCCCGCATAGTCATCATGCCGAGCAGCAACGTCAGGGTTTTCGTTGGCGTGAGCAGTATGCGGTGTGGACGCGGCACTTGCGCCATCTCTTGCGGCCGCAAGGCGAGCTGTGGTGGGCGATCGATGAAAAAGGCTTTCAGCCCGAGGCCACGCTGCCTTGCCAGGAGCATGACCTGCTGCCCAGCGGCTTTCAGCATCTGCGCGGGCGTCTGCGCTTTTTCTGTATTCCGGCGGAGTCCATGTCATGAGGCGCTACCACCTTTACGGCACCAGTGCCTGCCATCTTTGCGAGCAGGCCGAGCAGCATCTACGGACGCTGGGTCTGACTTACAGCGTGCATGACATCGTCGATGATGCGGCGCTCTATCAGCGCTACCAGCTGCGCATTCCCGTCCTGGTCGACGCCGATGGACGTGAGCTCGACGGCCCTTTTTCCTTGCTCGATCTGCTGCAGTGGACGAGCACGGTGCCGCCTCACCCCTAGAGTTGGCGCGCTGCCATGAGCCTAACGGCCGCCCTGGTGAGGCCTGCATGATCGCCGGCGAGGATGACCCTCGCCTCAGCATGGCGCAAGAACGGCGCTGTGTGCGCATCAGGCCAGGCAGCCTGTCGTATCGCTCAGATGTCGAGCTTGCGCTCGCTCATCCAGCGGACGATGTCCGGGTCGCGATGCGAGAAAAAACTGCTTGTTCCTGTCTCCAGGGTGGCGATGGCGGCCATGTCGCCGGCATCGAGTGCGAAATCAAAGACATTCAGATTTTCTGCCATACGTTCGCGATGGACAGATTTAGTCAGCGTCGCGATGCCTCGCTGCAACACCCAGCGCAGCACGACCTGGCCCACCGACTTGCTGTGTTTGCCGGCTATGTTGAGGAGGGTCGGATGTTCAAAGAGATGGTTGCGACCTTCCGCAAACGGTGCCCATGCCTGTGCCTGTACGCCGTTGTTCGCCATGAAGTCGACGCTGGCAGCCTGCTGGTGAAAAGGATGCACTTCCACTTGGTTGACCGCCGGCTTCACTGTATTGAATGCGATGATATCCATGAGGCGATCCGGGTGAAAATTGCTGACACCAATGGCGCGCAGTTTGCCGGCTCGATAGGCCTCTTCCATGGCTCGCCAGGAGCCGTGAACGTCACCAAAGGGCTGGTGGATCAGGTAGAGGTCGAGGTAATCGAGCTGGAGGCGGCGTAAGGATGCGTCGATGGCCTGGCGGGTGCGATCGAAGCCGGTATGCTGCACCCACAGCTTGGTGGTTACAAACAATTCCTGGCGCGCGATGCCCGCGGCCTTGATACCGCGACCGACAGCCTCTTCGTTCAGATAGGAGGCGGCGGTATCGATCAGACGGTAGCCGCTTTCAAGGGCTGCGGTGACGGAGCGTTCACACTCCTCGGCATCGGTAATCTGGAATACGCCGTAGCCCAGGATGGGCATGAGGAGTCCGTTGTTCAAAGTCACTGTTTGCATGAATCTCTCCTGATGAGGCTGAATCGCCGAGGACTGATGACAGGAGAATGACTGTATGCCGCAAATTAACATCTGAATAGCCTACAATTTATGGCTTGATTGACATCAAATTCATGATAATTTCTTCGGGGACAGCGCTATGCCACTCAATGAGTTGCGCTCAATGGTCACTTTTGTCAAAGCGGCTGAACTCGGTAGCCTGCGTCAGGCGGCATTTGCTCAGGGACTCAGTCCACAGGCTGCGAGTCAGGCCTTGGCGCAACTCGAACATCATCTGGGCGTGCGCCTGTTCCATCGGACGACGCGTAGCCTGGCGCTGACCGAGGAGGGCGGGAGGTTTCTCGAGACGGTGCAACCGGCGCTGCAAGCGCTCAATCGTGCTCTGCAGGGCGTGCGACAGAGCCGTGAGGAGATCGCTGGACCCTTGCGCATCGTTGGTCCGCGCTCGACCTTCAATCCGATCATCGGGGCCTTGCTGAATGATTTCTGCCAGCGCTATCCACAGGTGCAGCCTGATGTGCAGTTGGACGATCGGATCGGCAATTGGGTGGAAGAACGAGTCGACGTAGGGTTTTGCATTGGATCGACGCCTAAGGAGGGCGTCATCGCGCGGCGACTGCTGCCATTGCAGATGATCATCTGCGCCTCACCCGCGTACATAGAGCGACATGGTGCCCCCGACAGCCTCGCGGCATTGAGCCTGCACCGCTGCAGCGCTTTTCGGAGCCCGGGCACGGGCCGTGTGCTACCTTGGCATATCCGCATCGAGGGCAGCATCATCGACCAGCATGTGCAGCTAGCATTTTGTACCAATGACGAACAGCTGGAATTGCAGACGACCTTGGCCGGCCTCACAATCGCTCAGGTATCGAGCGTCAGCACAGCCGCCTACTTCCGCTCAGGCCAGTTGGTGCCGTTGCTGATCGAGCACACCGCCAGTCATGCCAGCCTGTGGATCTACTACGGCAACCGCGACTCCCAGCCGGCGCGGGCGCGGGCTTTTATTGACCTGGCGATCGAAAAACTCGGCGATGCCAGCGCCTATATCCTGAGTTCTGATGAGTTGCGGGTGCTGGCGCGGCCGATGCAAGTTTGATGCGGCCGGCGTGGCCATCGGTGCCGGGTCAGCATCGTCAAAGTTCGCCAGCAATCGGCTCGTTATGTCGCCGCAGTCGGCTGAGCTGTACGCTCATGCGTGTCGTCAGGCCAGGGCAGGTGCGCAGTGCCTGCAAGCGCTCAGGAGTGGCGGCCCAGGCGTAGGGTGTCATGGCGATCAAGTCCTGCAGGTCGTGCGGTGTCAGTGTCAGCTCAGCCTCGATATGTAGGCTTTGTTCGATGTCGAAGTCGTCGAGCAGCGGCGTCAGGTGGCGCTGCGGTTCATGGGCGCGTACCTCATCGAACAAGGCCGAGCGCAGTTCATACAGGTGACGGTCGTTGGCCGCGGCGTGAATCAGGTAGGCGCCAGGGCGCAGGATACGCCGTAGCTCAGCCTCGGGCAGGGGTGCAAACAGACTGCTGGCCCCCTGCAGGCTGGCGTCAGGCCAGGGCAGGCGGGCGGCGCTGGCGACCAGCCAGGTGATGCCTGGATAGCGCTTGGCGGCCATGCGTACGGCGGTTTTGGCGATGTCGACGCCACTCAGGTCAGGACAGAGTGTGCCCATGGCGGCGGTGTAATAGCCTTCGCCACACCCGATGTCGACCCAGCTCGTGGCTTGAGTGTCGCGCATCATCTCGATCACGGCGGTGCGCAAGGCCGCGTAATGCCCGGCATCGAGCCAGCGTCGCCGCGCCTGCAAGGCCTGATCCTCATCACCGGGATGCAGGCTGCGGCGATGCTGTACGGGTAGAAGATTGACGTAGGATTCGCGTGCGACATCGAAACTATGGCCGTTCTGGCAATGCCAGCTCGGTCTTTCCTGGAGCAGGGGGGTATGGCAGAGAGGGCAGATCAACGACGGCATCGCGGTGGGCATCTTCGGCGGATGGGCTGCTGACCATAGGTCAAGCGCGTTTCCGATGCAAGGGCCCAAGTGCGGAAGGGGCGCCCTATCAGGCATCGCGGCCGTCGCCATTCTTGGTCTTGCTCTTGGCCTCAGTAGGCGAGATGCAGGCGCAGTCCATAGATGCGCACCGGACCACGCGCGCTATTGTCGGCGGGATGGCGGATGTACTGATAGTCCGGGCTGATGTGGAGGTAGGAGCCAAGAGCGAGGCTGTAGTAGAGCTCGCTGATCTGTTCTGGGGCATAGCTGAGCTGGC
>JAKBFV010000021.1 GCA_021833365.1 Pseudomonadota bacterium | reverse complement strand
CCTGATAGTAAAGCGCAGCACTTTGCTCATACGCCCGCCGGAACCGGTCTCGCTCAGCTGGATCATCCAGCAGGAAGGCAGGATTCTTGGCGATGATCAACTCATCCCCTTGGCGGAAGCGCTGTGACTTGCGCACCTCGTAGGCCGGCGTGCCGATGAAGGCATGAACCTCATCCAGCGCCAGCAGGCAGTACAGATCGTAATAGTGCCGCATGAAGTTTCTGGGCAACGCCATGCTGCCCGACTGCGTGCGGTACTTCGTCGATACCGTCTGCAACTTCTCGACGAACGTGTGGGTGGGGGCGTAACACGGCACATCCTGAGCACGATTGTCGGTGACTGGCACCCCTGCCCTCGTCGCTGTCTCCCAGGCCCAGGACGATATCGTCACTGGCCGGTTGGGTGTCGTGTCATCAAAGCCCAGCTCCAGCAAGATGCCATCCTTGATGCCCGCCAGACTGCCGGCACGCGCCCGATAGACCAGCCGGATGCCTGCACTGCGCAACTGGGGCATGTCATCGAACTCGGTATCGCGAATCGCCTGCTCGATCCCGGGAATTCGAATGCGCCTGGCGGTTTCGTCGTAAAAAATCCGACGACTCTCCACATGTGCTGGCTTGCTGTGGTTCCGCCCCTGCTTCACATCCTGGCCAGGCTGAGGCTCGATCCGCAGGTCAATGTCTTCCGAAAAGCGGTGAATGACACCGAACCCTTTGGACAGTGATGTGCCGCCCTTCAGCTCGAAGCGAAAACCTTGCTGCTGCAGCCCCCAGAGGCAATGCATGATCCAGTAGTCCTTCTCGACCAGTACCGGATCAAGCCCGCGCTCGGACGCGACCAAGCCCAGCAGACCCTCGAAATCAGGATGGTCATGCAGCAGCACGGAAAACGCCCTCCAGCCGCTTGCGCGTGGTCACATTGCCATAGGCACGCAACGCCTGACTCAGGCCATCGCTATCCAACTGCTTCAACTTGCTTGCCGCGCGCGCCCAGACAGCCGATACATCCTCAGCCAGCTCATCTGCATTGTTGAGCAGGTCCACAAACAGAAACTCCGCAGACAAGGCATGCGGGAATCGGGGCTTCACCCGGAAATCGAACTCGCGATTGCCCAGCTTGAAGTGCCCATGCCGCTTACGGTTGTAGACGACCGTGCGGTTGTAGAGCTGCGTGGTGCCCAGCCCGACCGTGTTGTAAGCAGAGGGAGAGAAAAGCAGGAAGTCATCATCCCGCAGAAAGCTGCGCACCAGCTCGGCATCGTCAGGCGGCAGCTCGCCAAACACGGACTTGCGAGGCGCGTAGTAGAGCCCAGGCGCCAGTTTCCGTAGATCACCTGCCTGCACCAACGCTTGCAGGTGTCTGTCGACTGCATTGGAGACCGCCAACAAATCAGCGCGACGGTACACACGCCCAGGCTTCAGGACCTGCCGGACTTGCTTCAACGCACTGGGCTGCTCATGATCGGCCATCACGCATGATTTCTCATTGAAAATTCATGCATCAAAGATAACAGACCGAACAGGTTTTGACCAGCACGGGTGCCTTGCGGCACCGAGCCATCTCCCCCCGATCATATGCATCAACCGACAACAAGTGATTGTTTTTGAATATGAATGGGTCTTACGACTCGCTAGCACCTTAGGAAATGTTTAGATTTTTCAGAGAAATTTAACCATTGGTTGAAATCTGAAGCCCGAAGAAGACAACCAACAGTGGACAGGATGCACGCTGCTGCCCGAGATTGAAGCGCTGGCAGTCGAAACGCTGCTAGGCAGCATACCGGCTAGCGGCCTTGCTGTTTCGGCTCCGATCCATCGTGTACCTGTACCATTCAAAAAGAGTACCACCCCGCCGACTGAGAGCTGGTGCGTGAACTGGTCGCACCTTTTGGCTCCTACGACTCTTTCTCAGGGCCTCGCGTACCTCAAGGGCGACACCGAAAAGCACCAAGGAACCGTCGAGTATCTGGAGCGCATGCACACCATGCCCAACGATACCCTCCGGCTTGCTCCTGAGTTTGCCCCAGCGGTAGCCATGAAGCTCATCAAGACGAGAGCAAGCGCTCGCATTAAGTTCGAGGATGCAGCCGACAACGGGGTAGAACCAGGGTGCGATAACTGGACGCTGGCTTTTGGCTACCCACACCCTCAACAAGCCAGCATTGATGAAAAAAGCAGATTTAATAATTAAATCAATGCCTTGAAATCTATCGCGTGCAGCATTTGCACACGATTTTGGGCACGATCTTTTACGATTTCCTGCGCTGGAGCGCCCCCAAGAACAGCGAATGCCACACAGGCATCGTCTAAGGGGTATCGAGAAAGCTGGTAATCAGCACAATCGCCTGAGGCACATGCGTCAGGCCAGAGTGTGATGCTCTAATATCAGGATAGGTGTCCTGCAGCATCATGTTGATAACCCCAGGCTCATCGAGGAACTGCCGCTCCACAGGAGTCACGCAGCGACACCTCTGGGTACGGCCCCAGACTCATGGTCTGCGGCTTGCCCGCCACACGATAGGCCAGACGCCAGGTGCGCGAGCCTGTCGCGGACACATAGAGATGCAAACCACCGCCATCGAAGAGCTTGTAGGGCTTCTCGGCGGGCTTGGCGCCCTTGCAACGGGCATCGGTCAAGGTGTTTGTAGGCATCGTGCCGCCCTCTCCCGATTCATACCTACAGCAATACCTACAGACTGGCTGTGGTGAACCGTGGATTTCGGTGGTGAAGCGAGGGCTATCGTGCAAAAGAAAACCCCCGTAAGCCTTGAGAATACTGGGCTTTGCGGGGGTTATCTAGGGGTATTGCCAACCATGTTGGACTTGATCTGGCGGTGAGGGAGGGATTCGAACCCTCGATACGCTTTCACGTATACACACTTTCCAGGCGTGCTCCTTCAGCCACTCGGACACCTCACCTTGGGGGGCGGATCTTAGCGAAAGCCCCCGCGATTGGCAAGATCAACCGTATCTTCAGTACATATTGAAGAATGAACGCTCGGCGACGCTGCAATAGACATGCTCATTGTCGTGATAGTTTTCGATCGCCGTGACCAGATTGGCGGCTTGCTGCGCGCTCTGATAGGTGGTGAAAGCGGTCTCCGCCGCTGTCGCCGCCGCGCTCATCGTCGCCTGCTGGCTAGCGGTGAAGCCATGACTGGTGAAATTACCGGGCGTACCGCGCGTATCGAGGTCGAGCAGGGCGAACTGCAGGGTGCTGTTGCTGGCTGCGGCATTGTTGAGCATGGCATTCATGACGACGCTGTTCTGCGCGAAGTAGACGGTGGGATCGCCGTTACCGCCACAGATCTGGATCGGCATGGAGGGCTGGTAAGCGCGCAGATCGAAGCGCCGCAGCACCGCGCGCAAGCCGTTGTTGCTGGCGCTGGCGACCACCGGGTTGCTGGTCAGGGTCGGCACGGCGCCATCGGGATACGCGCTCATGTCGTTGACGTAGTTTTCACGATAGTTGGTCTGGATCAGGTAGTTGGTCGCATCGAAGCCCAGGCCATAGATGAAAGGGCCGGGGGCCATGGCGTCGAGGTTGGCGTAGCCGGTCGGGCTCGACTGGAACAAGGCGGTCGCCGGCAGCATCGAGCTCGGTGGCAGGTTGCTGTAAGTGTATTGCCCGGGGAAGAGCTGATCGGCGTCACTGAAGCTCGGATTGAGGATGCTCGCGCCGCTGAGCGAGCCGCTCGGCAGGTGCTCAAAAGAGCTCAGCATCATCGAGGAGAAGACGGTGGTGCCGACGCCGATATGACCGGAGAAGATCTGGTCGCCGAAGGCTTCGAGCGCGTAGGGGCCGGACATCGGACCACCGGCGCTGACATGGGCGCCGATCTGCTGCAGATGTTGCAGGGTGGCCATGGCGACATAACCGCCCTGCGAATAGCCGGCGACGAAGAGCTTGCCATTGTCGGTGGGCGCGCCTGATCCCTGCTGCGCGATGACTTGACGTCCGGCGGTGAGGGCGTCGACGCTGTCCTGCGACTGCTGTATCGGGTTCAGGTAGGGGTGGTAGGGGAGGGTCGAAGTGTTGTAGCCGGCATAGTTGGGGGCGATGACGATATAGCCCTGAGCGGCATAGATGAGCGCCAGATGCTGCATCGTGCTGTAAGCGGCATTGGTCGAGTCATTGGTGACGCTGAGATCAAAAGAACGCGTCACCGCCGTACCGTGGGTGTAGAGCAGAATCGGCCGTCCGCCTTGACAGGCAGCGGCCGTGCCGGTCGGCAACATGACCACGCCGCTGGCGGTGGTCTGCTCGCCGACGCCGCCGACGGTGGCGTATTCCATACGCAGCATCTTGACGCCGCATACGGGGGTGCTGATCAGGGCCTGCTGATCGCTGGGGTAGGCGGCCAGCCAGCTGCTACCCTGCAGGTCACTGGCGGTAAAGTTACCGGTGCTGGTGATCGAACCGCTGAGCAGGGTATTGGCGGTACCGCTACCCGGATAAGAAGTCGATGATTGATTACCGCAGGCGCCGAGGAGAAGGCTCATGGCGACCATCAGTCCTGTCTTTATTTTTGTCATGACGATGCTCTCTGTGAAGATCTCGTCTATCTTAGAGACTTGATACACATTTGCAACATATAGCAGCATAGGTGAGGTGATTTGTCCGATGCGATGCGTGCGGAATGCCTATGAGCGGCGATGAATGGATGGGCTTGGGTTATATCTCGGTACCCGCCTTGCTGCAGTATCTGCGCAGCGCCGAGTCCTGCGGTCTGGCGCGTGAGCGCCTGCTACGCGAGTGCGGTGTTTCCGCGGACATGCTGGTGGATAACAATGGCCGTCTGCCCGGTGAGACCTTGCAGCGGCTGCTCGATTACGTCCTGCCGCGCTGCGCCAATCCTCTTTATGGCTTGTACACGGCGCAATTCATCCAGCCCGGCTCCTACAGCATCATGGGCTACATCGCGATGACATCCAGCACGCTGTCCGAGGTCATCGCTCGCATGATGCAGTATGAAAAGCTGGTCGGCGACATGGGGACGTCGCGCGTCGATCCGCAACCGGGCGGACTGCTGGTGAGCTGGAATTGTCGTTTTCGCGATGCGCGCACGCGCCGCCACATCATCGAAAATGTCCTCGCCTCCTGGCTGTCCTATACGCGCTGGATCGCCGATGAACCGGAACGCTCGCCTTTGGCGGTACGCTTCGAGCATGCGGCACCGGAGGATCGCTCCTTGCTGCGCCACTATCAGCAGATCTTTCGTTGCCCCATCGAGTTTGAGGCGGAGTGTTCCGGACTGCTGTTGTCGCCGGCTCTGTACCATCTGCGCCTGCGTCAACCCGACATCCTGCTGCGTGATACCCTGGAAAATCACGCTCAGCAGATGCTCAGAAATATCAAGGATGACTATCGTCTCAGCGATCAGGTAAGAAATTTGTTGCGTTCAATGATCGCCGATCAAGCGCCGCGCAAGGAGTTCATCGCTCAGCAATTGGGGTTGAATGTGCGTACCCTGCATCGCAAATTGAGCGAAGAGGGCAGCTCCTATCAGAAGATACTCGATACGCTGCGCCATGAGCTGGCGCTCAAATACCTCAGCGAGGAGAGCTGGAGCGTCGAGGACATCGGTCGGCGCCTGGGTTTTTCCGAGAGTCGCTCCTTCATCCGCCACTTCAAAGCCTTGCAGGGCGCAACACCCGGTGAATTTCGCTTGCGCCGCCGTCAGGATGGCACGATATCAGCGGCGGATGATTGATTCGCAGCCCCCTTTGCAGGCATGATCCGCGCATGGCTTTAGCCGTCGCTGTTGCATATCTCAGGTGAGGAAGGGCGTGGAGAGGTGGGGTTGGCTGACAGTTCGTGCGTCTGGCTGTCTCTATGCGCTACTGTGCATCGTGCTCATGATGCCGGCATTCGCTTGCGATCTGCAGTTGTCCGGGCTTGATGAGGCGGATGGCAAAAAGTTGCTCGCCAGCTTGCAGGCCTATGTGCCGGGCAAGGGTCAGGTGCCTGAGCGCGGACAGGACGAGCAGATCGCTGATCTGGCGCGCAAGGGACTGGACGTTCTCGGCTACGCGCAGGCTCAGGTCAACGTGACCTTGGCGCGCGATGTCTGTCGCATCCAGGGTGATGCCGGTACACCGACGCTGATCACCCACCTGCAGGTCGCAATGGAGGGTGATGCGCGTCAGGATGCCGCCATGACCGATCTACTCAAGTCCATGCCCCTGCACGTCGGCGCGCGCCTCGATCAGACACTCTATGAAGACTTCAAAAAACAGGTCGAGACCCTGGCTAGCCAGCGTGGATATTTTGATGGGCACTGGGCACAGCATCAGTTGTTCATCGATGCTGCCCAACATCAGGCAAAGATCGTCCTCGTCTATGCGGCGGGGCGGCGTTACCGTCTCGGTGCCGTGAGTTTCGTGCGGGCGCCGGTGGCGGAAAAGCTGCTACGTACTCTGGTGCCTTTCAGCGCTGGCACCCCTTACGACGCCTCCTTGCTCATGCGTTTGAACCAGAATCTGCTCGACAGCCACTATTTTACGCACGTCGAGGTGCAAGCCGAGCACACACAGGCGGTCGACGGCGTCATCCCGGTACGCGTGCTATTGTCAGCAGGGCAGCGCAATACCGTGGCGATGGGCGTCGGGTATGCCACCGACATCGGGCCGCGCTTGATCTTCAACTGGAGCCGCCCCCTGCTCACGAAGGCCGGGCACAGCATCGACGTGCAAACGCAGTTCTCGCCTATCCAGAGCAGTATCCAGGCGACCTACAGTGTGCCTTTGTCACAGATTCACGACGATACCCTGCAGTGGCTGTATGGTTTTCAGCGCTACAAGATCATCAATACGATCACGGACAGTACGATCTTGGGGCCGCAGTATGTCGTCGTCACGGCGACGCAGTGGCGTGATACGCTCTACTTGCATTGGACGCGCGATGATTTCTCCCAGGCCGATGGGACGACGGGACGCTCGAATCTGCTCTTGCCCGGCATCACCTGGACGCGCACGCGCAGTCGCGGTGGCGTCGATCCGAGCTGGGGGGATCAGCAGGTCTATCTTTTGCAAGCGGCGAATACCGCCCTCGGCTCGGATGCCAACGTCGTCGATGTGCACGCCAGCTGGCGTCTTTTACGGACTGTATCGGATGTCCATCAGTGGCTCTTTCGACTCGACAGCGGTGCCATCGCCGCCAGCAACTGGGGGAATATTCCGCCGACCCTGCGTTTTTTCGCCGGTGGCGACCAGAGCATTCGTGGTTACGGATTCAATGCCCTGGGACCGACCGACAGCCACGGCAATGTCCTCGGTGGACACTATCTTCTGGTCGGCAGCCTCCAGTACGGCTTTCAATGGCGACCGCGCTGGCGACCACACATCTTCATGGATGCCGGCAACGCTTATGACAGCCTGCATGGCGCCACTTACAAATCAGCGGGTTTTGGTGTCTCCTGGCATTCTCCGGTGGGTCCTTTGAGCGTCGATCTCGGCTTTGGGCTCGCCGATCCCAATCACCCGGTGCGCATGCACTTTTATATGGGTCCCCCCCTGTGATCCGTCATCTGTGGGTCTCCCTCTGGCGCCTGCTTCTGCTCGCCAGTCTGTTGCTGGCGGCGTTGCTGACGCCCCTCGTCGTCATGCTGGTGACGCCGGGAGGCAGCCGGTTTTTTCTTGAACAGATCCTGCCCTGGCGGCACCATTTTGCCGTCGTCTGGCGTTCTGGCAGTATCGATGGGCAACTGCGTCTACAGCGCTTCGAGTGGCGCAGTCGCAACTTCCGCCTCGAGCTCGATGGGCTCGCCTGGGAGACCGACTTCTCCCGTCTGCTGCAGGCGCGCCTGCCCATCCGTCGCCTGTCCATCGCCAGCGCTGAGCTCGATCTGCCCTGGCGGCCGCCGCACAAGACCTTGTTGAAAACCTTGTGGACGCCGATCGAATTGAGTATCGATCAGCTCTACATCGGGCAGTTGCGCCTGCGTAAGGTCGATCATCTTTATACCGCCGATGATCTGCGCGCTGCACACCTGCGCTGGATCGGGCATGACCTGCGCATACGGCAGCTGGCGCTGCACGCGCCGGGCTGGCATCTCACTCTCTCCGGGCGCCTGCAGTTGCAGGGTGATTATCGCGTCCATGCCTTCGGTCGCTGCTCAGGACAGTGGTTGACCACGCATGGCATGACGCCCTGGTCTCTGGAGTTGACACAGAGTGTCGCGGATCTGCAGGTGCACGGCTGGAGCGGCAGCGGCGCCGCCGTGCGGCAAGCGCGGCTCGAGGTGAACGCGACGACGCCGGGCCTACCCTATCATCTGCAGGTATCCTGGCGACAGCTGTCCTGGCCCTGGTGGCCGCATCAGCAATTGTCCTCGGAGCAAGCTCTCCTCCATGTCGAGGGCACGACGCAAGGTTATCGCATGGCCTTCGATCTGCAGGCGCAGGGACGCTATCTGTGGCCGGGTCACTGGCATGGCTTGGCACACGGTGACCGCCACCATCTCGTCTTCGAGGCGCTCGATTACGATGGCCTGGCCGGGCACGCGCAGGCGCGAGGCGAGGTCGCCTTTGCTCCCGCCTACCTGCGCTGGCAACTCGATCTGCAGGCCAGTGACGTTCACCTCAGTCAGCGTTGGCCGGCTTTACAATGGTTGTTGCCGCGTCTGCAGGGGCGTTGGCGCAGTCAGGGTCTGTCGACACTGCAAGCTTCGTCCTGGCAGGTCGATGGCGATGCCGGTGGTGGTGAGATCTGGCATTTGCAGGCAGCCCAGCCCGGGGCGCTGGCGCGCCAGGATCTGCCTTTGCAGATGCAGGTGCAGATTCAAAAGCTGCAGCGCCAGGTCGCCGGACGTCGACTCATCCTGCAGCATGTGCGCGGTGCATGGGCCGGGCCATGGCGGCACCACGACTGGCACCTGCACACCGATCTCGCCTTGGCGACATGGCCACGGGCGCAGTTGCAGGCGGCGGGCAGGGGTGACGGGCTGCACCTCGAGTTGCAGCGTGCGCACTTGCAGGGTGAGTTCGGGCGCCTGGATTTTGTCGGTCGCGCCATCTGGCAAAAGGGGCCGAGCTGGCGGGGCGCACTCACCGGGGAAGATTTGAGCGCGCCGGGCTGGATCGCCGGTCTGCCGGGGGGCATGCGCCTGCAGGCGGCGGTGCAAGGCAACTGGCAGCATGCGCAGGCGCATCTCATCGCTGATCAAGCGCGTCTCACCGGCGTGCTGCGCGGGCAAGGCATCGTCGTCAGTGCCGAGCATTTGCAGCTGCAGCGCGCTGGGCATTGGCAGGGAGCCCTGCAGGATTTGCAGGCGCAGTGGGGGCAGGATCATGCCCACATCGACCTTCGCCTCGACCGTCAGCTGCAAGGTCATCTGCAAGTCGAGGCTCCGGATCTATCCTTGCTGGGGGGGGAGGAGAGCGGGGCTTTGCACATGGATTGGCATCTGCGCTCGGCGGATGCCTGGGGTGGCTACGGGCGTATCACGCTCGAGCATCTGCAGCGCGCCGACCTGGCTTGGGCGACGGCACTCTGGCAGGTCGACGCCGCCAGCGCCGGGCAGGCACACCTCGAAATCGACAAGATGCAGTGGCATGGCTATCACATCGATCGCATCGCGAGTCGCGCCGACGGCTCCTGGCGCGACGCCGATGTCCATCATACAGCGCAGATCGCGACGCTGCTCTGGCAGGGGCAGACGCATCTGCAGGCGACGCCACAAGGTTGGCAGGGTCAGATGCTGACGGGGCGCATCCATGACCGCAGCATGGATTGGTCCTTGCGCGCGCCTTTCGCCTGGAGTTACGAGCGCCAGCCGGCCCAGCTCAGCATAGCGCCGCACTGCTGGACACAGGCTCAGGCCGCGCTCTGTCTCCTGCACCCGGCCCTTCTCGGCCGTCAGGGGCAGTTGAGCTGGCAGCTCAAGGATCTGCCAGCACAGGCCCTGCAAGGCTGGATGCCAGCGGGGGTGCTGTGGCGTGGCCTGCTGCAAGGCCAGGGTGACGCCAGCTGGCAGGATGCCCATCCCCTGCATATCCAGGCTGATCTGGCCAGCTCGGCCGGAGAGCTGGCCTTACATCGCGACCATGGCAGCGACCTGCTGCTGCCTTATCAACAGGCGCATGTGGCGCTCGCCATGTTGCCAGAGGGCGTCGATGTGCACGCCGATCTGGCATCACAACTGCTCGGCCAGCTCGATCTCGTCGCCCATGTCTTGCCAGCAGCGCCGCACGCCCTCGCCGGTCATCTGGCCATCGAGCATCTCGACCTGCGCTTGCTGCAGCCCTTCTTGCCGCGTGTACGCGAGATCGGCGGTACTCTCGATGCTTCCACACAGCTGGCCGGCGATGTCCTGCATCCGATTTTTACCGGCACGGCACATTGGCAGCAGGGGCGTCTGCAGGACCAGCACGCCTTGTTCAATCTCGAGAATATGCAGGGTGAGGCGCGCTTTGATCGCGACCATGCCGACTTCAGTACGCATTTTCAAAGTGGCCAGGGCCAGGGGAAGATCCAGGGGCGCGCCGATTGGCAGGGGCAGAACTGGTCCTTGCGCGGCCAGCTCAGTGGCGAGGATCTGCAGTTGATCCATCCGCCTCTGCTGCACTCGCGCCTGTCACCGCAGATCGATTTTTATCTGCATCCGCGCCAGCTCGAGCTGACCGGTCAGGTGCAGGTCAGCGCGGCAGACATTCAAATCATCGATCAGGCACACGGCTCGCTGCAAGCCTCTTCTGACGTCGTTCACCTAGGCGAGACGCTGCCTTCCTCGGCACAACCCTGGCATCTCCTCTACGATCTGCGCTTGCAGCTCGGTGATCATGTCGATTTCAAGGGCTTTGGCGCCGATGGCCGGCTGCACGGTCACGTCGAGCTCACCCAGGATGGGCAGGGCTTGCGCACCGCACACGGCGAGATCGATCTCGACCCCGAGTCCTCCTTTCGTGCGTATGGGCAGAATCTACGCATACGCACAGGGCGCCTGCTGTTCGTCGGTCCGCCGACGACGGCTCAGGTCGACGTCGAGGCGATCAAGGAATTCGATCCGGATATCACCGTCGGGGTCAAGGTGCAGGGATGGTCGAACCAGCTGCAGTCGACGC
Source organism: Pseudomonadota bacterium (assembly GCA_021833365.1). Lineage (GTDB taxonomy): Bacteria > Pseudomonadota > Gammaproteobacteria > Pseudomonadales > Moraxellaceae > JAJZHK01. The sequence continues at coordinate 23,823 of JAKBFV010000021.1, read as the reverse complement.
TCATCTCCGACAACGGACTCTCCCCCGATGAAATTTCCAGCTATCTGATCTTCGGTCATGCGCCGGAGCGGCAGCAGGCGCTCTTCGGTGTCAACAACAATACCAATATTCCGCCCGGCGGCATTCCCGGTCTCGGCGCTCCGGTCTCCGACAGCAAGATCGCAGCGCTGCAGATCGGCGCCTTTGGCGGGCAAAAAGTCGCCGACACGGTCGGTGCGACGATAGGCGTGCGCGATCTGGCCTTGACCACGGAAGGCGCCGGCACGGAAACGCAGGTCGCCCTCGGTGGTTACGTTTCGTCCAATCTCTATCTGAGTTACGGTGTCGGTGTTTTCACCCCGGTCAACAGCCTGACCCTGCGGTACCGGATCAATCAGCATTTTTATCTGCAGGCGGCATCGGCTTTTCAGAATGCCATCGACATGTTTTATACCTTCAAGTTTTAGGACGGGTGCAGTTTTTCCTGAATACGGTATGATGTTCGGCTCGATAAAGGTGTAAACCAGGACGGATGATGCCAGTCATAAGCCTCCCCGATGGAAGTCAGCGCCAATTCGCGGCGCCGCTCAGCGTGCTCGATCTGGCGCGCAGCATAGGCAGCGGCCTCGCCAAGGCCGCTCTGATCGGACGTGTCGACGGTCGTGAGGTCGATCTGTCCTTCGTCATCGATCACGATGCGGCGGTCAGCATCGTCACCGACAAGGATCCGGCGGCGCTCGCGGTCTTGCGCCACTCCTGTGCGCACTTGCTGGCGATGGCGGTCAAACAGCTGTATCCGACCGCCCAGGTCACCATAGGACCGGTCGTCGAGGATGGTTTTTACTACGATTTCGCCTATGAGCGCCCCTTTACCCCTGAGGACTTGCAGCGCATCGAAGCGCGTATGCAGGAATTCGTCGCCGCTGATCATCCGGTGCAGCGCCGTGTCCTGCCGCGCGATGAGGCGGTGGCGCACTTTCTCGCCATCGGTGAGCGCTACAAGGCTGAGATCATCGCCGACATCCCGGCGGATCAGGAGGTCTCCCTCTATCGTCAGGGCGACTTCGAAGATCTCTGCCGTGGGCCGCACATCCCTTCGACCGGGCGTCTGAAAGCCTTCAAGCTGACCAAGGTCGCCGGCGCCTTCTGGCGCGGTGACCAGAGCCGCGAGCAGCTGCAGCGCATCTATGGCACCTGCTGGGCGAGCCCCAAGGATCTCGCCGCTTATCTGCAGCGCATCGAAGAGGCACAAAAGCGTGACCATCGCAAGATCGGTCGCCAGCTCGAACTTTTCCATCTGCAGGAAGAGGCTCCGGGGGCGGTGTTCTGGCATCCCAAGGGCTGGACCTTGTGGAAGATCATCGAACAGTATATGCGTGATCAGCTCGATCGCCTCGGCTATCTGGAGATCCGCACGCCGCAGATCGTCGATCGCAGCCTCTGGGAGCGTTCCGGACACTGGCAGCACTATCGCCAGGCGATGTTCGTGACCTCCGTCGATGAGGCTTCGGGATCGGAATCGGCGGTGCGTGATTTTGTCGTCAAGCCGATGAACTGCCCTTGTCATATCCAGGTCTTCAATCAGGGCCTGCGCTCTTACCGCGATCTGCCCATGCGGCTCGCCGAGTTTGGTTCCTGCCATCGCTATGAGCCGTCTGGAGCCTTGCATGGCATCATGCGTGTGCGCGGCTTCACGCAGGACGATGCGCACATTTTTTGCACCGAAGAGCAGATGCGCTCTGAGACCAGCGCTTTCATCGAGTTGCTGCGCGCCGTCTATGCCGACTTCGGTTTCACGGACATCCTCTACAAGTTGTCGACGCGCCCGGACAGCCGCGTCGGCAGCGATGAGCTCTGGGACAAGGCCGAGCAGGCCCTGGAAGCGGCCTTGCGTGAGCACGATGTCGATTACGAGTTGCAGCCGGGCGAGGGAGCTTTCTACGGGCCCAAGATCGAGTTCACCCTGCGTGACTGCCTCGGCCGCCTGTGGCAGTGCGGCACCATTCAGCTCGACTTCAATTTGCCGCAGCGACTGTCGGCGGAGTACGTCAGTGAGCGTGGCGATCGACAGACGCCGGTGATGCTGCATCGCGCCGTGCTCGGTTCGTTCGAGCGCTTCATCGGTATCCTCATCGAGCACTATGCTGGGTGGTTCCCACTCTGGCTGGCGCCGGTGCAGGTGGGCATCATGAATATCACCGATCGGCAGGCCGATTATGCCCGGCAAGTGCAGAAAAAGTGCGCTGAAGCCGGCTGGCGTGTCGATTTGGACTTGAGAAATGAGAAGATCGGCCTTAAAATCCGTGAGTTTACTCTACAGCGTGTCCCGTATCTTCTGATACTCGGGGACAAAGAGCTGGAACAAGGGTTTGTGAGCGTGCGTACGCGCGAAGGGGAGGATCTCGGACAGATGAGTCTCGATGCCCTGATGCAACGTATGGCTGTGCAAGCGGCAAGCAGAGGTAGGTGAGGGCGGAGTGACTGAGAGCAAGTTGGAAAAACAGCAAACGAAAGAGAAGCGTCCGGCGATCAATGCCGACATTCGTGCCCGTGAAGTGCGTCTGGTCGCCGTCGATGGCAAGCAGGTGGGTGTGGTATCCCTGCGCGAAGCCCTGACGGCTGCTGAGGAAGCGGGTCTTGATCTCGTCGAGATCGTCGGTGATGCCGAGCCGCCGGTCTGTCGCATCATGGACTATGGCAAGTTTCGCTTCGAGCAGAAACAGAAGCAGAAAGAAGCCAAAAAGAAGCAGCATCAGGTCCAGATCAAGGAAATCAAGCTGCGTCCAGGGACGGAAGAAGCGGATTATCACGTCAAGCTGAAAGCGCTGTCGCGTTTTCTCGAAGATGGCGACAAGGCCAAGGTGACTTTGCGTTTCCGTGGTCGCGAAATGGCTCATCAGGATCTCGGTCTGAAGATGCTGCAACGCATCGAGGCCGACCTGAGCGAATTTGGGGTAGTTGAACAACATCCCAAACTGGAGGGTAAGATGATGGTCATGGTCATCGCCCCCAAGAAAAAGAAATAGGACGCCAGCGTCCCGTTTCTACCCCCAGACGGCCGGTCACGGCGCCAGTTGCAAGGGTTCCATCAACGAAGTAGAGAGTGTCTGCACATGTCAAAAATCAAGACCTGTCGCGGCGCCGCCAAGCGCTTCAAGAAGACCGCCAACGGTTTTAAGCGCAAGCAGGCGTTCAAGCGTCATATCCTGACCAAAAAGTCCCCCAAGCGCATCCGTCAGCTGCGCCCGCGCACCATGGTCGCCGAGTGCGACGTGCGTGAAGTCTCACGTCTGATTCCCTACGCCTGAGGAGACTGAATCATGCCAAGAGTCAAACGTGGTGTCACCGCGCATCGTCGTCACAAGAAGGTTCTCGATCGCGCCAAGGGTTATTACGGTGCGCGCTCGCGCGTCTACCGTGTCGCCTTCCAGGCGGTGATCAAGGCCGGTCAGTATGCTTATCGTGACCGTCGTCAGCGCAAGCGCCAGTTCCGTGCCCTGTGGATCGCGCGTATCAACGCCGCGGCTCGCCTGAACGGTCTGTCCTACAGCCGTCTCATCCACGGCCTGAAGAAGTCGCAGATCGAAGTCGATCGTCGCGTACTCGCCGATATCGCTGTCCATGATGCTCTCGCCTTTACCGCTTTGGCGGACAAGGCCAAGGGCGCCCTGGCGGCGTAAGCTGCACCGAAGCTGCACCGCAGGGGGCGAGCCCCCTGCTCTGGTGCTGCGGCTCGACAAAAGGGAAGAGGCCAGCTTCTTCCCTTTTTCATTCATGCGCGGAGGGAAGATGAAGGATCTCGATGCATGGCTTGAAGAAGCCCTGGCGGCCGTCGCTGCGGCGTCGGACACGGCAGCCCTGGAGCAGGTTCGGGTGGTTTTTTTTGGCAAGAAGAGCCGCCTTGGCGAATTCATGAAGAGCCTCGGTCAGCTCACCGCTGAAGAGCGACCAGCGCGCGGTGCCCTCATCCATCAGGCGCGTGAGCGTGCTCAGCAGGCCTGGGACGCGCGTAGCGCCGATCTGCAGGCGCAGGAGCGGGCGGCACGCTGGGCCGACGAAGCCGTCGACGTCACCCTGCCGGGACGGCGCGAGGGCCTCGGTGGTGCCCATCCGGTCAGTCGTGTCCTCGAGCGCATCCGGCGCTTCTTCGCCGCCGCCGGTTTTGCCGTCGCCGATGGCCCTGAGGTCGAGGATGACTTTCACAATTTCGAAGCCCTGAACATCCCCGCCCATCATCCGGCGCGGGCCATGCACGACACTTTCTATTTCGACGCCCACACCTTGCTGCGTACGCACACCTCGCCGGTGCAGATCCGTACCATGCAGGCCGGTCAGCCGCCTTTTCGTATCATCTGTCCGGGGCGTGTCTATCGCTGCGACTCGGACATGACGCACAGCCCGATGTTTCATCAGGTCGAGGGCCTGTGGGTCGATGAGAGCGTCAGCTTCGCCCATCTCAAGGGGCTGCTCGCCGACTTTCTCATCGCTTTTTTTGAACAAGACGTCCAGGTGCGCCTGCGCCCCTCCTATTTCCCCTTCACCGAGCCTTCCGCCGAAATCGACGTGCAGTGCGTCCACTGCCGCGGCCAGGGTTGCCGCGTCTGCAAGCAGACGGGTTGGCTGGAGGTCGGTGGTTGCGGCATGGTGCATCCCAAGGTCCTGGCGCATGGCGGTGTCGATGGCGAGCGTTATACCGGCCTCGCTTTTGGCATGGGTGTCGAGCGCTTGGCGATGTTGCGCTACGGCGTTCAGGATCTGCGCCAGTTCTTTGACAATGACGTGCGGTTTTTGCGGCAGTTTTCCTGATCATCGAAGCGGGGGAGTAGGGCATGCAGCTCAGTGAGCGGTGGTTGCGTGAATGGGTGGAGATCGATTGGGATGGTGAGCGTCTCTGTCATGAACTGACCATGGCCGGCCTCGAGGTCGACGCTTATCGCTCCTTGGCGGGTGGTTTTGCTGGTGTCGTCATCGCCCAGGTCACGGCGGTACAGGCGCATCCCCAGGCCGATCGTCTGCGCGTCACCGAAGTCGACATCGGCGATGGTCAGTCGCGCCAGGTGGTCTGTGGTGCCAGCAATGTGCGCGTCGGCCTGCGTTGTCCCCTGGCTCTGCCGGGCGCGCGTGTCGGTGATCGCCTCATTCAGGAAAGCCGGCTACGCGGCGTTCTTTCGCAAGGCATGCTCTGTGGCGAGGACGAACTCGGTCTCGAGGTGAGCTGTGACGGGCTCATGGAGCTGCCGCCGACGGCGCCTTTGGGAGGCGATCTGCAGGACTATTTACAGCTCGATGACGCTATTTTGGAGCTCGGTATCACCCCCAATCGCGGCGACTGTCTGAGTGTCGCCGGTCTGGCGCGTGAGCTGGCAGCCATCGCGCAACGCCCCTGGCAGGCGGCGGCGATAGCGCCGCCGGCGGTAACAAGTGATGATCAAGTGGCGGTATCGATCCAGCATCCGGCCTGTCAGCGTTATGTTGCGCAGGTGGTGCGCGATGTCGACGCCAGTGTTGCGACGCCGGACTGGCTGCGGCGACGTCTGGAACGCTCGGGTGTGCGTAGCGTTCACGCTGTCGTCGACATCACCAACTATGTCCTGCTCGAACTCGGTCAGCCCATGCACGCCTTCGATCGCGACGCGCTGCACGGTGGTATCACGGTGCGCGCCGCGCACCCGCAAGAGTCGCTCACCCTGCTCGATGCCTCGACCGTGACGCTCTATCCCGATGACCTCGTCATCGCCGATGCCAAGCAGGCGCAGGCGCTGGCCGGCATCATGGGCGGGCAGGCGACGGCGGTGACGCGACAGAGCCGTCACATTCTTCTCGAGGCGGCGAGCTTTGATGCTGTCGCCCTCGCGGGCAAGGCGCGTCGCCATGGTCTGCATACCGATGCTTCGCATCGTTTTGAGCGTGGCGTCGATCCTGAGCTGCCGGTGCGCGCCATGCAAAGAGCGGTCGGCCTGATTCAGGCCATCTGCGGTGGCCACGCCGGACCCTGTCAGGAGGTGAGCGCCGCAGAACAGGCCGCCCGGCCAGCGATACGCTTGCGCGCAGCGCAGTTGCAGCGCTATCTCGGTTTCATGCCAGCGGCTGATACCGTCGTCGCCAGCCTGCAAAGCCTGGGTATGCAGGTCGATGCGGTCGCTGAGGGCTGGCAGGTGCAGGCGCCGAGTTGGCGTTTCGATGTGCATGAGGAAGTCGATCTCATCGAAGAGGTCGCCCGCCTCTATGGCTATGATCATCTGCCGGTGGAGACGCCGCAGGCGGCTCTGCATCTCGGTCGTGCACCGGAGCAGGAACTGCCGCGCGAGCGTCTGCACGCTGCACTTTTTGACCTCGGGTATCAGGAAGCCATCACCTACAGCTTCATCGCGCCGGAGTTGCAGCAGAGTTTTGATCCGCAGTTGCAGCCTCTGCGCTTGCGCAACCCGATCTCGAGCGAGCTGTCGGTGATGCGCACGCGCCTGTTGCCAGGACTGGTGCAGGCGCTGCAGTTCAATCAGCATCGCCAGCAGACGCAGATCCGCCTGTTCGAGACGGGTCTATGTTTTCGTCCGACGGCGACAGGCCTGTCGCAGGAACTGCGCCTGGCCGGTGTTCTGGCCGGGACGCGCCATGCGCCAGGCTGGTGCCAGTCGCGCGATGCGCTCGATTTCTATGACGTCAAGGCGCACGTTGAACACTTGTTGGCCTTGGCTGGTGATTTTGATACAGTCGAACATGAGGTGCATGCCGATGCCGCCCTGCACCCGGGGCAGTCGGCCACCGTGCGGCGGGCGGGAGTGGATCTCGGGGTCTATGGGCGTCTGCATCCGGACATCGAACAGGCCATGGGTTTGAATGGACCGGTTTTGGTCTTTGAGCTGTCTTTGCCAGCCATCCTGCAGGCGAGAAAACCGGCAGCGCGGCCGCTGTCACGCTTTCCCGAGGTCAGGCGCGATATTGCTCTGCTCATCGCCGCTGATATCGCCGCCGCGCGTGTGTTGGAAACGGCAAAAAAAGCTGCCGGTCCCTGGCTTCGTGATCTACAATGGTTCGACGTGTATCAGGGGCAGGGTGTGCCGACAGGACAAAGAAGCCTGGGCTTGAGCCTGCTCTGGCAGCATGATGAAAGGACATTGCAGGATGATGAAGTGCAAAAGGACGTCGAGGCCGTCGTGACGGCCCTCAAAGAAGCCTATGCCGCCGTCCTGAGGGAGTAAGATGAGCGCTTTGACCAAGGCCGATATGGCTGAAAGACTGTTTGAGGAACTGGGTCTCAACAAGCGTGAGGCCAAGGACATGGTCGAGTCATTTTTTGAAGAACTGGCGCAGGCACTCGGCGACAATGTTCCGGTCAAGCTCTCCGGTTTTGGTAATTTCGACCTGCGTGATAAACGTCAGCGTCCGGGGCGCAACCCGAAAACGGGAGAAGAGATTCCGATCACGGCGCGCCGTGTAGTCACCTTCAAGCCCGGCCAGAAACTCAAACAACGGGTGGAGTTGTATGCTAGAACCCAGCAATAACTCCATCCTGCCGGAGATTCCCAGCAAGCGCTATTTCACCATCGGTGAGGTGAGCGAGCTGTGTGACGTGAAGCCGCATGTGCTGCGCTACTGGGAGCAGGAGTTCACGCAGTTGCGTCCGGTGAAACGGCGCGGCAACCGTCGCTATTATCAGCGTTCCGATGTGCTCGTCATCCGCCAGATCCGCAGTCTGCTCTACGATCAGGGCTATACCATCGGCGGTGCGCGCCTGCAGCTGGTTGATGTCATGTCGGAGAGCGTCAGTGCCGCTACCAGTACCGCCAGCAACGTCATCGAACTGCGCGGCCTGCCGGGACTGGAGGCCGACAGCATGCTCAAGGTCGTCCTCGATGACATGATCGCAGAATTGCAGCAGGTGGTCCTGCTCTTGTCGTGAATAAGTCTGGACAGACGCTGATAATTGTATAGAATGGTCGCCTCTTTCGGGGTGTAGCGCAGCCTGGTAGCGCACCTGCATGGGGTGCAGGTGGTCGGAGGTTCAAATCCTCTCACCCCGACCAATCTCCCGGTCGGACCGCGGTTCGACCCAAAACAAGTTTCAGGGTCGTTAGCTCAGTCGGTAGAGCAGTTGGCTTTTAACCAATTGGTCGCAGGTTCGAATCCTGCACGACCCACCATCTTCCCTCCGTCCGTGTCCTCATCTTCGCTGACCTGACTGATCGGGCGATCTTGGTCCATATCGCCCACCACGGCGCCTGTGCCAAGCGTCGCATCACGCCGTCCACTTGACGCCATCTTGACCTGCATCAACTCAATCTGCCATGACTCAGAGGGTTTCTGGCAAGTTTCCTATTCTTGGCTAGATTTGTAGAGCGATCTCTGTCATGACGCGCCGTCTTTGGCGATCCAAGATCCGGTTAGAGATGCCTTCTATGGTAGATCTGCTCGATGTATGGATGTGGGCCAGTCTGCAGCGTGGTGTGCATGACTTCTTCGCGATCCAAGCAGCCTGACGTGGGGTGGGAAACGATGAAGACCATCATGCTGGTGGATGATTCCGCCACGATTTTGTTGTCAGTTTCGAACATCCTGATGAAGGCGGGCTACGCCGTGGAGCAGGCGCGCAGCGCAGAAGAGGGCTTGCGCTTGTTCGAGGCAGGCAAGAAGACTGATCTTCTCATCACCGATCTCAATATGCCGGGCATGAATGGCATCGAGCTGATCAAAAAGGTGCGCGCCCTGTCGGCTTACAAGTTCATGCCCATTTTATTTCTCACCACCGAATCGCAGCAGAGCAAGCGCGCCGAGGCCAAGGCGGCGGGAGCCAGCGGCTGGTTGGTCAAGCCGGTGACAGCCGAGGATCTGATCGCCACCTTGGGCATGGTTTTGCGTTAGGAGTGCGCAGAGATGGCCATAGAGAAGGAGGATCTCAGCACGACGACGACGCGCTTGCGCCTGTATGGCGCTTGCACGGTTTATGAAGTGGCGGCCATGCGGCCGGACTTGCTGGCTGCCGTACAGGATTTTCAGCGCGTCGAGATGGACCTGTCCCAGGTCGACGATCTCGACACGGCCGGCCTGCAGTTGCTCATGGTGTGCAAGCAGGAGTCGCGTCGCCTCGGTCATGAGATGAGCATCGTCGCGCACTCCAATGCCGTCGTCGGTGTGTTCGAGTTTCTCAATCTGGCGGCTTTCTTTGGCGATCCACTGGTGCTTCCGGCGACGGGAGGGTAGCGATGGACGACATCTATACGGTCTTCATCCAGGAAGCCCTCGAACTCCTCGAGGTGCTCGAGGAAGGTTTGTTGCGACTGGAAGCGGGTGACCATGATGAGGAGACGGTACACGCCATCTTCCGCGCGGCTCACACCATCAAAGGCGGCGCTGGCGTTGTCCAGTGCACCGATATCGAACAATTCACCCATGTGCTCGAGTCCCTGCTCGATGATGTGCGCAACCATCGCTGCGCCATTTCCAGTTCCCTGATCTCAGCCTTGCTGCGCGCCAGCGACCATCTCGGGGTCATGCTGAATCGCCTCGCCAGCGGACAGATGCAGGCCGATGAGCAGGAGCAGGCACTGCTGGCGCAATGCCTGGCCGAACTGCGCGCAGCGCCGCTCGTCGATGGCATCGCGCCGCCCAGTCGCACTGAAAGGCGCCCGCAGGTGCAATTGCCGGAATCGGTTTCGGAGGGCTGGCTGGTACAGGTGCGCTTCGGTCGCGACATGCTGCGCAGCGGCATGGAGCCTCTGGCATTTTTGCGCCATCTCGCCTCGCTGGGTACGGTCTTGTTCATGCAGCCCCTGGTCGATGAGTTGCCCACGGCGGTGGATTTTGACGTCGAGTCCTGCTACCTCGGTTTCGCCATCGTTCTGCGCACCGAGGTCGGCAAGGATGAGCTCGAAAAAGTTTTCATGTTTTGTCGCGATGAGTGCTCTTTGAGCATTCTGCCTCCGCCAGCGCGCATCGATGACTTTGTCGCCAAATTGCAGGCCCTGCCTGAGGAGGGCATGCGCCTCGGTGAAATGCTGGTGCGCAGTGGTGTTCTCACCCAGGATGAACTGGCGCAAGGTCTGCGTGGTCAGGAAAATTGGTCGGCGATGGATGCCGAGGTGCCGCCCCTGGGCGAGATTCTGGTGCAGCAGCAGGTGGTGCAGCCTGAACTGGTCGAAGCCGCCGTCAGCAAGCAAAGACAGGTTCAGGATAAACTCAATGCCGATGCGCGCCTGATACGAGTCAAAGCCGACAAGCTGGATCAGCTCATCGATCTGGTCGGAGAACTGGTGATCGCAGGTGCATCCGCTAGTCTGCTGGCGCGCCAGTCAGGACAAGGGAGTCTGGTCGAGGCGACGTCCTTGCTCGGTCGCTTGGTGGAAAATATCCGCGACTCGGCTCTACAGCTGCATATGGTGCAGATCGGCGAGACTTTTCGCCGCTTTTATCGCGTCGTCAGGGATGTCGCCAAGGAGTTGAACAAGGAGATCGATCTCAGCGTCAGCGGTGGTGACACCGAACTCGATCGCTCGGTGGTCGAGAAGATCGCCGATCCTTTGATGCATCTGATCCGCAATGCCATCGATCACGGCATCGAGTCCGGGAGTGAGCGCATCGCCTGCGGCAAGTCGGCGATGGGCAAGGTCGGCTTGTCGGCGCGCCATGACTCAGGGAGCATCGTCATCGAGGTGAGCGATGATGGGCGCGGTATCGATACGGCGCGAGTACAGGCCAAGGCCATCGAGCGCGGTCTCATCCATGCCGGTCAGGTGCTCAACGACAAGGAAATCATCAACCTCATCTTCGAGCCTGGCTTCAGTACCGCTGATCAGGTCAGCAATATCTCCGGGCGTGGCGTCGGGATGGATGTCGTACGTAAGAATGTCCAGGCCCTGCGCGGTACGGTCGAGGTCAACAGCAGTCTCGGCAAGGGATCGACCTTCACCATCCGACTGCCCTTGACCCTCGCCATCATCGACGGGTTTCTCACCGGCGCTGGCGAGGCCACCTATGTCCTTCCCCTCGACTGCGTCGTCGAATGTGTCGAGTTCAATCAGACACAACGCGGCGACTCTTTTCTCAACTTGCGTGGTGAAGTACTGCCGCTGATCGATATTCGCCGCCTCTTTGCTATCCCTGGAGAGGCGCCACGGCGGCGTAATGTCGTGGTGATCCGGCATGACAGTGGTCGGGCCGGGTTGGTGGTGGATCGTCTACTCGGCGAGTTTCAGACGGTGATCAAGCCGCTCGGTGCGCTCTTTCGTCATGAGCGCTGCCTCAGTGGTTCAACCATTCTCGGCTCGGGCGAGGTCGCTTTGATTCTCGATGTGCAGGCGCTGGCACGTCTGGTGGTCGGGCGGGAAGGGATGCCGAAGGCGCTGCTGACGGAGATGGCGCAGCGTTGATGTTGACGAGTCTCCAGGCTGATGTTCATGCGTGTTCTTTGATGGGCGAATCGAATCGGGGTGTATGATGGAAACGATGAGTGTGCGCAGTAAGCTGTATCTACTGGTCGCCGTATCCCTGGTGGTCATGTTGGCTTTATCCGGCATGGCCCTGCACGGTTTTCAGAGCGATCAAGCAGTCTTCAATCAGGTCGGCAAGGTACAGATGGGCAAGCTGGAAAAGCTCAACCATCTGCGTTTCGACTTGATCGAGATCCGTCGCAACATCATGACCGCTTATATCGCTGTGATTCAAGGGCGTGACGATGCCGACGCTGTGAGCAACGCGCAGGCCGCCTGGAAGGATCTCGATGAGACAGCCAACAGTTACCAGGGGAGCTTGTCTGACGCCGAACAGTCGACTTGGTCGCAGGCACAGTCGAGTTTGGCTGCCTATCATACGGCATCACTGGCAACGCTCGGTCTGCTCAGCCAAGTGAGTACCAGCGGCGTCACCAGCCGCAGCGATATGATCGCCGCCATCACCAAAGATCTGAATGCCGCGGCCATCCCCTATGCGGCGGCGGATGAGAATATGCTGCAGCTGATCCGCCATAGTGATGAGCAGGCCACAGCGCAGGTGGCACAGGGGCAGGAACGCCAGTCCAGCATCATGGAAGCGATGATCGTCTTGACCGTTTTGGCGGTCTTATCACTGCTGCTGCTCGGCTGGAATACGGTACGCAGTCTCCTGGCGCAGTTGGGCGCCGAGCCTGCTGCATTGAGCCAGATGGCGCGCAAACTGGCAGAGGGCGATCTGAGTCTGGTGCAGGCGAATGGCGTGATACCCGCGCACAGCGTCCTGGCGTCGATGCACTTACTGCAAGGGGCCTTGCAGCAATTGCTCGGTGAACTCAACCGCATGTCGCGTGAACATGACGCCGGTGATATCGACGTCAAGATCGATGAATCTCTGTTTCACAACGAGTTCGCAGCCATGGCGCGCGGCGTCAATGCTATGGTCTTCGGCCACATCGCGGTGAAGAAAAAGGCGATGGCCTGCATCAAGGAGTTTAGCGAAGGTAATTTTGACGCGCCGCTGGAGAAGTTCCCCGGCAAGAAGTCCTTCATCAATGACAATATCGAGACCATGCGCAGCAACATCAAGGATTTCATCAGCGCGATGAATCACATGTCGCGCGAGCATGACCTCGGCGACATCGACGTCAGGATCGACGAGTCGCACTTCAAGGGCGATTTTGCCGCCATGGCGCGCGGCGTCAATGGCATGGTCTTCGGCCACATCGCGGTGAAGAAAAAGGCGATGGCCTGCATCAAGGAGTTCGGTGAAGGTAATTTTGACGCGCCGCTGGAGAAGTTCCCCGGCAAGAAGTCCTTCATCAACGACAATATCGAGACCATGCGCAGCAACATCAAGGATTTCATCAGCGAGATGAATCACATGTCGCGCGAGCATGACCTCGGCGATATCGACGTCAAGATCGAGGAGTCGCACTTCAAGGGTGACTTTGCCGCCATGGCGCGCGGCGTCAACACCATGGTCTTTGGCCATATCGCGGTGAAGAAGAAGGCGATGGCCTGTATTCAATCGTTTGGCGAAGGCAATCTCGACGCTGAGCTGGAACAATTCCCCGGTAAAAAAGCCTTCATCAATGTCACCGTCGAACAGGTGCGCGCCAATATCAAGGCGCTCATCGTCGATGCGCAACGCTTGAGTGCTGCGGCTCTGGCCGGGCAGTTGGAGACACGCGCTGATGCGACGGCGCATCGCGGTGACTTCCGCAAGATCGTCGAAGGCGTCAATGCCACCCTCGATTCAGTCATCGTTCCTTTCAACGACGTCAGGCGGGTGATGGAGGCGATGGCCGCAGGCGACATGACACAAAGAATCACGCGTAATTATCAGGGCGATTTCGATATCATGAAATCCGCCATCAACAGCACGGTCGAGAAGCTGGCGGATACTCTGGTGCAGATCAATGTCGCCGCCGATGATCTCAGCAATGCCGCCGGCCAAGTCTCGGCGACCGCCCAGTCGCTGTCGCAGTCGTCTTCGGAACAGGCCGCTTCGGTCGAGGAGACTACGGCGGCGATGGAGCAGATGACTTCATCGATCAATCAAAATGCCGACAATGCCAAAGTGACCAACAATATCGCCACCCAGGCCGCCAGCGAGGCACAGGAAGGTGGCAAGGCGGTCTCCGAGACGGTCGCAGCGATGAAGCAGATCGCTGACCGCATCGGCATCATCGATGACATCGCCTATCAAACCAATCTCCTCGCCTTGAATGCCGCCATCGAGGCGGCGCGCGCCGGTGAGCATGGCAAGGGCTTCGCCGTGGTCGCAGCCGAGGTGCGCAAGCTGGCGGAACGTTCGCAGGTGGCGGCGCAGGAGATCGGCAATCTCGCCGGCTCGTCGGTGGATCTGGCGGAAAAAGCCGGCTCTCTGCTCGGCGCCATGGTGCCTTCCATCAAGAAGACCTCGGATCTGGTACAGGAGATCTCGGCATCCTCGGATGAGCAGTCGAGCGGCGTGGCGCAGATCAACGGCGCCATGGGGCAGCTGAACAAAGCGACGCAGCAGAATGCCTCGGCTTCGGAAGAACTGGCGGCGACGGCCGAGGAGTTGGGGGCGCAGTCGAGCCAGCTGCAACAGCTGGTCAGCTTTTTCAAGACCGATGGCCATCGTCAGATGAGCGCGACACGTCCGTCGTCCCCTAGCAGCAACAACAAACCGCGTTCAGCGGCGCGCCCGCCATCGGCGCCCTCTCTCGATGAAGGTGAATTTGTCCGCTATTAGGAGGGAGGATCGGACATGGCTACCCTGAGTCAGGTGCGAGGTTCACAGGACATGGTCAAGGCCGAAGCGGTGCAGGTCTTGACCTTCTGGATGCACGGCGAGATGTTCGCGGTCGGCATCCTGCACGTCAAGGAGATCATCGAGTACGGGCAGGTCACCGAGATCCCGCTCATGCCCTCATTTATCCGCGGTGTCATCAATCTGCGCGGCAGTGTCGTGCCGGTGATCGATCTCGGTGCGCGGTTTGGCCATGAGCGGCAGCAGATCGGCAAGCGCAGCTGCATCGTCATCGTCGAGCTCAACAGCGAGGAGGGGCGGCATGACATGGGCATGGTGGTCGATTCGGTCTCCGAGGTGCTCGACGTGCCGGCCAGTGATATCGAGCCACCGCCGGCTTTTGGCAGCAAGATCCGCGCTGATTTCATTCATGGCATGAGCAAGATCAACGGCGGTTTTGTCATTCTTCTCAATATCGACCGGGTGCTGTCGATCGATGAAATCGCCACCTTGCTCAGCGCCCGCGAGCAGGGGCAGTCGCTGGAGGCGGACGGACGGGAGAAGACGGCGTGACAGACGCTCTGACGGAGCTGTCGGATCATGATTTTCAGCTGTTTCAGCGGCTGATTTATCAAAGCGCCGGAGTGGTCTTGAGCGATGTCAAGAAACCGCTCGTCATCGGCCGCCTGAGTCATCGTCTGCGACAACTCGATCTGCCTGATTTTGCTGCTTATTACCGCTATGTCAGTCATGGCGATGATGGGGCGGAGCGGCAGCGCCTCATCGATCTTCTGACCACGCATGAGACCTATTTTTTTCGTGAAGAACAGCACTTCCACTGGCTGACGCAGTGGCTGCGCTCTGGCGATGTCGACGCGCCGCGTCTGTGGAGTGCCGCCTGCAGTAGCGGTGAGGAAGTCTGGACCCTGGCCATGGTCTTGGCCGATGTGCTCGGTTTTGACGCGCCCTGGAGCGTGTATGGGACGGACATCTCGGCAGCGGCGGTCGCGCAGGCAGAAGCGGCGCATTATGACGAGGCCAGGGTGAGGGGCTTGCCGGAGGCCTACAAAAAGAAATATTGCCTGAAGGGGGTGGGGCGCCAGCAGGGAACTTTTTTGATCGATCGGCGCTTGCGTGATCATGTCGGCTTCCAGGTGCTGAATCTTCTGCAAGCGCAGCCCCAGGTCATGGCCATGGACGTCATTTTTTTGCGCAACGTCATGATCTACTTCGATGCTCCAACCAAAAAGCGGGTGATCGAGCATCTGCTCAGTCGGCTCAAGCCTGAGGGCTATCTCATCGTCGGACATTCCGAGTCCCTGAATGGATTGGTCAGCGGCCTGACGGCGGTGCGGCCGACCATCTACACGCGTGTACGGTGCTGAAGATGGCCAAGATTCGCTTGTTGGTGGTGGATGATTCGGCGGTAGTGCGTCGTGCGGCGCGCACGCTGATCGCTCGTGATGCCGAGATCGAACTGCTCGCTGCGGTGAGCGACCCCCTGTTCGCCATGGAGGCGATGAATAAGGAGTGGCCGGATGTTCTGCTCCTCGACATCGAGATGCCGCGCATGGATGGCCTGACTTTTTTGCGCAAAATCATGGCGGAACGGCCGACGCCGGTGGTGATCTGTTCATCCTTGACCGAGCAGGGCACGCAGATGGCGATCGAAGCGATGGCGGCAGGCGCCGTCAGCATCATCACCAAGCCGCGCCTGAGCTTGAACAGTTTTCTTGAAGAGGAGTCCGCACAGTTCATCGCGACGCTCAAGGCCGCTGCGCAAGTCGAGGGGCGACGTTTGCGGCCGAAAGCGTTGGTCGCACGGACGATACCGGCCATGGCGCAAGCGCCCGCCCTGGCACAGACGACGGAGAAGGTGATCGCCATCGGCACTTCTACAGGCGGTACGCAGGCCCTGGAGGCGGTACTGGTGCCCCTGCCACGCTCGGTCTGTGGCATCGTCGTCGTTCAGCATATGCCGGAGAAATTCACCGCCCTGTTCGCCGAACGATTGAATAGCCTGTGCCAGGTTCAGGTCAAGGAGGCCTGCCACGGTGATCGCGTCATCACCGGCCAGGTCCTGATCGCTCCCGGTGGTCGGCATATGCAGCTGCGCCGCAGTGGCGCCCGCTATTATGTCGAGGTTAGCGATGGTCCCGTCGTCAATCGCCACAAACCCTCGGTCGATGTCTTGTTCCGTTCGGTAGCGCAGACGGCAGGGCGCAATGCTTTGGGAGTGATCATGACGGGGATGGGCGACGATGGCGCGCGCGGCCTGCTGAGCATGCATGAAGCCGGAGCGCAGACGGTGGCTGAGGATGCTTCCACCTGTGTCGTTTTCGGCATGCCGCAAGAAGCGATCAAGCGCGGTGCGGTCGATCGCATTGTGCCGCTGCCGGCGATCGCTGACACCCTGGTGAGGTTCAGCCATGCACCATGACGCGAAAAAAGCAGACGTGCTCGATCCCAGACTGCTCGAGCGTCAGGCCAAGGTCTTGCATCCTGGTGGCTGGGCAGTGGAGGGGGAGCGTCCTCTGGCGACGGTACTCGGCTCTTGCGTCGCGGTCTGTCTGCATGATCCTCGCCAGCAGTTGAGTGGCATGAATCACTTCATGCTGCCGCAACGGCATCACGCCCATACCTTGCCGGAAGATCACGATACCGTGCTGGCCGGTGACTATGCCATGGAGGTTCTGGTCAATGCCATGATGGCGCGCGGCTGTCGCAAGCAGCACTTGCAGGCGAAGGCTTTCGGTGGTGGCACGGTCGTGCATTCCTTGCACACCATGATCGGCGAAAACAATGCCCGCTTTGCACAAAACTGGTTGCGGCGCGAAGGTATCCCGCTCCTCGCCGAGGATCTCGGTGGCCCCTGGTCGCGCAAGGTCATCGCCCTGCCAAATGGCGACGTTTTTTGCCGACGGCTCTCGGCCCAAACTGAGGTGCTGGAACAGGTGCTGGAGCAGGAGTGGCGCTGGCAGGAAGACCAGGGCCGTGCTGCGCCAGCCAGCAAGACAAAAAATATCGAACTTTTTTGAAGGGGTTACGTGGATATGCCCAAGCAAGCTTCCTCTTTGTCGACCTGGAAGGACGATTACATCACCGGCATCAAAGTCATGGACGAGGACCATCGTCAGTTGTTCCGCCTTCTCGATAAGAGTCTGGTCGAGTTGGAGAATGACCGAAACTGGAATGTCGGCGCCTGGCAAAAGGAGTTCAATCGCTATGCTGCCCAGCATTTTTTGCTCGAGGAGTCCTTGATGGAGGAGTCCTTGCCCGACTGGCCGGAGCGTGCTGGCCATCTCCGCGAACACCGCTGGTATTGGGAGTGGGTCATGGGTATGCATACAAGGCAGGATCGCGAGGAGGTCGCCAGCTTCTTGCGTTCCTGGTGGTCGCGGCACGTTCTGGTTTGGGATAAGCGGCTGGGGCAGGCCTTGCGTGCACTGCCACCCCGCATCGAGCTGAGGTGAGATCGTCATGGTTAGTCCCCGTCAAAGCAACGATCTAGTGCCCGACATGTTGCAGTACAGCTCCGGTTGGGCCTTGCGTAAATATGTCGGTGCAGGCGTCTTCATCCTGCAATTTCTGCTCGTCCTGGTCTTTCTGCAGGGCGTGCATTTCGTGCATAAGCACTCAACGTTATCGATGCTGGATATCTGGGAAAACCCCTATATCGTCATCGGCATCGCCTTGCTGATGGCAGCACTGACTTTTTTCTATCATGCGCTGATCCAGTATTGGGTCATCGATAGAATGGATGGCAGCCATGTCAGAAGTATGCAGATGATGGCGCGCATGCAGGCACTCGCCCTGCGCAATTTCGACGAGGTGGAGCAGGGGCTGCAGGATATGCCCACCTTCAATCGCGTACTGCGCACGCATCTCGGTCAGGTGACCGATGCTTCTGAGAAGGCGGCGACCGCCATCGTCGAGCGTATCAATGTGATTCAGGGAGCACTGCGCCAGGTACTCGAGGAAGTGGCACGCGCCAAGCTCTATTCGCAAGATCTGTCGAGTTCCATGGATGGCCAAGTCCGCGAGAACATCGAGGCATTGGAAAGCCTCAAGTCCTATCAGAAGAGCCGCGCCCAGGACATCAGAGAGGCGCATCACACCTTCGAGCTGATCATCAGTCAGGTGACGTCGCTGACCCCGCTGGCGGCGCTGATTCAGGATGTGGCGAAAAAGATCAATCTCGTCGCTCTCAATGCCGCCATCGAGGCGGCACGCGCCGGTGAAGCCGGGCGTGGGTTCTCGGTGGTGGCTGAGGAAGTCCGCGCCCTGGCCGAACAGACGGGGCAGGCGGCCTCCAAGATCACCCAGGGTATCGATGCGGTGAGCCACTCCATTCAAGATGAGCTCAATGAAAGAATGGGCATCAATTCGGGAGAAAAGCAGCTCACCGAGTTCGGTCATATCGCCGATCAGTTGAAGCAGGCGGGCGACAATTTTCATCAGCTCGCCAAGCATGTCATCCAGTTCACTCAGGTGCTCGATCAAGGTTCGGCCGCGGTCGATACACAGATCCTGGCCATGCTCAGCGAGTTGCAGTTTCAGGACATCACCCGCCAGCAGGTGGAGCATGTCAAGGTCGCTCTCGATGCCCTCGATCAATGCGCAGTGCAGGTATGTGAGCAGTTGCCGCAGGCCCTGGTGCAGCCCATCGCGATGAGTCGCCTGACGCAAGCTCTGGAGTCGCTGTTTGCCGGCTACGCCATGGATAGCCAGCGGCAAGCGCACCAATCCGTCACCGGCGGGGGTGTGGCTGAGGCGACCAGCGCGCGACCTAAGATCGAGTTGTTCTGAAGCACGAGGCCAGACAGTGCCGGGATGACCGATCTGCCATCCTCTTCGGGTCAACAGCATCATTGACGGCACGGGCCCGGAGCCTCACTTTGGTGTCTGCGCGAGTGCGGGTCTGTGGATGCAGGGACAGTCTTCGTCACCGCAAATCTTTGGCGAGGATGGATCTATGCAGCCTTATGCGGTCGAGACGACACAATTCCCTTCTCACGGCGACGTCTGTGCCGCCACCCTCTATCTGCCAGCACAAGCCGGGCCACATGCGGTGGTGCTCATGGCACATGGCTTTGCTGGCGTGCAGGACGCGCGTCTGCCGGCCTATGCCGATCGCTTCTGTCGCGCCGGCATGGCCGTTCTGATGTGGGACTATCGCCATTTTGGCAAAAGTGGCGGTCAGCCACGCCATCTGCTCGATATCGAGCGGCAGTTGCAGGACTGGCAAGCCGCCTTGGCTTTCGTGCGCAGTCAGCCGTATCTCGACGCAACGCGCCTGGCACTTTGGGGCACCTCCTTCTCGGGGGGGCATGTCCTGAAGCTGGCGGCGCGCGATCGTGCTCTCAAGGCGGTGGTAGCGCAGGTGCCCTTCGTCGATGGTCTGTACCAGATCGGTCACCCCTGGCAGGCCTTGCGCCTGGGCCTGGCCGGTGCGCTGGACATGGCGCAGGCCCTGCTCGGTCGGGCGCCGCACATGATCAAGGTGGTCGGCCAGCCGGGCAGTCTGGCGGCCCTGTCATCGCCGGATGCCGAGCCCGGCTATCGACGGCTCAGCGCCGGATGCGTCTGGGAGAATGAAGTGGCGGCGCGCATCGTCCTGCAGCTGCCCCTGTATCGGCCGATACGCAGCGTGCACAAGATTCAGGCGCCGGTTCTCTATGCTATCGCCGCCGCGGATCAGGTGACGCCGGCGCGGCCAGCCTATGCCGCTGCCCGCAAGACGCCGCATGCCGAAGTCTTTGAACTACCGGGCGGCCATTTCGATCCCTATGTGCCGCCGCTGTTCGAGACGGTGGTCAGCGCACAGGAGGCCTTTCTCAAACGCCATCTCGCGCCCTGAACGACGGATCGGCACTCGGCGGGCTCAGTGTTGCCCGAGGTCGCGATGGAGGTCGATGACATCGCTCTGACGGCGCTGCCGGTTGTTCTCGAGTCCTTGCAGGCAGCGCTTGAGCGTGCGCGCGATACGGATATGGCTGCGTATCATGGCCATCTTTGGCCAGGTCGCACGCTCGCCATCGAGGCGAAACTGGCGCCAGATTTGCGGGTTGGGATCGCGCAGCATATGGCGATAGTGGCGCAGGCGATAGCCGGGCGGGATGATGGTGACATCGCCATTGTAGCGTTGCGACATGATTGAGTAGGCGTGATCGAAGAGTTGTCGCGTCGCCTCATGCTTCATCTGGTGGCGCAGGAAATTGAGCACGCCGCTACCATGGAATTTGAGCTCCTCACGCAGGATACGTGCCGGCCAGGACATCAGACGGTCACGCTCCAGACGGTCGCGGTCATCGAGCATGAAGGGGACGACGTGCGGATTGACCTGTACGGCGATGAAAAAATTGACGTCGTAGAGGTGGGTCAGGCGGGTGCGCGGCAGATCGGATTTGACCGAGCCATCGACCCAGAGCTGGCCGGGCATATAGGGCTGATCACGGCCATCGCCGTCCTGTGTCGTCAAAGTCACCGGCGGAAAGATCAGGGGTACGGCGCAGGAGGCGAGGACGGCGCTCCAGACGAAGAGATAGGGCGAAGTCAGCTCATTCATCAGGCGCGGTTGATGCAACCTATTGACCGGTGAGACGGTGACATTGATGTGTCGTCCGGTGCGCGCATAAGCCTCGGCGAAAGAGTGTTCGCCGATATTGTGGCGTAAAAAACGTTCCAGCTGTGCCTGCTCGGCGAAACCTTCGCCCCAAAAGCCGCGGTACCAGTGACGCCAGTCCCAGGCGTGCATGAAAAAGTCATCGCCATCATAGAGGGCACGCAATTCATCATCGGTGTGGGTTCCGATCATCGCCGCCATCAGGGCGCCGGCGCTCGAACCCGAGATCACTTCGGGCAGGAGGTCCTGCTCCTGCAGGGCCTTGCAGACGCCGATGTGAAACAGGCCGAGGGTGGCCCCCCCCGATAGCATCAAGGCCGGTTGTCCAAAGCTCTGTGCCGTCTCACGGAAAAACTTGATCTTCTGATCGATCGGCAAACAGGCGATCTCATGGGCGGCGACGTACTCGAGGGCTTCGCAGACTTGGTCGATGTAGTCTTCAATCAGGTGTTTGGTGCCGTGATAGGCGCGGCCGTAGAGCATGGGATTGCCCATATTGCCGAGATCATGGTGCAGGCCTTCGCGCAGGGCGCGCACGAGATCACCAAGATCCGGCTGGCGTTGGTAGGTACGTAACTGCTGCAGCCGCTCACGGATGAGGCGGAAGTCATAGTCCTCCGATTCCATCTCCAGTCGCCATAGATCGAGGCCGGTCGCGGCGTCGAGCTCTTGCGAGCGTTCCTGCCACTGGCTATAGCTCGTCGATTCCCGCAGGGCGCGTTGCAGCTGGCTGATGCGTGTTTTCAGCAGCATGAAGGAGCCTCCCTTGCGTGGTTGGTGGTGCAGAGCTTTTACTCTAGCACGTTGCCGGGCATCCTGGCGCCGATCTTGTTGTGCCAATAATTTGTCGTCAAAAAACAGTTGTTCACGGAATGGTTGGCGGGCGAGTCTGCGGACGGTGATAGACGGCCATTTAGATTATCAATCGCGGGATTCATAACCAATACTTCTGAAAAACAGATGAGTGTCGCTGGTAAATCGCTCTTCATGGCGCATAGTTAAAGCACACCGACGGCGACAGGGGCATCGATGATGTTCAAGAAAGAGGTAGCCATCCAGCGTTCACGCCTGGGGGAATTGCTGATCGACAAGGGCCTGATCACCCGTGCGCAACTAGATCAGGCACTGCTCGTTCAATCGACATCTGGTCTGCGTTTGGGCGAGGTCTTGCAGGCTCAGGGCTGGTTGACCGCCGCTCAGCTCGAGCGCGCCTTGAAGCGGCAGAAGCGTTATCGTCTGGCGATCACCATGGCCGCTGCCGTGGCTGCCCCCTTGGCGCCGATGGCGGCGGTGGCGGCACCGGAGATGGCGGTGGCAGCGCAGATGCGCGGCAGTGGTCTGCAGTCGATCGACGATGAGGGGCTGGAGTCGGTCAGTGGTCAGGGTGGCATCAATGTCGCGGCAGCGCTGTCTTCAGCGGTCGGGCATGCGGCGACGCCGGCCAACAGTGCTGTCAGCACGGTCATGACGCAGCAGGCGATGGCGACGAGCGCAGCGACCGGGCAGGTGCAAGGTGGTAATCTTGCACAACTGGCGCAGGCGCTGACGCCGCAGGGTGGCACTGATGCAGTCAGCATGGCGATCAATGCGGTTAAGAGCGTGTTGCCGATACAGGCCAATATCTCGATCAATGGTGCCGTCTACGCCAACGGTGCGGCGACGCCGGCGACCGGTTTGCCGATCGACGCCAATGGCGATATCCAGATCGCCGTCCCCACCCACATCGATTCCATCGTCTTCCAGAACATTCAGGTGCAGGGCTCGGCGGCATCAGGGCCGGCCATGGGCGATGTCGCTCTGGTCAACGTCAATATGGGCAATACCTCGATCAAGGTCAGCATGCACTGAGGTGAGCGCATGGGCGGGGTGCGGTGCACCGCCTGATAGTGAGCTCGTGAGGTCAAAAACGAAGTTCATGGGCTACCGCTCCACGGCTTCTTCAAAAAGGGAGGTCAGCGGAGCGGGCCACACAAAGCTGATTTTTTCATCAAGAACTATTCCATGGTTTTTCAATGCGTTACGTAGGGTATTCCTTAACTTAGGTAGATTGCCGCCAACCCCGGTGCTGTCAACGGGGCTGGGCGTTTGCTAGCCCAGTGCCTGGTGCCGGCGCTCCGCGTTGTAGAACACGGAATACTGCGCCAAGTCCACCGTCAATTCCGCCATGTTGGCGTACCCTTTCAGATGTGCATCCGTGTACTTCACGTCGCGATTATCATGGTCGCTTCCCCCGTACCGCAGCCAGGCTGACCTTGAAGTCAGTCGTGTGCCCCGGGCGTTGCCTTTCCTCATGGACCATCCTTTCAGTGATGATAAAAACGAGTATCTAAGATTCATAATTCACTATAGTCGATCAGATAGAAGGTGTATCAGTTTGACTGCGCAATGCTATGATTCTGGGGTGGGACAGACGGCTGAAAATGAGGATACAGTCGGTGCGTACTCTTGCTAAATTTTTCAGTTCGGATGGGTTCATGCCGCATGGTATGTGCTATCTGTGGAAGCCGAGTCTGGTCTGGAGCATGGTCTTCAGCGAGGTTCTGATTGCGCTTGCCTATTTTTCCATTC
Organism: Pseudomonadota bacterium; assembly: GCA_021833365.1. GTDB lineage: Bacteria > Pseudomonadota > Gammaproteobacteria > Pseudomonadales > Moraxellaceae > JAJZHK01. Next base: position 491 of record JAKBFV010000021.1, on the reverse strand, counting down.
CTCTGTCGATTGTCTACTTTCTATCGAAGCGCAAGGATGTGCGTCATCTCGGTATTTTTTATCTGTTCGTCTATTTTATTGCTTCCTGTGGTCTGACGCATGTCATGGATGTCTGGATTATCTGGCATCCCAACTACTGGCTGCAGGATGTATTACTGATGTCGACTGCTATGATTTCGGTCTGGACTGCGCTTGCTATCTGGCGAGTCCTCCCGGATGCACTGCGTATTCCTAGCGAAAAAGATTTGAATGCAAGCATCGCCAGCCTAAAGCAGACAGTCGATACCCTGAATGCAACACGCAGGGAGTTGGTTGAACGGGAGAAACAGTCAGCACTTGGGGCGCTGGTAGCGGGTCTAGCTCACGAACTTAACTGCCATGAAGGCAGGCCGACGCCCCCGAGTATGAAAACGGTGTCACTCTGCTGCGCAGTGGGCGCATCGGCGGTAAGGTTGAAGGGCAGGTCGCCGGTGGCTGAAGGTCGAATTATC
>JAKBFV010000093.1 GCA_021833365.1 Pseudomonadota bacterium | reverse complement strand
CTTTCCGCTGTTCGCCTTCGGCATCGCCTTCTTCGCCGTCGGTCAGTCGATGGAATCGAGCTTCATCTCGCTCGAGCTCTATTTCGATCACCGCAACTATCTGCCCTGCATCGGCCTCATCCTGGCGCTGTTCGGCCTGCTGCACGGCATCAAGCGCCATCGCCGCCTGATCCTGACGGTGGCGCTCATCTATCTGTTGGCGATGGCCCTGCTCACCCGCTTCAAGGCAGGTGACTTCGCTTCCCTCGACGTCATGATGTACACCAATCTGCCGCGCCATCCGCATTCGCATCGCCTGCTCAGCGTCATCACCGAAAAGTCCGCCTATGAAGGGCGCTGGGACGTCGCCAATTTTTATGCGCGCAAGATGATCGCCGAGCCCGGCGTCTTTACCGCCACCTCCTACATCGAATACTTCGGCCTGCTCTGCCGCGAAGGTCGCCAGCCCCTGCCCGCCGACCTCCCCGCTTTCGCGCACGCTCTCGATGAACAGCAGCGCAGCCTGTCCTATATGACCAGCAGCCTCGACTTCATCAACGGCATCTTCGAGGAACATCATTGCCAGAGCCCGGGCTTCGCCGCCTATGCGCGCACCATGGCCGACTGGCAGTGGCGCTACTTCGCGCAGCTGCCGCGCCGCGAACGTGAAAACAACTGGTCCTTGCGCCTGTACATCGCCCAGGCCCTGATGGATCAGCAGCAATGGCCGCAGGCGGAGGCCTTGTACGCGGACATGTGGCAATCGCATATCGTCAGCATCGCCGGCCTCGATCTCGCGCAATTGCAGTGTAAGATGGGGCAATACGACGCTTGCGCGCGCACCTTGTCCGACGTCGCGACGACGCAGACCGATACGCCGCTCTTCGCGCAGAACATCATGCATCAACTCGCCCGAGAAATTTATGCGCATCAGCATCATCCTGCCCGCCAAAAATGAGGCTGCCGGCCTCGGCAAGATCCTCCCCCGCCTGCGCCAGCTCTATCCCGACGCCGAGATCATCGTCGTCGACGATGGCTCCACCGACGACACTGCCGAGCTGGCGCGCCGCCTCACCTGCAAGGTGGTGCAGCATCCTTACAGCAAAGGCAATGGCGCCGCCATCAAGAGCGGGGCGCGCGCGGCGCAGGGCGACGTTCTGGTCTTCATGGACGCCGATGGCCAGCACCACCCCGAGGACATCCCGCGCCTGCTGGCGCACCTGCAGCGCGGCTATGACATGGTGGTCGGCGCCCGCGGCGGCAGCGGCCAGGCCAACCGCCACCGCGCTGTCGCCAATGCTCTTTACAACCGCCTCGCCTCCTGGGTCGTCGAACATGAGATACCCGACCTGACCTCGGGCTTTCGCGCCGTCGACGCGGTGAAATTCAAACGCTTTCTCAGCCTCCTGCCGAACGGTTTTTCCTATCCGACGACCATCACCATGAGCTTTTTTCGTGCCGGTTATTCGGTCGATTATCTGCCCATCGAGGCGGCGCGCCGCAGCGGCCGCAGCCATATCCGCGTCTTGCGCGACGGCTTCAAGTTTTTCATGATCATCTTCAAGATCGCCACCTTGTACTCACCCCTGAAACTGTTTTTGCCCATCTCCTTCAGCTTCTTCATGACCGGGGTGGCCTATTACACTTACACTTTCCTGTCCTTTCACCGCCTGACCATCATGTCGGCCCTGCTCTTCATCACCGCCGTGCTGGTCTTTCTCATGGGGCTGATCTCTGAGCAGATCACCGCCTTGTATTTTAAAAACAGCGAGGACTGACATGCCGCGCCTGTTGGCAGTGACGACTTCCTATCCGATGCAGGACAACCCCACCAGCGGCATCTTCGTCGCCAAGATCCTGCAATATCTGCCAGCGGACTGGGAGATCACCATCCTCACCCCCGCCACCGCGCATGATACGACCCCGCATCGCGAGGGACGCCTGACGGTGCAACCGGTGGTCTACGCACCGCGCACCTGGATGCGACTGGCGCATGCCCCGGGCGGCATCATGCCGCAATTGCGCCGTCAACCCTGGCTGATCAGCCTCGTACCCGTGCTGCTGCTCTGTCTGACCTGGAGCCTCCTACGCCACGCCCGACGGCACGATCTCATATATGCCAACTGGGCCCTGCCCGGCGCCATCGCCGGCTTGATCGGTCGCTGCTATCACCGCCCCGTCGTCACCGCCTTGCGCGGCGATGACGTGCATCAGGCTGAACATAGCCGCATCCAGCACCTGTTTCTGCGCTTGAGTGTCCGCTATGCCTGCCGCCTGACTGCCGTCAGTACCGACTTCGCCGAGCAACTGCAGCATCTCCTTGGCCCCCTGGAGCACCTAAGCGTCGTCCACAATGGCGTCGACGAGCAGCTTTTGCGCCTGCCGGTGGCGCACAGACCAGCACACTCGCCGACGCTGCACCTGCTCAGTATCGGATCGCTTATTCCCCGCAAGGATCATCGTTGTCTGATCGAAGCCTTGGCAGCCTTGCCACGACAGGACTGGCACCTGCGCATCCTCGGCGAAGGACCGTCACGTCAGGACTTGCAGTCGCTGATCGCGCAGCATCATCTGCAAGACCGCATCGAGTTGGTCGGCCTGGTCCCTCCAGATCAAATCTCGAAGGTTCTGGCAACGCATGAGGTCCTGGTGCACGCGAGCCTGAGTGAAGGCCGCTCTAATGCCATCCTCGAAGCCATGGCTGCAGCACGCATGATCATCGCCTCCGACATTCCCTCGCAACGCGAACTGCTCGCCCCTGACGCTGGCTGGCTGTTCACGCCCGGCGACAGTGCTGCTCTATGCGCCGCACTGCTCCGCCTCTGGCAGCCGCACGAAACTACAGCCCTGGGCGCCAATGCACGCCAACGCATCTTGCAACTCGGCCTCACCTGGCCCGCCGCCGGGCAGCAACTCGACCGGATACTGCGTTCATGCCTGCACCCCTGACCATTCTCACCTGTTACTACCGCCCTAAACCCGGCGGCCTTTGCCGACGCTATTTCCGTGGCATCGAGGCTTTGCTGGCGCGCGGACACACGGTGCACTACCTCGCTGTCGTCCCCTTTCCCATCACCCATGCGCGTTGTATCGCGCATCGCTTTCCCTGGCCACAGAACGCCACGCAGGGCCTCGTGTTTTGGACCCTCTTTCATCTCCTGGCTCCTCTGCAGCTCCTCTGGCTGAGCGCCCGCTACCGTGTCGACCGCCTCTACAGCTTCAGCATCAACTACGCCTGGATGCTGAAGCCAGCGGCACGTCTACGCGGTCTGCGCAATCGCGTCTTCTTGCGCGCCGATGTTTTGCGCAATGAGGAGCTAAAAGGACGTCATCTCAGCCGCTTGCTGGGCCGGCGCTTCGAGGCCAGCGCCTTGTCCGGCGCCTCGGTCTGCGCCGTCGCCCAGGATCTCCTTGATCAGCTGAGCCGACGCCACCCACACCTCCTACTCGCCGACGCGCAGGTATTTCCCAATGACCTCCCCAAGCTCCCGCCGGCACAACATCTGCGGACACCGCCGTATCGACTCGCCAGCGTCGGCATCCTCGAAGAGCGTAAAAATCCCGCCTTGCTATTACAAGCCCTCGATGCTGTACACTCGCCCGTTCATTTGAGCTTCTACGGTAGCGGCCCTCTGCTCGCTGCCTTGCGCCAGCGCACACAACACAATCCACGCGTCACCCTGCAAGGCTGGGCGGATCCTGCGACCTTGTGGTCAGAGATCGATCTCCTGCTCATGCCCAGCCGCCATGAAGGTGCCCCCAACGCCGTCCTTGAAGCCCTGGCACAGGGTATTCCGGTACTCGCCAGCGATATTCCTGCACATCGCGAAATCCTGCCGACCTACCAGCTACTATCCCCTGATGACGCCGATCTTTGGGCCCGCAGCATCGATCGCCTGGTCGAAGATGCCGCGCTCCTGCGCCGCTGGCGTGACGACCAGGCCGCCACCGCGATGCGCCTGCGTTTTGACTGGAACCAAAGCTTTTGTTCCATCATCGAAGCCGACACACCTCTGCGCGGAGCCACCTGACATGTGTGGATTGACTTTTCTTCTGCGCCCAGACGGCACCGCCGATGCGGCACAGCGGCGTACCGAGCTGAGTCTCGCTGCACTCAGCCATCGCGGTCCCGATGGCCAAGCCATTCTACGCGTCGGTGACTGCTGGCTCGGACATGTACGCCTCGCCATCATCGATCTGGCGGCGAGTACCCAACCCATGTCCGACGCCTCTGGCCGCTGGCATCTGGTCTTCAATGGCGAGATTTATAACTACCGCGAACTCCGTCATGAGCTGACCGAGCGCTGGGTCTTCCGCACCCAGGGAGATACCGAGGTCTTGCTCGCTGGCCTCTCCCTGTACGGCCCCGCTTTTCTATCACGCCTGCGCGGCATGTGGGCAGCCTGCTGGTATGACCTGCACACTGAACAGATCCTGCTCACCCGCGATCGCATGGGTAAAAAACCCCTTTACTACACCCGCCAGGGCGCCGCTTTGGCAGCCGCCTCGGAACTGCCTGCCCTGCGCCATCTCAGCGCCCAGCCTTGGCAACAGGATGTCGACAGCAGCGCCGACTATTTTCGCTATGGCTACACCTTGCCGGGCCACACCTTCTACGAAGACGTCCACGAACTGCTACCCGGCCACTATCTTCTGCAACAGGGCAGCCAGTGCGCCCCAATGACACCCTATTGGCAAGCTGCCACGCAGGTCTTTCAAGGCTCCCATGCAGATGCCTTGCAAGTGGGACGCGAGCTTTTTGATCAAGCCTTGCACCGACGCATGGTCGCTGACGTCGAGGTCGGCGCTTTCTTATCCGGCGGCGTTGATTCTTCCCTGGTGGTCAGCTCATTGCGCCGCCTCTATCCGCAGCAGACGCTCAAGACCTTCACCATCGGCTTCGATGACCCAAGCCACGATGAGCGCGCTTATGCGCGCCTATTGGCGACCCAGGCGCAGACCGAACACATCGAAGCAGTGCTGCAAGAGCCAGGGCCCGAAGAGTTGCAGTACCTCATACGTCAACATCTCGGCCAGCCTTTCAGTGACTCGTCGATCCTGCCCACCCAACTCGTCTCACGTCTGGCCGCAGGCCATGTCAAGGTGGCGTTATCGGGTGATGGCGGCGATGAATTGTTCTGTGGTTATGAACGCTATTTCGCCCGCCAGTTCATGCGCTGGTACACACGCCTGCCGCAAGCGCTGCAACGTACCCTGCCGCTGGTTCTGCGCAGTCTGCCCGAACCACGACAACATCACAGTCGCAGTCTGCTGAAAAAAGCGCATCTCTTTCTCCAGGCTGCACATCGCCTGCGCTCCGAGACGCCCTACTACGCACCACGCTTTTATACCGATGGCGAAATCGCCGCTCTTTGGTCAGGCCTTGAGAAACGTGGACACCCCCCCATCGGATTGCCTGAGGTCAGCCACCTCGATGACCTCGGTCGCATGATGTGGGCCGATTGTGCCATTTATCTGCCACAGGACATCCTGACCAAGGTGGACCGCGCCAGTATGTCCGCCTCCTTAGAAACGCGTGCCCCCTTTCTTGACGCTGACCTGGTCGACTTCGCCCTCTCCCTGCCCTCAGCATGGCAGCATGGTTTCCGCCAGGGCAAACGCTTCCTGCAGCAAGCCTTCCACGATCGTTTACCCAACACGATCTGGCAACGCCGTAAGCAAGGCTTCGCCAGTCCCGTGCATCGCTGGATGAATTCACAACATCTGCCCAAGCTGCTGGCTCTCGCCGCGCATACACCACTCGATGGTCCATTCTTGCAACAGATGGCCGAGGAGCACCGTCAGGGCAGACGCGATCATGGCTATCGCCTATGGCTCATTTACGTCTATCTGCTGTGGGCGCAGTCTTGATGAAAACGATACCTGTGCCTGCTCTCGTGATCGCTCTGGCGGCGCGCCTGATGTACCTTATGATTCACACCGTGTTGTGGAGAGATGCATGCGACAATTCCTGAAAAAAGTCTTCATCACTGAACGCGAACTCATACCACTTTGGCTGCTCCGCCAGATCGGTCGCCTCATCCTGCCGCGCTATCGCTTCAAGTGGATACAACTGGATTGGTGGGACAATGACGATTTTACCCAGTATCTATCGCGTTATGATGAACTGCATCGACTCAACACCGATCGCCGCTGGATGCTCCATCAGCTCCTACGTCTGATCGAGGCTATTCCCGGTGATACCGCCGAGTGTGGCGTCTTCAAAGGTGCCAGCTCGCATCTCATCTTGTGCGCCAATCGCAGCTCTGCCATCGAAAGAATGCACTATGCTTTCGATTCTTTTGCTGGCCTCTCGCAACCCGATACCGTGGACGGTCAGCATTGGACGTCCGGCGATCTTTCCGTGACGGAAGCCATCGTCGCCAGAAATCTCACCCCTCTGGGCAATGTACAGCTCATGCGCGGATGGATACCGAGCCGCTTTTCCGAGGTTGCCGAGCACCAGTTCGCTTTTGTGCACATCGATGTCGACCTGCACCAACCGACGCTGGATAGTATTCGCTTCTTCTATCCGCGCATGCCAGCAGGCGCCATTCTCGTCTGCGATGACTATGGCTGCTCAACCTGCCCAGGTGCGACGCAAGCGATCGATGATTTTCTTCATGACAAACCAGAAAAAATGCTGGCTTTACCCGATGGCGGTGGCTTTTTCATCCGCGGCAAAACAACCGCTGCAGCAGCTTCTTTGGGTTAAGACTGCACCGCCTTGGGCGTCAATTGCACACATCGTGACAAGACCCAAAGCTGTGCATATTGGCCGATGACAAAGGCCATGACCAACCCGGGCAGCCCTATCCTATACGTCCAAGACACCGTCAGGAGATAGGCCACCAGATAGGCGCTGACCGCCGCAAAAATGGCTCTGACCTGTAGCGCGGAATTGGCCCAACGCACATAGATCATGCCCACCAGATAGGCCGGCAGGGCGAGAAAACAGAGGGCGGCACTTTCTATCCAGACCTGTAACTGTACACTCGACCATGTCGCTCGACTGAACCAGACGTGTGCCAACACCGCACAAGCTGCAATCGCCAGAGGTATGGCGCACAGGCTGAACCAGAACATCCGCCATACGCTGCGCTGAACATAGGCGGCATCGCCCGCCTCTTCCCTGATCTGATTGAAGCGATTGAAAATATAGAGGAGATAACCGACAAAAATGAGGGTGCCGGCACTCCACAGACGGTTGATGTATTCCAGCATGCTGACCACGCCATGCCCCATGCCACGCGCCAGATACAGACCGATCACCGGCGGCAAGGCACTGACGACATAGCTGCCCAACTGTCCCAATGCAGCTTGCCAGAGCTGTTGGCGTTGTGATGCTGACACCACTGCTATCGCCGTGCCCAAATAAGTCCTCTGTGCCATGATCACGGTCATCAGCCAGCGCAGCGCCTCATAACCCAGAAGCAGCACGACGATATGCGTCTGACTTGCGGTCCAGACGTAGACAGCCGGCACGACGACGATGCCGGCCAACCCATGCCCCATCTGTGAACTCAGAAGACGTCCCTGACTCACCAGACGTGCGACGTTGATGGCCGTCGATGCCGCCATCATGGGCATCAGACACAGCGCTGAGAGATCCCTCGGCATACTCGGCCAGCGGCCATGCAGCCATAACAGCGCCAGAGCACTCGCCAATACCGTTGTCAGCCATAAATAGCGGCGCATGTAGCGCAGCAAGGCGGCATCACTTCCCGATGCTGCAGCGCGATAAAGTGCCGGAATCAGCACAGCTTCACTGAGACTGGCCACCGCTGACGTCACCAGGGCAAAGACCCCAGCGACGAAAAAAGCCCCATCCGCAAGACCACTGGCACCATAGACGCGCGCCAGGCTGAGTATGAACAGCAGGTAGACACCGCGTGCCGCCGGCACGGCAATAGTGACCCCAAGCGCCAGTCTGCCCAGAGGCCGAAACGATCTCACGCTCGCCCCCCCGGATTCAACGCAAAAAATGACACAGGAGAATGAGCTTTGCTAAAGTCGCCACTCGCCCCTGTATGCTTTTTGTACATAAGGACATCAAAATGCACTGTTTTTCCCATAGCACTATGCTTGTAGTGGCTGGCTGGAGTAAATTTAATCGATAGAATTTTTGACTGAAAGGTTTTTTCCTGC
>JAKBFV010000020.1 GCA_021833365.1 Pseudomonadota bacterium | reverse complement strand
GACAAGCGACGACACGGGCAAAATCGACACTGACCAGAGCGGTGATGTCGGCGATGCTGAAGTGTTCTCCGGCCAGGAAAGGGTGGTCGCGCAGACGCTCATCGAGGGTGTCGAAGAAGACGGCGATGCGCTCCAGACCACGTGTGGCGAGGGCAGGGATCTGGGCGTAGGGGCGCAGGCCGGGCAGGGCGCGGTCGACCATGGCCGGCGAGCTGTTGCGAAAGGCCTCGGCCACCGCCATCAAGCCTTCGAATTCGGCGCGCCAGTTCCAGCTCGCCACCTGCGCCTTATCCCAGGCCGAGTGGCCGAGCAAGGGCGGTTGTGGGAAGCGCTCTTCGAGATAGGCGGCGATGGCGGCGTTGTCACGCAGGAGCTCACCGTCCTCGGTGCGCAGCACCGGCACGGTGCAGGCGGGATTGATGAGACGAAAGTCGGCGGAGAACTGCTCGCCGGCACGCAGATCGACATTCTGCCGCTGCACGGCAACGCCTTTTTCTGCCAGCAGGATGCGCGCCCGGCGCGGATTCGGCGCCATGGCAAAGTCATACAGAGTCATCATATCGCGGTCCTCGTAAAATCACTGGCCTGATGGCGTTCTGGCAGGGCGTCGTCGCCCCAGGTCTTGTTCACCCGGCGGCCACGCTGCACGGCCGGGCGGGCGGCGATCTTCTCGGCCCAGGCACGCACATGCGTGTAGGTCTGCACCTGCAGAAATTCACCGGCGCCGTAGAGTTCGCCGAGCACCAGACAGCCATACCACGGCCAGACGGCGATGTCGGCGATGCTGTAGCTGTCGCCGGCCAGCCAGGCTGACTGGCGCAGACGCTGGTCGAGGACGTCGAGCTGGCGCTTGCTCTCCATGGCGTAGCGATCGATGGCGTACTCGATCTTGATCGGCGCATAGACGTAGAAGTGACCGAAGCCACCACCGAGAAAAGGCGCACTGCCCATCTGCCAGAACAGCCAGGACAGGCACTCGGCGCGCTCATGCGGTGAGGTCGGCAGGAAAGCTGCGAACTTTTCCGCCAGATAGAGCAGGATGGCGCCGGACTCGAAAAGGCGCAGCGGCGGCGAGAAGCTGCGATCGAGCAGCGCCGGAATCTTCGAATTGGGATTGATGGCGACGAAGTCGCTGCCAAATTGTTCGCCGCTGCGGATATCGACGGGCCAGGCGTCGTAGTCGGCGGCGTGACCGAGCTCGAGCAGCTCTTCGAGCATGACGCTGACCTTCACACCATTCGGTGTCGCCAGCGAATAGAACTGCAGAGCGTGCGCGCCGACCGGCAGGGTGCGCGATTCGCGGGCACCGGCGGTGGGGCGGTTGATATGGGCGAAGGCGCCGGTTTGATCCTGCTTCCAGCGCCAGATCGCTTCTGGTTGATAGGTCTTGTCGTCACTCATGCGCACGCTCGGCCGTTTTTCCCTGCTCAGGATCATGCGCCAGCTGCGGCGACAGAGCAAGAGGCGGTGAGCGCGTCGTCGCCAGGGCGAAGGCGAGCAAGGCGAGAACGATGAGAAAAAAGATGAGCCCGGTCCAGGCGCCACGATCCCAGATGGCGCCACCGAGCACGCTGATGAGGCTGGAGCCACCATAGTAAAAAAGGAGATAGAGAGCGGCAGCGTGGGCGGCATGCGGGCGCGCCCGACGTGCGACGGCGGTGCTGGCGACGGCGTGACCGGCGAAGAAGGCAAAAGTGACCAGGGCCATGCCGACGATCAAGGCGGCGAGATTGGGCAGGAGATCGATGACCAGACCGGCGACGAGGAGAGCCGTCGCGGTCAGCAGGCTGCGCCGGTCGCCCCAGCGATCGGCGGCGCGACCGGCGAGCATGGAAGCGATGACCCCGACCAGGTAGACGCTGTAGAGCATGCCAAGGCGCCGGGCGGCGGCCGGGGAGGGGGTGTGCAGAAGATGGTAGGCGACGCCATTGTAGGCGGTGATGAAGCAGCCCATGAGCAACAAGGCGATCAGGTCATAGTGGCGGATGAGGCGCTGGCGCCACAGCATCCGCCAGATGCGCAGATGCTCGGCCAAAGGCGGTGGCACCGACACCCCTGACGGCAGGATCGAACGTGGCCACAGCGTGGCGGCGGCGTAGGCCATGAACAGTCCGGCGAGGCCGAGCAGGAACAGGCTATTCTGCCAGCCCTGCTGCATGACCAGCAGGCTGGCGGCGAGACGCCCCGACATGCCGCCGAGGGCGGTGCCGCTGACGTAGACACCGACGGCACGACCGAGACGATCCGGGGCGATGGCATCACCGAGTTCGGCCATAGCCAGCACGGGAATGGCGCCGAGAGCAAGGCCGATGAGGGCGCGCGTCATCAGCAGCAGCTTGAAGCTGTGCACCCAGGCCATGAGCAGGCTGAGCAAGGCGGCGCTGAGCAGGCCACTGAAGAGGATGAAGCGGCGCGACCGTGGCGTCGCCAGGAGATTGACCGCCATGATGCTGACCGCCATACCGGCCGTGCTCAGGGCCATCACCCAGGCGCCGGCGCGCGCCGTGCGACCGTAGCTGTGCGTGATCAGGGGGAGCAGGGGCTGCACGTCGTAGAGCAGGGCAAAGGTGACGAAGCCGACCAGAAACAGGGCGAGGCTGAGACGGGTGGTGTCGACGGAAGGATTCATGCCGTCATGCTACACCGGTGACCACCGTCTGGCGAGGCGCCTCGCTCGATGCTGGCGTCGGCGTCCGGTATTTTGATATAAAGGCGGGTCAGTCATCGATGCTAAGGAGATCATCGTGCGTGCAGTCGTCATTGCAACCGTCGCTGTGGCATTAGGTTTGGGGGGATGCCAGAGCATCAATCCCTATACCGGTCAAAAACAAACCTCGGACACCACCTGGGGAGCGACGGCCGGCGCTTTGGCCGGCGCCGTTCTCGGCGCTGCCACCGGCAAGAATAGCCATGATCGTGAAAAACGCGCTCTCATCGGTGCCGCTGCCTTCGGCGCCGCCGGAGCGGGGGTCGGTGCCTACATGGATGCACAAAATGCCAAGCTGCGTCAGCAGCTGGCCGGTGTCGGTGTGCAGGTGCAGAAAGATCCGCAGACCGGTGTCATCACCCTGATTATGCCCGGCAATATCACCTTCCCGTCTGGACAGAGCGCGGTGGCAGCGAGCTCCTATCCGGTGCTCGATGCGGTGGCGCAGGTTCTGCGTGAATACGACAAGACCCGCATCACGGTCGCCGGCTACACCGACAACGTCGGTCGTCCGCAGAGCAATCTCGCCTTGTCACAGCAACGCGCCAATTCGGTGGCGGCTTACCTGGTCGGTCGCGGTGTGGCACCGGCGCGCGTCGGTGCTGTCGGCTATGGCGAAGCCGCGCCGATCGCCAGCAATGCGACGGCGGAAGGGCGGGCGCAGAATCGCCGCGTCGTCATCACCATCAATCCGCCGGCCCAGGCCTGAGCCGGCTGTTCGCCGGGTCCAGTGCGGGCCCGGCGCCTCAACACGGACAACGCTTGATCTTTCCGCTGCCGTAGCGGGCTTCCTGGCGGGCACGCAAAAAAGCCGCCTCGTCGAGCATGGGCGTGTGCGCATGACGGCGCCAGGTGCGCTGGTAGGCGGCATAGTCACCGTGGCCGACGACGATGCACAGCCAGCGCTGCCACGACTCAATCCAGGAAGGCGACGGAGACATCGTCATTCTCCACGGTGCTGACCTTGGGTAGGCGCCAGGCACGGCGCAGGGTGGTAACAGCGAACAGGCACATGGCGAGCAGGAGCAAGGCGAGGGCGAGGCAGAGCAGACTGTCGAGGCGATCGTTGAACAGCATCTGCTGCATCTGTGCCAGCGTCGTCGCCGGTGCCAGCAGGTGGCCTTGCGCGAGAGCCCTCTGCAGGCGCTCAGCGTGTGCCAGAAAGCCGATCAGAGGATCGCGGGCGGCGAGCTTGTCGTAGGCGGCGGTGAGGGTACTGAGGAGGATCCACAGGGCAGGCAGGGCGCTCACCCAGAGGTAGGCCTGCGCGCGCATGCGCACCAGAATGACGCAGGCGAGCAGCAGGGCCATGCCGGCCAGCATCTGATTGGCGATGCCGAACAGGGGCCAGAGGGTGTGGATGCCGCCGAGAGGATCACCCACACCGACGAGCAGAAAATAGCCCCAGGCGGCGACGAAGAGCAGGCTGGCGAGGATGTTCGCCGGCCAGGAACGCGTGCGTGCCAGCGCCGGATGCAGATGGCCGAGCAGATCCTGTAGCAGAAAACGCCCGACGCGCGTGCCGGCATCGACGGTGGTGAGGATGAACAGGGCCTCGAAGAGAATGGCGAAGTGATACCAGAACGCGCTCAAAGAGGCGCCGGTGACGCCGCTGAGCAGGGTGGCGAGACCGACCGCCAGGGTCGGGGCGCCGCCGACACGGGCGAGCAGGGATGGCTCGCCCATCTGCGCGGCGAGGGCGCTGAGCTGAGCGGGCTGCAGCGCGAAGCCCCAGTGCTGGATGACGCTGCTGGCATGCGCCAAGTCATGGCCGAGGATGGCGGTGGGCGCATTCATGGCGAAGTAGACCCCAGGATCGATGACGCTGGCCGCGATCATCGCCATGATCGCCACCGCCGATTCACAGAGCATGGCGCCGTAGCCTATGGGCAGGACCTGTGACTCCTTCTGCAGCATCTTCGGCGTCGTGCCCGAGGCGACCAGGGCATGAAAGCCACTGACGGCGCCGCAGGCGATGGTGATGAACAAAAAGGGGAAAACGCTGCCCGCGAAGACCGGGCCATGGCCGTCGATGAAGCGGGTCAGTGCCGGCATGCGCAGCAAGGGATGGGTGATGAGGATGCCGCCGGCGAGGGCGATCAGCGTGCCGAGCTTGAGAAAGGTGCTGAGGTAGTCGCGCGGCGCCAGCAGCAGCCAGACCGGCAGGATCGAGGCGATGGCGGCGTAAGCCATGAGCAGCCAGGCGAGATGGCTGGCGGACAGGGTGAACAGGGCAGCGAGCTTGGCGGAAGCCGCGACTTTCGCACCGCCGGCGATGGCGAGCAGGAGCAGGCTCAGACCGAGCAGCGAGGCTTCGAGCACCCGGCCTGGGCGCAGCCAGCGTAGATAGACCCCCATGAACAGAGCGATCGGCACGGTCGCTGCCAGGGTGAAGGCGCTCCACGGTGAAGCGGCGACCGCCTGGACTACGACCAGGGCGAGGACGGCGAGCAGGATGACGCTGATGGCGAGTATGCCGAGGCTGGCGATCAGGCCGGCGCCACGGCCGATCTCGCTATGGATGATCTCGCCGAGAGAACGACCATTGCGGCGCACCGAAAAGAAAAGGATGAGCATGTCCTGCACGGCGCCGCCGAAGACGACGCCGGCGAGTATCCACAAGGTGCCAGGTAGATAACCGAGCTGTGCCGCCAGCACCGGACCGATGAGTGGACCGGCGCCGGCGATGGCGGCGAAGTGGTGACCAAAGAGCACGCCCGGTGTGGTCGGCACATAGTCGAGGCCATCTTCATGGCGATAGGCGGGAGTGCGCCGCTGATCGTCGCAGACGAGCACGCGCTGTGCGATCCAGCGACCGTAGTAACGGTAGGCGATGGTGTAGACGGCGATCGCCGTCGTCAGCAGCCAGACGGCGTTGATCGCCTCACCGCGCGCAGTGGCGAGGCGGCCGAGGCCGAGGATGGCGAATCCGCAGAGCAGGATGAACGATAGACGGCGTAACATCGCAGCGAGCCTCCATGGCAAACCGCCATCATAGCCTGGAAGGGGGCTTGCCGGGCAGAGGCTGGCGATAGATGAAGATGAGACCGGGGCCGGGCTGGCGCTGACGCAGCTCGATCTGGCCGCCGAGGCGGCGTGCGGCGTCGGCGACGATGCACAGGCCGAGGCCGGAGCCGGGGCCGGGACTACCGGGGATGCGAAAGAAGGGCGAGAAGACCTGTTCACGATAAGCCTCGGTGATGCCAGGGCCGTGATCGAGGACACTGAAGCAGAGAAAGCCATCGGCGTGGCTGAGACTGAGCACGACCTCGCTGCCACGCGGACTGTAGCGAATGGCATTGTCGAGGACATTGCGCAATAGCACCTGCAGGGACAGGCGATCGGTGCGCAGGATGCAGGCACCGACGTCGCTTTCCAGGGCCAGGGCGATGGCGTGTGCCTCCGCCACCGGCAGCAGGCCCTGCAGGATCTCGTGCACCAGCTCCGGCACCGACAGATTCTGCGGATGCAGGTCGCCGGTCTGCTGGCGCGACAAGGCCAGCAACTGTTCGGCACCGTGCTGGGCGCGACGCAGGCCGGCGCGCAGGCTCTGCAGGCGGGTCTCGAACTGCTCCTCATCGCGGGCGTTGCCGAGGTTGTCGGTCTGCAGGGCGAGCGCCGCCAGCGGCGTGCGCATCTCGTGCGCCGCCATGGCGATGAAACGTTCCTGCACCAGTTTCCAGGCGTGCTCGCGCAGCAGCAGCTCATTCATCGCGGCGAGAAAGGGCCGCAGCTCGAGCGGTGCATCGATGTCCGGCAGGCGCTCCGGCACCTCGCGGGCGCTGCGCATGCTTTCACCGAGGGTCTGCAGGGGGCGCAGCTGTCGACGCACCACCACCGCCGCCAGCACCGCCAGCGCCGGGATGAGCAGGGCCAGGGGCAGCAAGGTGCCGAGGCCGGCGCTCAGGGTCAGCTCATCGCGCAGGGCCGTCTGTTGTGCGACGAGGAGGTGGGTATGATCACGATGACTGAGATAGACACGCCAGCTCGCCTGCGGCAGGCGCAGGGTATGAAAGCCTTCGGGAAAGCCGGCCGGCAGATGCAGCAGGCAGTCGTTGGGCAGGTGGCAGGCGATGACATTGGCGAGGCGCTGGCGGCTGACCAGCAGGGTCGGCGTGTGCGCATGAAAGTCATCCTTGTCGAGGAGGTCGGCGATGAGCTGCAGGGCATCGTCCTGGGCGGTCTCGGCCTGAACATGGATGACCCAGAACGACAGGGCGACGGTGATCGTGCCGACGCCGAGGATGAGTGCCCCGAGCCAGACGCTGAGGCGACCGCGCAGGGAGTCCATCACGGGCATGGCAGCGACCAGCCGACGCCACGCACCGTCGTCAGGGTGCCAGGGCTGAGTTTGCGGCGCAGGCCGTGCATGAGCACGTCGATGACGTTGCTGTCGACCGATGCGCTTTCACCATAGAGGCGCTGGCGGATCTCCTGGCGGGTGATGATCTGACCGGGTTTTTCCATGAGCAGGGCGAGCATTTCCGCTTCGCGCGGCGTCAGGCGCAGACGCTGCCCCTCCTGCTCGAGCAGGCCGTGCTGCAGATGCAGGCGCAGCTTGCCGACCACCAGCGAGCGTTCGCCGGCGGTCTGTGAACGGCGCAGCACCGACTGCAGACGCAGGAGCAGCTCCTGCACCGAGAAAGGCTTGGCCAGGTAATCATCGGCGCCGCTGTCGAGGACGGCGACGCGCGTGTCGATGGCGCCGCGTGCCGAAATCGCCAGCACCGGCAGGGGCTGACCGCGCTCGCGCAGCTGCTGTAGCAGGTGGCAACCGTCACCATCGGGCAAACCGAGGTCGAGCAGCATGGCCTCGTAGACCTGGGTCTGCAGGTGCTGCAAGGCGGCGCGGCAATGACCGACCTGGTCGACGACGTAGCCGGCATCGGAGAGGCTCTCGCTGAGGGCGCGCGCCAGCATCACATCATCTTCGACGAGAAGAATCGCCATATCACCTCCCGAAAGCCTGCAGACGCGCGTACAGCACCGGCATCACCAGCAGGACCAAAGGCAGCTGTACGCACAGGCCGCTGATGATGGCGATAGCCAGCGCCTGCTGCATGGCGGCGCCCTGTCCCCAGGCGAGGGCGAGAGGCAGGAGGGTGAGAATGGCGGCGAGCGTGGTCATGGTGATGGGCAGCAAGCGGTGGCGACCAGCCAGTACGAGACGCTCGGACAGGGGCAGGTCGAGCGACCACTGCGCCAGTTCGCTGAAATAGAAGATGCCGACCTCGGTGACGATGCCGACGACCATGGTCATGCCCATCATCGAGGCGATGTCGAGCTCGGCGCCGCCAAGACGCAGGCCGATGAAGACGGCGGCGAGAGAGAAAAGCGGCAGACTGAGCAGGGCGAGGGCGCTGCGCAAGCTCTCGTAGAGGAAAAGAAGGAGCAGAAAAACCAGGGCGATGGCCGCCAGCAGGACGATGAGCAGACCATTGAAGGCCTGCTGCTGTTCGGCATAGAGACCGCCGAGACGGTAGTAGCAGGCGCGTGGCCAGGGCAGGGTGCGCAAGGTCTTGCGCACATCGGCGACGCTCGAACCGAGATCACGGCCACTGATGCGCGCCGTTACCGCCAGCATGCGTGCCAGATTGTCGCGGTCGATCTGTGGCTCCCCGGTCGTCGCCTGCAGATGCGCGACGAGGCGCAGGGGGATGAGCTGGCCTTGGGCATTGCGCAGGAGGAGGGCGGCGAGAGTGTCCTCATTCAAGCTCGGTGTCCGCCGCTGCCAGACACGGATGTTCCAGGGGCGGTAGCGATCCGGTATGTGGCCGGCACTGACGCCCTGCAGAGCGAGGCTGACCTGATCGCTGATGTCCTGGGCGTTCAGGCCATAGAAGCTGGCCTGCGCCGGGTCGATGACCAGCCGCATCGAATCACCGGCTGGGGTGATGCCATCGCGCAGATCGACGAGGCCGCGAATGGCGCCGAGAGCGTGCGCGACGCGTCGCGCCTGACGCTCCAGGATCTGTGGGTCGCTGGCAAAGATGCGCACCTCGACCGGCTGGGGTACGGCGGTGAGATCGCCGATGAGGTCTTCCATCAGCTGCGCCATCTCGACGTCGAGGCCGGGAACGTGGGTGGCGATCTGGGTGCGCAGGTCGTCCATCACCGCATCGACCGGTGCGCGCCGGCCATCCTTGAGGCGGATGAAAAGATCGCCTTCATTGGCCTCGGTCAGCCAGCCACCGAGCTGTGCACCGGTACGCCGCGAATAGCTGGCGACGTTGGGATTGGCGCGGATGATGGCCTCCATCTGCCGCACCAGGCGATCGGTCTCGCTCAGCGAGGTCCCCGGTGGCGAGCGATAGTCGAGGGTGAAGCCGCCCTCGTCCATCACCGGCATGAAGCCGGAGCCGATCTGTCGGTAAGCCGTCCAGCCGCCGAGGCACAGAGGCAGGAGGAGAACCAGGAGGTAAAGCGGACGGTGCAGCAGAAAGGCGAGAAGGCGGGCATAGCCAGCCTGCAGGCGCAGCAGCCAGGGCGCCGGTGGGGCATCGTCGCTGGCCTTGAGGAAGCGCTCGGCGAGCAGAGGGATGACCAGCCAGCTGAGAAAAAACGACACCACCAGGGCCATGCTCATGGTCGTCGCCAGGGCTTTGAAGAAAGCACCGGTGACGCCGGAAAGGAAGGCCAGAGGCAAAAAGATGACCAAGGTGGCGGCGCTCGATCCCAGCAAGGGTGAGAGCAGTTCTCGGGCGGCGGTGAGAACGCGCTGTGATGCCGGCGACTGTCCGTCGCGCAGACGGCGCAGGATATGCTCGACCATGACGATGGCGTCATCGATGATCAGACCCACCGCCGCCGCCATGCCGCCCAAGGTCATGATGTTGAGGCTCATGCCGAGCGCATGCATGAGCAGCAAGGTCGTCGCCAGGGTCGCCGGCACCACCAGCACGGCGATCAGGGTGACTTTGAGATTGCGCAGAAAAAATAGCAGGACGAGGGCTGCCAGCAAGGTGCCGAGGAGCATGGCGTCGCGCACGCTGTTGGCGGCGCCGAGCACCAGTTTGCTCTGGTCATACCAGCGCCCGAGGATGACGCCGGCGGGCAGTTGTCGGCGATAGGCAGCGAGGGCGGCGTCGACATCATGCACCATGCGCACGCTGTTGGCATTGGGCTGCTGGTAGATCTGCAGCAGCACCGCCTCCTGGCCATCAGCACTGACGCGCTGCCACTGTGGGGCCGGACCGATGGCGACGCTGGCGACGTCAGCCAGATGCACCGGCTGACCGGCGATGGTGGCGACGATGAGGCGGCGCAGGGTGTCGAGGCTGTGCGCGCGCTGATCGATGACCGTCAGATAGAGTTTGTAGTGATCCTCGAAACGACCGACCGCCTGGTAGACGTTCTGTGCGCGCAGCTGCTGCACGATCTGTCCGGGGCGCAGGCCGAGGGCTTGCAGGCGGGCGGGATCGAGGTTGACCTGATACTCGGCGGTCGCTCCACCCTGGACTCCGACGCGGGCGACGCCGGTGATACCGACCAGCAGCGGGCGCAGTTGATAGAGGGCGAGGTCGCGCAGACTGCTGGCATCGAGGGTCGCCGAGCGCAGGCTGAAGGCGAGGACGGGAAAGCGCGTCGGATCCATGCGATGGCTGTCGATGCGTGTACCCGGCGGCAGGCCTGGCAGCATGCGATCGAGAGCGGTATCGACCTGCAGCAGGGCGACGCTCATGTCACGTCCCCAGGCGAAGTCGATGGCGATCTCGGCGCTGCCGCGACTGGTCGTCGAGCGGATCTGGCGGATGCCGGGCAGCTGGCGCAGGGCCTCCTCGACCGGTTGTGTGACCTGTTGCAGCATGAGCTCGGCAGGTCGATCACCGGCATCGAGGCTGACTGCGATGCGCGGAAAAGCGACATCGGGAAAGAGCGATACTGGCAGAGCAAAATAGCTGGCGATACCACCGGCGATGAGCAGCAGCAGGCAGAAGAGCAGGGAACGTCGGTGTCGCGGCAGCCAGTCCATTCCAGGTTCGGTCATGGCAGCAGGGTCTCGCGCGTCGCCATGCCTTCCTGCAATTCATAATTGCCGAGGATCACCACGTGCATGCCAGGGGTGAGGGGGCCGCTGACGCTGACCCAGCCATTGCTCTCGCGGCCGGCCTGCACGGCGATGCGATGCGCGTGCATCTGGTCGACGACGTAGATGAAACTTCCCTGCGTGTCATTGAGGATGGCGGCGCGCGGTACAGCGAGCAGGCTGTCGCTGCTCAGGATGACGTGCGCGCGTACCGGCGTGCCGGCCAGGAAATGGGTGTTGTTGAGGCGCACACTGACGCTGAGCTTGTGTGTGCTGGCATCGACCTGGCGGGCGATGTTGTCGATGCTGCCGCTCTCCTGGTCATGTGCCGAGAAGACGTCGCCGAGATGCACGCTCATGCCGGGACGCAGGCGTTGTGCGTCCTGGGGGTCGATCTGCAGCTGCGCCTGCAGGCGCTCGTCCATGGCCAGCGACAGCAGGGTCGCCGCCGCCGCGACGTGATCGCCGACCGCCACCGCAACCTGTTCGATGTTGCCGCTGAACGGCGCGCTCAGGCTCAGGCTGCTCTGGTCGGCCCCTTCATCGTGCAGGGTCTGCAGCGCCAGCTCGGCGTCCTTGAGGGCTTTGCCGGCGGCGTCGACGCTCGCTTGCGTCGCCAATTGGGCGGCGAGCAATTGCTTTTGTTGGACGAGATTCTGGCTGGCCAGTACCCGCTGATTCTTGGCCTGCACATAAGACTGCACCACCCCTGGGTCGGGGCTCAGGTCGATGAGTTTCTGGCCCTTGACGACGTGCTCGCCCTTCTGCACGGCGAGGCTGTCGACGTGGGCGGCGAAGAGGACGTTGAGGTGATCGATGGCGGCCGGCGTGACGACGACGCTGCCGAAGCATTCGAGGACGGAGTTCATGGTATGGCGCGCGAGGAGCTGCGTCTGCACATCGGCGATCGGCGCCAGATCGGCGCGGGCACTGAGACAGAGGCCAAGAGCGAGCACGGACAAGGTTCTAGTCATGTTCAGGATGCTC
Organism: Pseudomonadota bacterium; assembly: GCA_021833365.1. Taxonomy (GTDB): domain Bacteria; phylum Pseudomonadota; class Gammaproteobacteria; order Pseudomonadales; family Moraxellaceae; genus JAJZHK01. The sequence goes on along the minus strand of JAKBFV010000020.1, from coordinate 24,414 downwards.
CCAGTTCGGCACGACGCCCAGCAGGGACATCAGGCTCAGTTCTTGTTGTTCGCGCCAGTAACGACGCTGCTCACGATCGATGCGCTGTTCGGTCACCTGCACCGCCATGCCGGTGTAGGTGGCGAGAGCCAGCCTATGCTCGGCGAGCAGATCCTGACCCTGGTGCAGGCCGGCGTCGAGTTGCTGCAGATGGGTCTGTGCCAGATTCTCCTGCACCTGCGCGCTGGCGATACGCTGGCGCAGATTTTCGACCTGGACATAGCCTTGCGTCAAACGCTCCTGGTAGAGCGCCGCGATCTGGCGACGGCTGGCCTGGGCGATGCTGATCGCCGGGCGGTTGCCGTTGAACACCGGCAGGGGTAGACGAAAGCCGAAGCCGAGACTGCTGGTGCCGGTATTGTCCGTCGTCTGGTCGATGCCGACGTCGAGCACCGGAAACTGGCGCAGCAAGGCCTGACGATAGCCGAGATCCTCGCTCTCCCAGGCGGCGTGCAGGGCGAGGAGATCGGGGCGACGGCGCAGATCAGGGGTGGTCGTCGGGAGGGTGGGCGACGCTAGCGGCGCCAGCGTCAGCACCGTCGCCGCCGGCAGTCCGAGATCTGCCACCAGCTCCTGCTGATCGCGGCGAACCTGCTGCCTGGCGGTCAGCCAGTCCTGCTCTGCCACCGTCGCCGCCGCCGCATCCTGCTGCCAACGTGTCCGTGCCAGGAGCTGGCGCTGCAGGGCCTCCTGCTCCTGCGCAGCGAGGACGGCGAGCAGGTGATAGCGCTGTTCCTGCAGGGCGGCGATGCGCTCATCCTGACGCAGGGCATAGGCGAGCTGACGGACCTGGGCGATGAGCTGCCATTCCTGCCAGAGCAGGGCGAGATCCACCTGCCGCTGCTGCGCGGCGCTGGCACGGCGCGCCAGGCCGTGGCCGAGGAGGCTGGCGAGGTCGATGTCGAGACTCTGCACATGCGCGTTGAGGCTGTCGGGGCCGCTTTGTGGATGATCATGGTTGTAGCCGTAGACCGGATCCGGCAGATAGCCGGCAGCGATCGACTGCGCCATGGCGAGATCATGCGCCGCCGCTTCCTGACGCAGCTGCGGGTTGTTGCACACCGCCAGCAGTTCGAGGGTGCTCAGGTCGAGGGCCTGGCCTGCGCGGATGGGGTGGGGCGGCAACTTCTGTCCGGCCAGGCTGCTCGCCTGTACCTGCAGACGCGCATAGACCGCTCGCGTCGCCAGCGGCGCGCGCTGATAGGTCTGGCAGGCGCTCAGGGCGAGCAAGGTGGCGACGATCAGTCCAGCGCCTAAACGCATGCAGTTCGACTCTCGGCGGGCAGATAAGGGCAGCGATAGTTTAGCCGGTGACACTTAGAAGAGACTTAGGTGCCGCCATAAAGATCAAAAAATCCGCGCGCCACCAGCGCGCAATAAGGCGCCGCCTGGCTATGGTAGGCCTCGATCGCTGCCACCACGCCCTGGCTCGCGGCTAGCGCCGCCTGCGCCTGCGTGTAGGCCTGCCTCGGCGTCTGCGCCAGAGCCAGGAGCTGTGACCACTGCACCGGTGTGAAGCCCTGGCCTTGCAGGCCGCTGCCGCCGCTGCTCGCGTCGATGTCGAGGAGGGCATGCGCCGGCGCAGTGGCGGCGAGATCGAGGCTGCGCATCATGGGCAGGGCATTGACGGCGAACGGCACTTCCGGATCGGCGTGGCCGCCGCACAGCAGCAAGGGTGAGCGCGGCACATAGGTGCGCAGGTCATTGGCCTTGAAGGTCTGGCGCAAGAGGTTGGCCGGCGCTGCCGCTGGATAAGGGGCAGCGCTGAGGACGGGCACCGCCCCATCCGGATGCGCCTGCGCATCGGCGACGTAGGCGGCGCGGAAGTCGGTGCGGATCAGATAGTCCTGGCTGGCGAAACCGAAGGCGAAGAGGGGACTCGGCGGCGACAGGGCGTCGAGGCTGGCGTTGCCGGTGGGGCTGGCCTGAAAGAGCGCACTCTGTGGGAGACGACCACTGGCGAAGAGGCTGGACAGGGGCGTGTTTGACGGCAGCAGGCTGGCGATGCCGGTGGCGTAGGTGGGGGTGAAGATCGCCGCCGTGTCGATGGCACCGTGCGTCATCGCCTCGTAGGCGGCGGTGATCAGCGGCGTATAGACGGTGGCGCCGAGAGTCACCTGGCCGAGAAACATGCTGTCGCTGAACGCCTCCAGGGCGTAAGGACCGGACATCGGCGCCGCAGCGGTGGCCGGCGTGCCGCGTGCATCGAGGGCGTGCAGGGTGGCCATGGCGACGTAGCCGCCTTCGGAATAGCCGGTGACGAAGAGTTGGCCGCGATCACGCACACCGGCATCGTGCAGGCGCATCAGATCCTCGCGCGCGGCGGTGAGGACGTCGAGCATCTCCTGGGACTGCTGTCGTGCCACCAGATAGGGGTGGACGCTTTGATCAGAGCTGTCGTAGCCGACGTAGTTGGGGGCGACGACGATATAGCCCTGGCTGACGAACAGGGCGGCCAGCAGCATCGCCTCGGCGTGCGCGCTCTGCTGGGTGTCGTTGATGTTGCTGAGGTCATAGGCGCGATCGCTGCTGGTGCCGTGGGCGTAGAGCACGATGGGGCGGCTGCCCTGGCAGATGGCGGCGCTGCCGCTCGGCAGAAAGAGAGCGCCGCTGGCGGTGGCCGGCGAACCATCGGCGGCGATCGTCGCATAGAGCAGTTTCTCGACGCGCACACCGCAGGTCGGCATGCTGGTCAAGCCCGTCAAGGCAGCGCTCTGCGGCATGGCCAGCTCCAGGCGCGACAGGCCGGCGGCGTCGACATTTGCCACCTCCGGCGCCAGGGCGTCGAGCAGGGTATGGCTGCTGCCGCTGGCGGCGGCGACATCGCTGCCGTTGCAGGCGGCGAGCAGTCCAGCCAACGCGACAAGGCCGAGCAAGCAGGCGGCGCGGCGCGTCCAGACGATTCCTGTCATCACGAGCTCCTTAGTCGGCGCAACGCCGCTATCGACGCCTTTGCCCATGCAGCATAGAGAGGGTGAGAGCGACTGACAATGCCTGGCCGCTGCCTTCAGAGGCTGGTGCGCTCGATGAACAAGCCCTGTTCCTGCTCGCTGCAGTCGCCGAGATCGACTTCACAACCCTGGTTTTTCAGGGTCTGCCCGAGGGCGAACAGATAAGCCGTGTCGGCATGCTCCGGCCATAGCTGCATGAGGCGGCGGGCGCGCGCACTGACGCGCTGGATGTACAGTTCGGGGAGATGCGTGGCGCTGATGAACAGGGCCTTGTCGCGGCAGTAAAGGACGCCGCGCCAGGTCGTGCCGGTCTGACTCAGGGCGATGGGCTGGCGCGTGGTCTCGAGCAGCAGGCCCTGTTCCTCGAGGGCGAGCAGCAGGGGACCGTGCACACTGTCGCGGAAATAGCCGTGCGCGTCGCGCCATAGGCCGGGTGCCAGGAGGCAGCGCGCGAGCAGGCGCAAGGCGGCGACGTCGCTGCTCGAAAGCAGCTGCAGGGCGTGCAGGTCGGCGAAGCTGAAATGCTCCTGGCCGGAGACTTCGGCGATGAGCACGCGTGCCCACATCTCCTGCAGTTCATCGTGGCGGCTGCGCTCAGCGGCGTGACGCCAGCGTGACAGCCACTCGGGATCGGGGGCACGCTCATGGCAGTCGGCCAGGTTCTCGCTGAGCAGCAGACGGTAAGCGCTGATCAGGCAGCGCCGCCAAGTCAGCGCCCGGCCGAGGTGGGCATAGCGGCGTTCTTCATCGATCAGATCCAAGCCCTGCGCCAGGGACAGCTGGGTGAGCGCCGGCTGTGGTTGGTCGTAGAGCGGCTCGAGGACGCTGACGCGTGGGATGTCCTGAGTGTCGATCTGACACAGATCCTCGACCAGGCCGCGCTCATCGATGAAGCTCTGCTGACGGTAGAGGCGGTCGATCTCGCGCAACAAGGCGTCGATCGCCTGCAGCTCGCGTTGTCGCATCGCATCGGCGGCGGCAGCACTCAGGCCGGCGAGATCGCTGGGCGGTAGCGGCGCGAGAGCGGCCGTCGTGCTCAGGGCTTGTGCCAGGCGCCGGGCACAGCGCTGCGCCGGCGAGAAGCTGGGATCGGACATGGCGAGCATCACTTTTTTATGAGCGTCGCACGAAGCGCCGCCGATGACAAGCATCGCTTGCACCGGCGCAGCGACGCGGTCACCATGCGGCAGACGGCATACAGAGCTTAAGGAGGCGGCGATGGGCAAGGGTCGGATGGAAGCATTCAGCGATGGTGTGCTCGCCATCATCATCACCATCATGGTGCTCGATCTGCACGTTCCGGCAGGCATCAGCGCGTCGGCACTGATGGCGCTGCTGCCGGCCTTTCTCGGCTATCTGCTCAGCTTTGTCTATGTCGCCATCTACTGGAACAATCACCACCATCTCGTGCATACCCTGCAGCGCATCAGCGGCGCCATCCTCTGGGCCAATCTGCACCTGCTTTTCTGGCTGTCCCTCATTCCCTGGGCGACGCGCTGGCTGGGCGAGCATCCGAGCGCTTTCTTGCCGACTTTCGTCTATGGGCTCATTCTGCTCATGGCAGCCCTCGCCTATCTTCTGTTGCAGCGCCTGATCATGCGTCAGGACGGCAGCGGCGCCCTGCTGCGCCGCGCCATCGGCGCTGATGGCAAGGGCAAACTGTCGCTGTTTTGCTATACACTGGCCTTAGGCTTGGCCGCTGTCGCACCGCTGGCAGCGCAACTGCTCTTCGTCGCCGTCGCCCTGCTCTGGCTGGTGCCGGATCGGCGCATCGAGAGCGCCTTGCGCGTCGCTGAGCGTGAGCGCACCTGAAGCGCTGGAGTCGGAGGCCCCAAGGAGAGGACGACATGCCCGTAGCCCATATTTTTACCCACGTCGCCTTTGAGAACGCTGGCACCCTCGCCGAGCTTCTCCTGCAGCGCGGCTACGCCCTGCGCCAGCACGATGTCTGTACGCTGGACTGGGACCATGTGGTGCCGGAAGAGCCCGGTCTATGGCTGGTCATGGGTGGCCCTATCGGCGTCTATGAGCAGCAGCGTTATCCTTTTCTCAGCGCCGAGATCGCCGCCTTGCGCCGGCGTCTGCAGGCGCAGCGCCCCCTGCTCGGCATCTGCCTCGGCGCTCAGCTCATCGCCGCCGCTCTCGGTGCGCGAGTCCACCCCGGCGCGGCCGGCAAGGAACTCGGCTGGGCACCATTGACGGCAGGGGAGGACCTGCAGCATGCACCCTGGTTTGCCCCCCTGGTGGCGCCGGACGTGCCGGTGCTGCACTGGCATGGCGACACCTGGGAGCGGCCGGCCGGAGTCTGGCATCTGGCGGCGACGCCACGCTACCCGGAGCAGGCCTTCGCCCGCGGCCGCCATACCCTGGCCTTGCAGTTCCATCCCGAGGTCGACGCCGACCATCTGCAGTCCTGGTACGTCGGACACGCCTGCGAGCTGGCGGCGGCCCATATCGACGTCGTGCATCTGCGCCATACCAGCGCGCAGCACGCCACCGCCCTGCGTCAGGCCTGCGCCGCGGCTCTTGGCGCCTGGCTCGACCAGCTTCAGGCCTGACGCAGGAGCAGTTCGGAGACCTGTGCCTCGGGCATCGGTCGGCTGATGAAATAGCCCTGGATCATGTCGCAGCCTTCGGCGCGCAGGAAGTCGAGGACGGCTTCCGTCTCCACCCCTTCGGCCACCACTTTCATGCCGAGGCTGTGCGCCATGGCGATGATGGCGCGAGTGATCGCTTCGTCGTCAGGGCTTTTGCCGATGTCGCGGATGAAGCCCTGATCGATCTTGAGGACGTCGATGGGAAAACGCTTCAGATAGGCGAGGGAGGAATAGCCGGTGCCAAAGTCGTCGAGGGAGAGCTGGATACCCATGTCACGCAGGGCATTGAGGGTCGTGAGGTTGCTCTCGGCGTCCTCCATCAGGGTCGATTCGGTGAGTTCGAGTTCGAGCAGGCTGGGATCGATGCCAAAGCGGTTGACGGTGCGCTCGATGATCTGGATGAGGTCGCCCTTGCGCAGCTGGTGCGCGGCGATGTTGACCGAGGTGCGGATGTCGCCGAGGCCAGCCTCACGCCAGAACTGCACCTGCTCACAGGCGCGGTTGAGGACCAGCTCGGAGATCGCCGACACCAGGCCGGACTCCTCGGCGAGGGGGATAAACTCGCCGGGCGTCAGCAGGCCCATAGTCGGATGATTCCAGCGGACCAGGGCTTCGACACCGACGATGCGGCCGCTGCTCAGGCACATCTTGGGTTGGTAGTGGACGACGAACTCTTCACGGAAGATGGCTTTGCGCAGCGAGGTCTCGAGGGTCAGCTGCTCGAGTGAGGTGGCGCGCAGATCCTCGGTGTAGAAGCGATAAGCGTTGCCGCCGATACGTTTGGCCTGATGCATGGCGATGTCGGCGTGATTGAGCAGGACCTGCAGATCGCGGCCATGCTCGGGAAAGAGACTGATGCCGATCGAGGCGCCGAGCAGGAGCTCGTGCTCGCCGATGCGGAAGGAGCGTTTCATCTCGCCGATGAGGCGTTCGCAGATGCCTTCGAGTTCGCTGCGGTCGTCGTAGTTCTCGATGATCAGGGTGAACTCGTCACCGCCGACGCGTGCCACCGTGTCCATCGAGGCGCCGAGCTTGCTGTCGCTGATGCGTTTTGCCACCTGACGCAGGAGCTCATCGCCGACCTCGTGGCCGAGGGTGTCGTTGATCTGCTTGAAGCGGTCGAGATCCATGAAGATCAGGGCGACGCGGCAGGCGACTTCGCGGGCGCGCTGCAGAGCGGCGTGCAGGCGATCGCGGAAGAGGCTGCGATTGGCGAAACCGGTGAGCTTGTCGTAGTTGTTGAGATAGCTCAGGCGTTCCTCGGCCTCCTGCCGGCTGCTGACATCGGTGAACAGGCCGACGTAGTGGGTCACGCGCTGGCGCTCATCGCGCACCGCCGAGATGCGCATCCACAGGCGGATCGAAGTACTGTCCTTGCGATAGTCGGTGAATTCGCCGGCCCAGGAACCTTCCTGGGTCAGGGTCTGGATGATCTGACTGAAAAAGAGGCGGGCGTTGAGACGCAGGGCGGGATCGTCGAAGCGATGACCGAGCAGCTCGCTGTCGCTGTAGCCGGTCAGGGTCATGAAATGCGGGTTGACGGTCAGATAGTTGAAGTGATTGTCGAGCACGAAGATGCCTTCCTCGGCCGAGCTGAACACTGAAGCGGCGAGACGCAGACCCTGCTCCTGCTCGCGCTGTGCCGAGATGTCGCGGCGCACGCCGATCATGCGCGCCGGTTTGCCATGTTCATGGCTGATGACGCGGCCGTGGTCCTCGACCCAGATCCAGCGGCCGTCGCGGTGGCGCATGCGATAGCAGGCGTGATAAGGCGTCTCCGGGTGGCGCATATGCAGCACCAGGGCGCGCTTCACCGTCATGTAATCGTCAGCATGCACGAGGGGCTTGAGGTGGCCCATGAAGCTTTTCAGCTCGTGATTGGAAAAGCCGAGCAATTGCTCAAAATTGGAGTGGTAGGTGACGTCGCTCGGCATGTGCCAGTCCCACATGCCGAGGCCGGCGGCGCTCATCGCCAGGGTCAGGCGTTGCTCGCCGCGGCGCAGCTCGCTGTTGAGGCGGGTCAGGGCGCGCGTGCGCTCACGCACCTGGCTGTCGAGCGTGGCGTTGATATCCTGCAGGCGTGTCTCGGCATTGCTGCGCTCGTAGATCTCGAGGGCGAGCTTCTGGGTCATGTCGAGCATGTCCTTTTTCGAGTGCTCGAGGACATGGATGAGGGCTTCGTTTTTCGATTGCAGCCAGTGTGCGTGCCGCGACATGCGATGGATCTGATAGCCACTGAAGATGAGCACACCGAGAAAGAGCAGGGCGATCATGCCCATGATCTGGGCGAGATGGTCGCCGGTGGCCAGCAGATTGATGCTGACCGGCAGCAGACTGAACAGGCTGTAAGCGAGAAAGGCCGGCAGATGGGTGGCATAGGCGGCCAGGGCGGCGATGTTCTGGCAGGTGATCAGGGCGGCGAGGAGGGCGTGGTGGGCGAAGCCCGAGTGTCCGGGGCTGAGAAAAAAGGGATTGATGACCATGCCGGCGCCGCCCCACAGAGCGCCAAAGCCGAGGGCATTGACGAAGATGGCGTGATGCCAGAAGCGGGTGCCGTGGCTGCGGGGGTCGATGCGGTAGCCGATGACCATGATCGAACGCATCAGCGTGGCGGCACTGAACAGTCCGTCCCAGAGCAGGAGCAGGACATGCCCGGGCTGCGGCTGGTTCCAGTAGATGGCTGTGGCGATGAGGGCGCAAGCCGCCGAAACGATGATGAAAAAGGGTGCCTGCCCCATCACCTGATGCACTTGTCGAGCCGCCAGGGCCTGGCGCAGACGTGAAGGCTTTTCCATGTCGGTGGCCCTTCCCCCTGAGCCGGATGTATCGCTGACGATGACTTGTTGTTCGGACATCCTGCAACCTCGCCGTAGGACGAGAAATACCACTTCTCTTGGAATTTTTATAGAGTGAGGAGGGCATCCTTGACCTAGGCCACACGAGCATAATGCTTAACTTGGCAAACTATCACAATCGTCCGGGCTTGTTAACTCTTATCAGATCATCGGCGCCGCCACGCCGATGTTGATGCGTGTTCAGCGTCCCTTTACCCGGCGCCTTCTGGCATACTCTCGCCTTTGTATGGTCGATGGGACGTGTGCATGGCCTCTCGCTCTTTCGGGTTGCAGGATCTCAATGATGCGCAGGCTGCGGCCGTCAGCAGCGACGCCCCGCAGTTGCTGGTCCTCGCCGGTGCCGGTTCAGGCAAGACGCGGGTCTTGACGCGGCGCATGGCCTGGTGCGTCGATGAGCATGGCATGTCGCCGCACAGCCTGCTGGCGGTCACCTTCACCAACAAGGCCGCGCAGGAGTTGCGCAGCCGCCTCGAAGAGCTGCTCGGTACGCCGGTCGAAGGCCTCTGGGTCGGCACCTTTCATGGCTTGGCGCATCGCCTGCTGCGCCGCCACGCCGCCGCCGCCCACCTGCCGGCCTCTTTTCAGATTCTCGACGCCGATGACCAGCTGCGCCTGATCAAGCGTGTGGCGCGCGAGCAGGGGATCGATGAGGAGCGCTGGCCGGCGAAGCAGATGGCGAGCTTCATCAATGGCGAAAAGGAGCAGGGCCGGCGGCCACGCCCACCGGTCGGCGGTGATCCCTATCAACGCACCATGCAGGCCGTCTATCTCGCCTATGAGCAGGCCTGTCAGCGTGCCGGTGTCATCGATTTCGCCGAGATCCTGCTACGCTGCTGCGAGCTTTTGCAGGGTGATGCGGCGCTCTTGCAGCACTATCAGCAGCGCTTCCGGCACATCCTGGTCGATGAGTTCCAGGACACCAATGGTGTCCAGTACGCCTGGCTGCGCTGGCTCGCCGGTGGTGGCGCCATGCTCACCGTCGTCGGCGACGATGATCAGAGCATCTATGGCTGGCGCGGCGCCTGCATCGATCATATCCGTGATTTTCGCCAGCAGTACCCCGACGCCGACATCATCCGTCTCGAGCAGAACTATCGTTCGACGGCTCCCATCCTGCGCGCCGCCAACGCCGTCATCACCCACAATGCCGGGCGGCTGGGCAAGGAGCTATGGACGCAGAGGAGCGATGGCGCGCCCTTGCAACTGTTCCGCGCTTTCAACGATCTCGATGAAGCCATCTACGTCGCCGGCCAGATCCAGCGCCATATCGACGACGGTCGACGGCGTGATGAGGTCGCCATTCTCTATCGCTCCAACGCCCAGTCGCGCGTCCTCGAGGAGGCGCTCATCCGCGCCGGTATTCCCTATCGCATCCATGGCGGATTGCGCTTTTTCGAGCGTGCCGAGGTGCGCAATGCCATGGCTTATCTGCGCCAGATGCTCCACCCCGACGACGACCTGTCTTTCGAACGCATCGTCAATCTGCCGCCGCGCGGCCTCGGTGAGCGCACCCTCGATCTCATCCGCGCCGAGGCGCGCCAGCAGTCCTGCTCCCTATCACAGGCGGCCGTCCGGGTCGCTGCGTCAGGGGCCTTACCGGCGCGCGCCAGCACGGCCCTGCGTACTTACCTGCAATTGCTGCAGGAGCTCAGTGCGGCGACGCGCGAGCTGCCCCTGCACGAGCTGCTCGCGCATGTCATCGAGGTCTCTGGTCTGCGTGCCTACCATGCCCAGGAAAAGGGCGAAAAGGGGCTGGCGCGCGTCGAAAACTTGCAGGAACTGGTCGGCGCAGCGCGCGAATTCGACAGCGCTGCGGCAGCGGCGGATGATGTCGTCGCCGCTTTTCTCGATCACGCCACCCTTGAGGCCGGCGATCGCGAGGCCGGCGAGTTCGAGGATGCCGTGCAGCTGATGACCCTGCATGCCGCCAAGGGGCTGGAGTTTCCGCGCGTTTTTCTCGTCGGTCTGGAAGAGGGCCTGTTTCCGCATGAGATGGCGGTGCAGTCCGGTCAGCTCGAGGAGGAGAGGCGCCTGTGCTATGTCGGCATCACCCGCGCCATGCGCGATCTGCATCTGAGCTATGCCGAGCTGCGCCGTCTCTATGGTCAGGAGCGCAGCACCCAGCCATCGCGCTTTCTTGCCGAGATTCCGACCGAACTGCTGGAGCTCGTACGCGCAGGCGGCAGCTCGCCCAGTGGCGTGGCGACGGCGATCGCCGCCGGTGCCGCGAGCGCCGGTGGTCTGTCCCTCGGGCAGCGTGTGCGCCATCCGCGCTGGGGCGAAGGTGTCGTCCTCGCCTATGAGGGGCAGGGGCCGCAGCAGCGCATCCAGGTCAATTTCGCTGAGCTCGGGGCGAAATGGTTGATCGCACAATACGCCCGTCTCGAGCCGAGCTGAGAGCGTGACGATGCTCACCAGTGCCGAGTTCAGCCAGCTCCTGTCGACGCTCGGCGCGCAGGAGCGGCATGCCGGTTTGCGTCTGTTTCGCGAGGGGCGCCTGCTCATCGAACTCGAACGCGGCGATGAGACGGCGACGCGCTGGCGTGCCCGCCTCAAGCTCGGCCAGGGCCAGAGCGTCAAAGTCGATCTTTCCATCCGCCGTGAGGCCAAGCGCCTGCGCATGGCCGAGACCTGCAGCTGTCTGCTCGGTGGCAGCTGTCCACACGTCGCAGCGCTGCTCTGGTCGCTGATGGCGGATCGGCGTGACGAAGAGGCCTGGGAGCGTGAGCAGGGCCTCGATCAGGAGCTTTTGCCGCCGCCACCGCCGCCGGTGCAGACGACGCCGCTACCGGCCTATCGCCTGCTGCCCGGAGAACGCGAGGGTGAGCCTGGCCTGCAAATCCTGCGTGTCGAGCTCGATCCTGGCAGCCAGGGCGGGCGCGCCGGGACGCGCGCCTATCCCGAGGCCTATCTCGAGCACTTGACCGCAGCGGTCGACCGCGACATCGACGCACTGCTGCGTCAGGAGCTCGATCAACGCTCCTGCCTGCGTCTGTCGGCGCCGGCTCTGCCCGTCCTGCTCGAGCACCTGCTGCGCAGTGAACGCTGTTTCGTCGGTGAGCGGGCTTTGCGTCTGCACCGCACCGCTGCGCGCCAGGTCACCTGGTCATGGCAGCAGGAGCAGGAACACTGGTCCTTCGGCGTGCCGCATGTGACCGGCGAGCAGCTGCTGCTGCGTGCGCGGCCGGTGCAGTTGCTCGATCTGCGCGACGCCAGCCTGTGCATTCTGGACAGCACACTGGCGGCCGATGCCCAGGATCAGCTCGTCGCGCACGGCGTCTGGCAGGAGGAAGAACTGCTGGCCGAGCTGCCGCAGCTGCGGCCGCGTCTGCAGGCCTGGGGCATCGCCGTACCGGCGGTGCTCACCGAACAGGAGTGGGTGCGCGGCGAGTTGCCGCGCGCGCAGTTGCGCCTCTATCGCCATCGCAGCCTCTGGCAGGGTGTCGTCAGGGATCGCCTGCTGGCGCATCTGTGCTTCATCTATGCCGGACACAGCGTGCCTGCCCTGCCGACCGAGGCGCGCAGCGTCCTGCGCCTGAGTGATCGCCGTGTGCTCATCGAGCGCCAGCGCCAGGCTGAGCAGCAGCTGCTGTCCTGTCTGATGCCCCTGCAGCCGATGTTACGCACCCTCGGCTGGCAATGCCCGGAAGAGATCAGCTACGAGTTTGGTCTGCGCCATGACGACATCGAGTCCTGGCTACCTTTCCTGGCGCGTCTGCCGGAACTCCTGGCGGAAGGCTGGCGCATCGATATCGACGACGACTTTCCCTGGAATTTCACCGAGATCGATCTCGACGACTGGGAGAGCGAAGTACGCGAGGAAGGTGATGGCTGGTTCGATCTGTCCTTGCGCATCGATGTCGGCGGTCAGCGTGTCGCCTTGTTGCCGCTGCTGATCCAGGCGCTCGAGGCGATGTCGGCAGCGGCTGTGCAGGCCTTGCTGAGTCAGGAGATCACCGCCGAGGCCCATCTCACCGTCCTCCATCGCGGCAAGCTCCTGCGTCTGCCGCTGCAGCGTCTGCATCCGTTGCTCACCATCCTCGGTGAACTGCTCGAACGTGAGCCGAAGCTGGCCTTCGATGGTGGCGGCAGCCTGCGTCTCAACCGTCTCGACGCTGCCGAGTTTCTGCAGCGCAGCGCCAGTGTCTGGCAGGGTGGCGAGGCTCTGCAAAAACTCGGGCGCGAGCTTGCTGATTTCACCGGTGTCGAAGAAGTCGAAGCGCCGTCGACCTTGCTCGCCGAACTACGCCCCTATCAGCGCCGTGGTCTATCGTGGATGCAGTTCCTCGATCGTCACGGCCTCTCCGGCCTGCTCGCCGATGACATGGGTCTCGGCAAGACCTTGCAGACCATCGCCCACCTGTGCGTACTCGCCGCCAGTGGCCGTCTGCAGCAGCCGGCGATGATCGTCTGTCCGAAGAGCGTTTTGCCGAACTGGCGCCATGAACTCGAACGTTTTGCGCCGCATCTGCGCGTGCTCAGCCTGGAAGGACAGCGGCGCGACGAGGCGATGTCGCGCCTGGCCGAGCAGGACGTCGTCCTGACCAGCTATACCCTGTTGGCGCGCGATGTCGAACGCCTGTGTCGGCAGCCTTTCCGTGTTCTCGTCTGCGATGAGGCACAGCAGATCAAGAACCATCGCACACAGAGCGCGCGCGCCATCCGTCGCCTGCAAGTGACGCAGCGTCTGGCGTTGACCGGAACACCGATGGAAAATCATCTCGGCGAGCTGTGGTCGCTCTTCGATATGCTGCTGCCGGGATACCTCGGCCATGAAGCCCTGTTCCGGCGCCTGTTCCGCCACCCCATCGAGAAGGGCGGCGATAGTGAGCTCATGCAGCGACTGGGGCGGCGCATCAAGCCCTTCATGCTGCGGCGTACCAAGGTCGAGGTGGCCACCGAGCTGCCCGCCAAGACCGAGATCATTCAGAACGTCCTCATCCAGGACGAGCAGAGGGATCTCTATGAGCTGGTACGCGCCAGCATGGACAGCCATCTGCGCCAGCTGTTGCAGGAGAAAGGCCTGGGGCGCGCCAGTTTCGAGATCCTCGAGGCTTTGCTCAAGCTGCGCCAGGTCTGCTGTGATCCGCGCCTGATCAAAGATGGCCGCTACGCCCGTCAGGCGCCATCGGCCAAGCTCGACTACCTCATGGAGGTGCTGCCGGCCATGCTCGAAGAGGGGCGACGTATCCTGCTCTTCTCGCAGTTCACCAGCATGCTCGACCTCATCGCCGAGGCTTTGCGCCAGGCCGGTATCGACTTCGTCACCCTCACCGGCAGCACCAGCGATCGCGAGACGCCGGTACGACGCTTTCAGGCTGGCGAGGTGCCGCTCTTCCTGCTCAGCCTGAAAGCCGGTGGCGTCGGCCTCAATCTCACCGCCGCCGACACGGTCTTCATTTACGATCCGTGGTGGAACCCGGCGGTGGAGAACCAGGCCATCGATCGCGCCTACCGCATCGGCCAGGACAAGCCGGTGTTCATCTACAAGCTGGTCTGCGAAGGCACGGTCGAGGAGCGCATCATCGCCCTGCAAAAGCGCAAAGCCGATCTCGCCGAGGGTGTCTATGGCGACGCGGCCCGCCTCAACAGCCTGCTCACCGCCGAGGATCTCGCCGCCCTCTTTCGTCCGCTCACCGCCGAGCTCTCGGCGAGCACGGCTGGAAGCGGTCTATACTGAAGGTGAGCCATCGCCAGAGGGGGGCTGCCTATGCAAGTCCCGGGAGCCGCTGAGCTGGAGTGCCGCTATGGTGCGGCCAATTACGCGCCTTTGCCGATCACCCTGGTGCGCGGTGAGGGCTGCTACGTCGAGGACGTGCAGGGTCGCCGCTATCTCGATCTGATGAGCGCTTATTCAGCCCTCAACCACGGTCACGCCCATCCACGTATCGTCGCTGCGGCCATCGATCAGATGCAGCGCCTCAGCGTCTGTTCGCGCGCCTTTCACGCCGCCACTTTGGGGCCTTTTTTGGCGCAGGCCTGTGCAGCGACCGGCATGGACAAAGCGCTACCGATGAACAGCGGTGCCGAGGCCGTCGAAACGGCGCTCAAGGCGGCGCGCAAGTGGGGCTGCCAGTACAAGGGTCTGGCCGATGGTGAGGCCGAGATCATCGTCATGGACGGTAATTTTCATGGCCGCACCATCAGCATCATCAGTTTTTCCTCGGAGGCCAGCTATCGCCGCGGCTTCGCGCCGCTCACCGACGGTTTCGTGCAGGTGCCCTTTGGCGACATCGCGGCGTTGACCGCCGCCATCGGCGAGCGCACGGTGGCGGTCCTGCTCGAACCCATCCAGGGTGAGGCCGGCATCCGCCTGCCGCCACCGGGCTGGCTCAAGGCGGTGCGCGAGCTGTGCACGCGGCAGCGCATCCTGCTGCTCGTCGACGAGATCCAGACCGGCCTCGGTCGCACCGGTGCCTGGCTCGCCTGTGACCACGAACAGGTGCGCCCGGATGGACTGATGCTGGGCAAGGCCCTCGGTGGCGGGCTGTTGCCGGTGTCCCTGTTTCTCGCCCATGAAGAGCTGATGTCGGTCTTCACCCCCGGTGATCACGGCAGCACCTTTGGCGGCAATCCGCTCGCCGCGCGCGTCGGCCTCGAGGCTCTGCACGTCCTGCAGGAGGAACATCTCGTCGATCGTGCCCGGCAACACGGTGCCCTGCTACTCTCGGCGCTGCAGTCTCTGCATCATCCGGGTTTGCGCGAGGTGCGCGGGCGCGGACTCTTCATCGGCATGGAGTTCGATCCCAAGCGTGCTTCGGCACGGCAATTCTGCGAACTCCTGCTCGCCGAGGGGGCCCTGAGCAAGGACACCCACGGTACGGTCGCGCGCATCTGTCCCCCCCTCATCATCAGCGAAGCCGAAGTGATGGCGGCGGTGGCCTGTATCGAACGCGCCCTCGCCGCGCTACCCTAGCCGTGGTGCTAGTCGAGTGGTATCGCCTTGACCTTGGCTGAGGTCGGCAGCGAACTGACAAAACCGATCATGTTCGGGTTGGTCTCGATGAGCTTGATCAGATCCTCGGTGCTACCGACCTGCTTCGGTGGCGTGGCGCGGCCGGTGAACACCATCTGCGACCAGTAGGCACGCAGTTGCGAGGGCGTCTTGTTGAGGACCTTGTTATCGAAATTCTCGTTCAAGGGCGCCTCATCGCCGGCGATCTCGACCGGCACGGCGCTGCCGCCACCGGGAAACTTGCGCACCTTGCCGAGGAAAATGTTGCGCACGGCGTCGGTGCTCAAGGCGCTGTGGTTGTCAGGATGGACGATGGCGATCAGTGAGTCGGCCTGTGCCAGGCTGCTGGCGCTGATCAGAACGAGAAGCAGCAAAGATGTTTTCATGATGACCTCCCGCTCAAAAGACCATGTCGAAGCCGACGGTCACCAGCTTGCTGTCGCCGAGGAAGGCCATCTGCGAATGATCGACGAACATGTCGTATTGCAGTTTGAGCGCCATCGATGGTCGAAAATCCCAGCGTACGGTGACGGCACGTGTCGAGTCGCGTTGCGGTGAGGTATAGAGCCAGGACTTGCTTTCGCGATATTGCGAGTAGGTGTACATGCCGGTGAAATCGCCGATGCGATAGCCACCGCCGGCGAGATAGGAGTTGGCGACGTAGCCCATCTGCGGGCGCAGAACGCTGTTGTATTCGCTGCGCATGACGAAGTTCTTGTAGTCGATGTTCCAGGCCAGCCCCCAGACCTGCTGGAGCTGCGCGCTCTGCAGCGGCGTATCCGGCGTGGCGGCGGTCTGCGTCGCCGGATTGCCAGGATTTTGTGCGCCCTGGTAGATCTTGTTCTGCATGTACATGGCGCGGAAGTGCATGTACTCATTGCTCAGGTCGACACTGGTGCCGATGATGTCGCGCCAGGCGGTGTCGGTAGGATAGCCATTGTAGACTTGGCTCAGGCCGGGTACGTTGGTGCTGCTCTGGTTGCCGGCCCAGGTATTGCTGTACAAGGCCCAGTCGCCCCAGGCGTTGTTGTACTGCAGGTTGACGCCGTCGTAGGAGTAGACCTCCCAGCCATAGAGATCGACCGGTGGTCGCACCCAGATGTAGGCGTAGCCGACGTAGTTGTAGTCGGAGTACATATACCAGGGCAGGCGCTTGCGACCGACCTGCACGGTGAAGGTGTCGGTGAGGGCATAAGAGGCATAGGCCCAGTCGACCGAGGGCTGATAGCCATTGAGGCCGCGCGAGTCGACCTGCAGGACGGCGGTCAGCTTGTCATCGATCTTGGCATTGGCCTGCAGGCCGATCATGCTCTCCTTGGCGACGCTGACGCCGGTGTTCTGATAGATGCCACCGTACTCGTAGTTGGAGATGAAGCAGGGGCATTTGTACTGCAGGTAGCTGCTCTGGTTGCTGCCACCGACGACCTCGCCGGCGGTGAAGTCGGCGAAGCCGTTGAAGGTGATGTCAGCAGCCTGGGCGCAACCAGCTGCCACCAGTACGCCACTGGTCAGGGCACATCGAAGCGATGTCCTTATCATGAAGTCTTCCTCGCCAAACCGGATGGTGAAGTTGGGTACACTTTTGACTGTAGGTCAGGTATCGGCGAAAGCAAGTGCGGCAGCGGTCTTAGGGCTTGTCGATGATCAGGCGCTGGTAGAGGCCGGCGCAGATCAGCTCCTGCTCGATGCGCAGGCTGGGATCGATCTGGCGCAGCAGGGGGATGAGTTCCTGGACCCAGAGGTCGCGGGCGAAGGGTTCGAACAGATGAAAGATCAGCCATTGCAAAGGGCGCAGGGGATGCCAGCGGCGAGGGCGGTGAAAGTCGACGATGACCAGGCGGCCACCATGGCGCAGGACGCGCAGAGCTTCACGCAGGGTCGCCAGGCGCACGGCCGCCGGCTGCTCGTGCAGAAGAAAGAAGATCAGGACGCGCGCGAAACTGGCGTCGGCGAAGGCGAGGTAGCGGCTGTCGTTGCGGTGCAGGACGGCGGCGTGTGCGGGTAGCTTGGCGGCGAGATGGCGCAGCTGTTCCGGCACGACGTCGACGACGTGCAGACGGGCAGCCGGTGCCAGATCATCGACCAGGCAGGCGCTCAGCGAGCCATAGACGCAGGCGATCTGCAGCAGGTCGCCGCCCGGACCCTGACGCAAGGCGGTGCGGGCGAGATCGCGCAGGCGCCGATACTGATGGAACAGGATGAGGTCGACGAGGCCTTCATGATCCCAGAAACGCAGGGCCATGGGAGCAATGTAGGCCCAACGGTAATACTTGAGCAGATAGTCAGGCAGGCGCGAGTCGGACATGGCGACACCTCCATGACTTCAGTCTAAGAGGCCTTCATGACCGGTATTTGATGCGCGACAACTCGGCGTCAGGTTTCATGGCTCGCCGTTTTGACGGCGCTCCGCCAGCTGCATACGCCAGTCCATCATGCGCAGGCCCTCAGCGACGGCGAGCATGGCCATGGTGCTGGTGACGACCATGGCCGAGCCCATGCCCGAGCAGCTGAGGTCGCCGCTCGCACAACTGGCCGGGCGCTGCAGCGACTCCTGCGAATAGACGCAGGCGATATGGAACTTCTCGCCCGGGGTTTTCGGAAAGTGATGGTGGCGGCGCAGTTCACGGCGCAGCTTGGCGAGCAGGGGGTCGCGCTCGGTGTGCGCCAGATCGGCGACGCGCAGCTGGCCAGGGTCACGTTTGCCGCCGGCGGCGCCGGCGACCACCAGAGGGATGCGGCGGCGCCGGCACCATAGCACCATGCTGCGTTTGGCGTCGAAGTCGTCGCTGCAATCGAGGAGCAGGTGCGGCGTCATCGCCAGCAGCCGGTCGATGTTGTCGCGGCTGAGAAACTCATCGTGCAGGACGACGCGGATCTGCGGCTGGATGTCGCGTAGACGCTCGGCGAGGACGGCGATCTTGTCGCGACCGAGGGTGCTGTGCAGGGCGGTGAGCTGGCGATTGATGTTCGATTCGACGAGGACGTCAGGATCGATGAGATGGATCTCGCCGATGCCGGTGCGTGCCAAAGCCTCGGCCGCCCAGCTGCCGACGCCACCGACGCCGGCGACGACGACGCGCGCCTGCTGGAAGCGCGTCATGCTGGTCTCGCCATAGAGGCGTTGCAGCCCCTGCTGCCAGCGTCCGCTCATCCGATCACCCCGTCGCGGCGCAGTGCGGCGATGGCCGCGGCGTCGAGACCGAGTTCGCCGAGGATGGCGTCGTTGTGCTCGCCGAGGGCTGGACCGAGCCTACGTTGCTGCCCAGGGCTGTCGCTCAGTTTGGGGACGATGCCGGGTGTCGTCAGCATTCGTCCATCGGGCAGACGCGCCTGCAGCAGCATGTCGCGAAAAAGAAACTGCGGATCTTCGAACATGTCGGCGACGCTGTAGATGCGGCTGGCCGGGATGTCATGCGCCTGCAGACGTGCCAGCAGCGCGGCGAGGTCCTGTGTCGCTACCCAGGCGTCGATGGCGGCATAGATCTCGTCGCGGCGCGCGTCACGGCCGTCATTGTCGGCATAAGCCGGCTCCTGCAGCCAGTCCTGGCGTTGCATCAGGGTGGCGAGACGACGAAAGATGGCATCGCCGTTGGCAGCGATCTGGATGGCCTGACCATCGCGGCAGGTGTGAGTGGAGCTCGGCGTGATGCCGGGCATGATGTGGCCGCTGCGTTCGCGCACATAGCCGAACACGTCGAACTCCGGCACCAGACTCTCCATCATGGCAAAGACCGCCTCGTAGAGCGCGACGTCGACGACCTGGCCACGCCCACTGTTCTGGTCACGATGGCGCAAGGCCATGAGCGTGCCGATGACGCCGAACAGAGCAGCGATGGAATCGCCGATGCTGATGCCGGTGCGCACCGGCGGGCGATCACCGAAGCCGGTGACGTAGCGCAGTCCGCCCATACTTTCGCCGACGGCGCCAAACCCCGGTTGCTGCGCCGCCGGGCCGGTCTGGCCGAAGCCGGACAGGCGCAGGATGACCAGGCGCGGGTTGAGTTCCTGCAGAACGCTCGGCGCCAGCCCCAGTCGCTCGAGGACGCCGGGGCGAAAGTTCTCCACCAGGACGTCGGCCTGAGCGAGCAGGCGCTTGAGCAGATCGATGGCCGCCGGTGCTTTCAGGTTGAGGGTGAGCGAGCGTTTATTGCGCCCCTGCACATACCACCACAAGGAGGTACCCTGATACAGCTTGCGCCAGCGCCGCAGTGGATCGCCGCCATCCGGGGCCTCGACCTTGATCACCTCGGCGCCGAACTCGGCCAGCAGGCGGCTGGCGAACGGCCCGGCGATGAGGCTGCCGAGTTCGATGACCTTGAGGCCGGAGAGGGGCATGGACAGGACATTCCAGGCAAAGAGGCGAGGAATCTTAACACATGGCGGCGCGCCTCTTGTATCCTGGTAGCGCCGACCCCATACCCCTGGGTGTATGCAAAAATATATTCCATCCGGTGGAGGTAGCGTATGCAACTCGTCTGTCCACGCTGTTCGGCGCGTAATCGTGTGCCGACGGAACGCCTGCATGAAGGGCCGCGTTGCGGCGCCTGCGGTGAGGGTCTGATGCCGGAGACCCCCGTCGAGCTCGACGACGCGCGCCTGCCTGCTTATTTGCAGGGTAGCGATCTGCCGGTCGTCGTCGATTTCTGGGCGAGCTGGTGTGGTCCCTGCAAGATGATGGCGCCATTCTTTCAGGAAGCGGCGCGCAGCCTGAAGGATGTACGCTTCGTCAAGATCGACACCGATGCCAACCCGCGTGCAGCGGCGCAGTACCAGATACGAAGTATTCCCACCCTGATCCTGTTTCAAGGCGGCAAGGAAGTGGCGCGTCAGTCCGGCGTCATGAATGCGCAGCAGCTGCGTCAGTGGCTGCAGGCGCCGCGCTGACCGGTGCCGGCAGCAGGCTGGCGAGCAGCCAGGCCTTGCTCGCCGCCAGCAAGGCTTCCTGTTGCGCCGTGTCCGGGCACAGGCGCGCCATCGTGATGGCACCGACACACTGCGCCAGCAGGACCTGGCCGGCGTCGCGGCGCTGCAGTTTGGCCGCCCAGAAATCCTCGAAGGGCTGACAGGCGGCGTACACCTGCTGCAAGAGAGCGGTATCGGCGCGCGCCATCTCGGCGGCCAGGGCTGGCAACAGGCAGCCACGCTCGGGATGCTGCACGTGTTCCAGCGTCAGATAGCGGTCCAGACAACGGCGTAGCGCCGTTTCCGCGGCTTCGTCGGCTTCGCCGGTCAAGCGGCGCAGGCTGCGCGGTAGCTCGACCGCGACGATGGCGGCGAGCAGGGCGGCCTTACCCGGAAAGTAGGCGTAAAGGGCGGCGCCGCTGAGGCCAGCGGCCTGCATCAGCTGATCGACGCCGGTGGCGGCGAAGCCACCACGCTTGATCACCGCCGCGCCAGCACTGAGCAGACGCTGGCGGGTGTCCTCTTTGTGTGCTTGCCGCACGCGCATCACTTTGGCCCTCTCCCACTGAGCGCGATCATGCCACAGCCAGAGCGAGGCTGACAGCCCCTGCTTAAACGATCGTTAAATAATGCTTGACCGCATTCCGGCAGGGTGTAAAGTGTTCGTTGAACGATCGTTCATAAACAAAGGAGCCGAGCATGACCGCAACCTCCCCTGTCGCTCTCGTCATCGGCGCCGGTGACGCCACCGGCGGTGCCATCGCCCGGCGTTTCGCGCGCGCCGGTCTTTATGCCTGCGTGACGCGACGCAGCGCCGACAAGCTCGCCCCCCTGGTCGCGCGTATCGAGGCCGAAGGCGGGCGCGCCCGTGGTTACGCTGCCGACGCGCGCAAGGAGGAGGAGGTCGTTGCTCTCGTCGAGGACATCGAACGCGACATCGGCCCGATCGAAGTCTTGGTCTTCAACATCGGCGCCAATGTACCCTGCTCCATCCTCGAGGAGACGGCGCGCAAATACTACAAGATCTGGGAGATGGCCTGTTTTGCTGGCTTTCTCAGCGCTCGCGAGGTCGCCAAACGCATGGTGGCGCGCGGCCGTGGCACCATCCTCTTGACCGGCGCCACCGCCGGCATGCGCGGCGCCGCCCATTTCGCCGCTTTCTCAGGCGCCAAGTTCGCGCTGCGTTCCCTGGCGCAGAGCATGGCGCGTGAGCTCGGGCCACGCGGCATCCACGTCGCGCACGTCGTCGTCGACGGCGCCATCGACACGCAGTTCATCCGCGATACCTGGCCGGAGATGTACGCCGAGCGCCTGCCGCGCGGTGGCATCCTCGACCCTGAGCACATCGCCGAGAACTACTGGCTGTTGCACGCGCAACCGCGTGACGCCTGGACGCACGAGATGGATCTGCGTCCCTATATGGAACGCTGGTGAGAACGCCAATCCCCCTTCATCCCCATCCCATATCCCCCATCCCATGAGTGAGGTCGGTATGCAAAGCGTGGAATTCTTCTTCGATGTCGGCAGCCCGAACGCCTATCTGGCGCATCGCCTCATCCCGGCCCTGGCGGCGCGTACCGGTGCTGAATTCATCTATGTGCCCTGTTTGCTCGGCGGCATCTTCAAGGCCACCGGCAACCAGTCGCCGGCCACCGCCTATGCCCATATCCGCAACAAGTTCGCCTATGAGCAGCTCGAGATGCAGCGGTTCATCGACCAGCATGCGCTCCATGAATTCCGCATGAATCCCTTCTTTCCGGTGAATACCCTGTTGGCCATGCGCGGTGCTGTCGCTGC
This sequence comes from Pseudomonadota bacterium, assembly GCA_021833365.1. Classification (GTDB taxonomy): domain Bacteria; phylum Pseudomonadota; class Gammaproteobacteria; order Pseudomonadales; family Moraxellaceae; genus JAJZHK01. The sequence goes on along the minus strand of JAKBFV010000020.1, from coordinate 2,318 downwards.
CGAGAGTCTCGGGGTTCTGGCCGCGTACACGCAGGCGCTCTTTCACGCCATGTGGGAGGAAGGACGCCAGCTCGATGACGCCGCCGTCTTCGCGCAGACCTTGCAGGAGGCCGGCCTCGATGCCGCAGCCATCGTCGCCGCCAGCGCCCGACCCGAGGTCAAGCAGGCCTTGATCGATCACACCGCCGCGGCGGTGGCGCGTGGTGCCTTCGGCCTGCCGACCTTCTTCATCGGTACGCAGATGTGGTTCGGCAAAGACCGTCTACGCGATGTCGAGGAGCATCTGCTGGCAACGGCAGCGCGATGAAGGCGCTGCCGCACGCCTTTACAGACCGAGGGCGTAGGCGAGGCCGACGGAGAAGTTGTAGTAGCTCAGGCCATAGCCTTGCTGGTGACCGGCGAGATATTCGGCGCTGAAGACGGTGTTCCAGCGCCCGGTGGTCAGCACCCAGCGGTTGTCCATATACTCGGTGAGTATCGGTTCGCCATGCACGGCGGCGACGTAGGCGGCGCTGCCCTGGTTGAACTGGGCGGTGCCATGGTCGTCGAGTATGGCGGCGCCGAGCGCCAGGCTGTAACTCCAGTAGATCGGCCGGCCGGCGTACAGAGGGCCCATGAACAGGCGCAGACGCGGCGCCGCGGCTATGTAGCCACCGGTGACGCCGGTGCCGATGTTGCTGCCGGATATGGCCGAACCGAGCAGCTGCTCATGCACGCCGAGGATGTTGGCGGTCGCCGTCCAGTCGAAGGCGAGGCGGACGTGGCCGCCGTCGCTCATGCCCCAGTCGACCCATGGATGTGCCGGGCTGTTGACGGTGGCGAGCAGGGCGAGCGAGCCATTGTCGGTGAGCAGGGCACGGTTGTTGCCGCGACTCAGGCCCAAAGTGCCCTGCTGTGCCTGTAGCCCGAGCTGCAGCTCGCTGCCACTGAACAGGGCATCGACGGCCTTGATGCCTTCCAGGGCCGAGGTACTCACCGTGCCGACGGCGGCATCGGAGGCGGCAAACGTCAGCGAACTCAGGCCCAGACCGCCGACACAGAGCAGGATCAGTGAAGAGCGCATGCGGCGGACTCCTTAATGCCAGCGGTAACCGACGGTGAGCCAGACGCCGGAACGGCGCTGATTACGGCTAAAGTACAGGGCCTGCGGAGCGTCCACCTGCAGCCCTAAGGTGAGGCCGCGCGGCGACTCGTAGCCGAGGCCGACGCCGACGCCGGGTCCGAAGCTGCTGCGGCTCACCGTCTGGTTCTGCAACAGGCCCTCGCCACCGTACTCGAGGGCCGGTCCGACGTAGATGTTCTGCCACCAGTGGCGCAGCATGAGGCCGCCGGAGGCGTTGATGAGAGCGCTCTGCACGTCGCCGTGACTGTGCTCGTAGGCGAATTCGAGATAGGGGTTGAGGGACCAGTTCGGGTTGATGACGAACTGGGCGTCACCGGCGAGACCAGCGCCATGGCTGTTGTAGACCTGAAAAGGCGCCTGGTTGAAGCTGACGTCGGCGTGGTGGTCGGAGAGAGCGAGGGCGAGGCCGAAGCCGGGCTGTGGATCGGCGTGGCTGAGCGCCGGGAATAGCAGCAGAAGGGGCAAAAGACTCCGACACAGTCGGCCTAGGCGGGCGGCAATCGGGCAGATCTTCATGGCAATCCCTGCGACGAGAACGATGGGCTCGGATGCTGGCCATGAGAGCAAGAGCGAATGCAGCTTGTCAATGCATTGATGAAAAAATTTTCAAGGTTCAGGTGGCCGCCATGTCCGTTCTCAGCACCCTGTTTCAAGATTTTTCTGCTCGCCTCTGTTCCTCCGAATTCCTCAACGATGCCCGCCATCCCGAGCACCCCAGCGCATTTTCTCGCTGCCGCAAGCTGCCCTTGCCGACCTTGGTCGCGATCATGCTGACGGGTATGCACATGAGTATTCAGGCCGAACCGGATATGTTCTTTGCTCATCTTCGCCAGCAAGCACAGTGGGTGCATGAAGTCTCCGAGCAGGCCTTTTCCCAAGCACGTGCCAAGCTGTCCCTGACAGCCATTCCACGACTCAATGACTGGCTGATACGGCGCGCCGAGCAAGACCGCTTCGTGCCGCGCTGGCACGGCCTGCGCCTGGTGGCTGCCGATGCCTCGATCTTGCGCTTCGGCCTGCGTGCCAGTCACGTCAACCGTGCCGCCATCGCCGATCAAACCCTGTTCGGCTTAACTGCCATGAAGGCAGGCCGACGCCCCCGAGTATGAAAACGGTGTCACTCTGCTGCGCAGTGGGCGCATCGGCGGTAAGGTTGAAGGGCAGGTCGCCGGTGGCTGAAGGTCGAATTATCTTT
>JAKBFV010000019.1 GCA_021833365.1 Pseudomonadota bacterium | reverse complement strand
TCCGCTTGTAGGAGGGTTGCGCAGCGCATCCTGTCACCCGCCGAGGCTCAGGAAGCCTGGTAACGACTCCCTTCTGTGTCGGCACGGCCCCGCGAGATGATCGTCCTATGCCGAAAAAATCACTTCGACATGGCCGATATCCTGAGGTCTCACCATCGGGGCTGACGACGATTTGAAGGCACCGACGAAAGACGTTCCCTTTCGCCCTGTAGAAGCGCTGTCAGCGCGGTCATGCGCCGACGCCGGCAGGGTCATCGCCCGGCGCGGCTTGCCCGGCTGAAAGCTGCGGGGGTGACGCCGGTCCATTTCTTGAAGGCATGGGTGAAGTTGGCCTGGTCGCTGTAGCCTAGGCGCTCGGCGATCTGCTGCACACTGAGCTGGCCGGCGAGCAGGGCGGCGATGGCGCGCTGCCGTCGCGAATCAGCGAGCAATTGCGTAAAACTGCTGCCTGCCTGCGCCAGCTGACGCTTGAGGGTGCTGCGCGAGCGATGCAAAGACGCGGCGACCTCCGCGAGGTCGGGATAGTGCTCACGGTCGTCGAGCAGACGGCGCACACGCTGCACCAGATCGAGACCTTGCAGTACACCCGGCAACTCGCTGGCACAAGCCTGTTCGGTGGCATGAAAGGCGACCGGATCGGCGAAGAGACAGGCCTGATCGAGCTCTCCGCGACAAAATTCGATACCGGCGACGGCGGCCTGGAAACGCCACAGGGTCGGGTCGATCGTCTGCAGAAAGGCTGGCTGCGGGCCGGGAATATGGGTGACGATGACGGGTTCACGCCCGGTCACCATGCGGATCAGCCGGCGCATGGCGGCGGCGGCGTAGTAGATGGGCATGGCGGCGAGCAGGGCGTCGCTGGTGTGCGCTTCGATGAGTAAAAAGCCACCCCCGCCGATCTCCTCCACCAGACGCGCCGATACCTGGTTGGTCAGCAGCGGCAAAAAGCGCAAGGCGCCGATCGCTTCGCGCACCGTGGTCGAGGCCATCAGCAGCATGCTCAGGCCACCATGCGAGGTGAGACGCACGTCGGCACCGAAGCGCCAGGCGAACTCGGCGGCCGCCGCGGGTGTCGGCGCCGCCAGACTCTCCACCAACCAGCGCAGCGGTGCCCGGCCCTCCGCCTGACCGAGGCGGTCGAGACTCTGGCCGGCGGCGGCGATACGCGCACGCAGGCCTTCCTTGGCCGGCGCCGGGAGGAGGTCGCCGTCGAGGGCCTGCAGGATGTACTGGCCAGGAATGAGGAAATCCGCCGCCGTCATCATGAGCTGAAATCACAAATTATTGCGCCCAGGCAACATAGCAGAGCGGCCGGCATCACCGCAACATAGGCTGATCGTGGCCAGCACGGTGGGTGAAAGCGGCCACACCGACCCATCCATAGAGACCGAAAATCACCATGTCCAGCCTGATTCGCCGCCTCAACAGCCTCCGCCAGGACCTCTGGCGGGCAGCCCGTGGGCAAGGCCAAAAAGCGACGGTCCAGCACTATGCCCAGGCCGCTGGCCGCCGTCAGCCGCCGCCCCAGCCGGTCGCACTGGCGACGACAGCGATGCGCGTCACGGCGGTGACCCACGAAACACCGAGTGCGATCAGCCTCACCTTGGTCCGCCAGGACGGCGCCGACATCGAGTTTCTGCCGGGCATGTTCTTCACCCTCGTGCTCAACATCGCCGGCCGCGAACATCGCCGCGCTTATTCCATCTCCAGCGCCGCCACGCTGCGCACAAGCGCCACCATCACCATCAAACGCGTGCCCGATGGCCTGGTCTCGCAGCATCTCGTCGATACCGTCGCGGTCGGCGCCAGCCTCAACGTCCTCGGCCCCGCTGGTGCCTTCACCCTTCGACCGCAAGCAGGTAGGCAGCGCGAGCTCCTGCTCATCGGTGGCGGCAGCGGCATCACCCCGCTGATGGCCATACTGCGCAGTGTTCTGGCCATCGAAGCCGACAGCCGCATCACCCTGTTCTACGCCAATCGCCGGCGCGACGAGATCATCTTTGCCGATGAACTCGATGCCCTGGTGCGGCAGTACCGGCCACGTCTGCGCCTGCTGCATGTCCTCGAGGAAGCTCCGGCGGCTTGGTCGGGGGCCTGCGGCCGTCTCGACGTCGAACAATGCACACGCCTGCTCACACAGGCCTATGGCGAAGATTTGCCCGCCGATCTCAGGGTATTTCAGTGCGGACCGGCGCCGATGATGGAGGCGGTGCGCACCAGTCTATTGGCGCAGGGTCTGGCGGCGGAGCACCTGCAGCAGGAGAACTTTCTTCCCGGCAGGCGCGAGCAGGCTCTGGCTGACAGCGTGGCGCAGCCGCTCACCATCATCGCCGCCGATGGCCAGCGCTGGCAGGGCTACGCCGCCGCCGGCCAGAGCCTGCTCGATGCCGGCCTCGCCCTGCAGGCGCCGATGAACTTTTCCTGCACCCTCGGTGGCTGTGGCCGTTGTCGGGTGCGCGTGCTCTCCGGCAGCGTCGCCATGCCCGGACCACACGGCCTGCTCCCGGAAGAAGAAGAAGCCGGCTACGCCCTGGCCTGCATCGCCACCGCCAGCTCACCGCTGACCATCGCCATCGCCCCCCCGACACCGCTGTGATCGACAGCCCCGTCCACACCCGGAGAACCTGACCATGTATGCAGCCCTCGACAACATCCGCGCCATCCTGCCGACACCGGTGCAAAACCGTGTCGACGCCGTCATCGAAGCGGCGGAGATCTTCACCGAAATGAAAAATCCGCGCGTCCTGCGCTCCATGGCGCCCTCGGCGGTGCGCGGACTCCTGCTCAAGGCCGGCAAAAATGGCGCACCGACGGCGATGGCCGCCGCCCACGACGCTCACTTCAACTGGGACTATCCACACGATCACGCGGAGATGCACCAGCTCTACGAGCGCGCCAAACTCGGTCAGTGGAATGGCAGCCAGCTCGCCTGGCAGACCGCCGTCGACCCCTTCGATCCCGACCGGGCGCTGGCGCCCCTCGACATGATCGACCTCGCGGCGGCCAAAAAAGTCGGCATCCAGCTGAGCGGCGACGAGCAGCCGAAGATGATCTACTCGATCACCAGCTGGATGCTCTCACAGTTCCTGCATGGCGAGCAGGGCGCCCTGCTCGCCGCCTGCCAGGTGACCGAGTCGGTGCCCTTCTTCGACGGCAAGCTCTATGGTTCGACGCAGGTCGTCGACGAGGGCCGCCACGTCGAAGTCTTCCATCGCTATCTCAGTGAAAAGCTCGGCAAGATGTATCCGGTCAACGACAATCTCTTCGTCATCATCGATGCCCTGATGACCGACGCGCGCTGGGACATGAAGTTTCTCGGCATGCAGATCATGGTCGAAGGCCTGGCCCTCGGCGCTTTCGGCTTCCTCTATCAGCATACGCAGGAGCCCCTGCTCAAGGACATGCTGCGCTATGTCATCCAGGACGAGGCCCGCCACGTCCACTACGGGGTGCTCGCCCTGCGCCAGCACATCACCACCGAGCTGTCACCCAAGGAAAAAGCCGAGCGCGAGGACTGGGCCTATGAAGTCGCCCTGCTCATGCGCAACCGCTTCATGGCCTACGAGGTCTACGAGGAGTGGTACGAAGGCAGCAGCGTGACGCGTGAACAGTGGCGCCAGCTGGTTCTCAGTTCACCCGGCATGCGGCGTTTCCGCGACATCATGTTCACCCGCCTGGTCCCCAATCTGCGCGAGATCGGCCTGCTCTCGCCGCGCATACGGCCGCACTACGAGCAGGCCGGCATGGGCCAGTATTTTCATGGCGCCGCTGCCCCCGAGCTGAGTGGCGAGCAGATGCTCGCCGACCTCGACCGTGGACCGGCAGCCAGCACCGGCGCCAGCCGCGGACGACGGCGCGCCTGAGGGCGCCGCCGGCGCTTACTTGGCCGCGAACCAGCCCATCTGTTCAGCCTGGGCGACGAGATGCTCGATCTGGTTGTTCAAGGTCTCATTCACGGCCTTCGCCGGCGTCTTGCCGAGCATCGCCGCCGGCAGGAACAGGAGGCCGGCATAGTGGTGCACGGCATCGGCGTCGACGAGGCGCTGGCTCACCCGACCCGTCGCATCGAGCTGCTCGAGGGTGATGGTGTACTGCTCATTGGCGTAGACCGGGATGAGGGTGGCGGAGAAATAGTTGAGGATGGCGGTGACGTAGGGCCAGACCGTCGACGTCTGGCGATAGATCGACAGGCGCACGACGACGTTGGCGCGCGCGCGCGCCTCATCGTTGAAGCTGACTTCGCGGAACAGTCCGCTCTCATGCAGGGCCTCGAGAGCCACACCCTGCGCCGCATCATGCAAGGTACCGAGCGGCGAGGCGTGTTCCGGTGTACCCTCATAGGTACGCAGATCGACGTCGATGAGCGTGGTTTCTGGCGCCGGCTGCAAAGGCGTCGCGACGAAGCCGACGCGGTGTTGCGAAAACGCGGCGCAGCCGGCCAACATCATCAGGACGAGGAGCGTGAGACCGCGCCGGGTCAGGCGACTTAAGCTAAGACGACGAATCAACATCAGCGCATCCTTGCAAGGTGGTTGAACAGGCGCTGATTATCGAAGCTATCGCTGGCGCTTGCAATGCCAGCTGCTTGACCTGGCACAGGGTTGCACGCGTCTTTCATGCCCACCCGCCCCATGCCCGCGCCGCAACATGATGACCGTCAGGTGAAAGCGCTAGCGCTGGCGCGCAGCGACGGCATTCTGTCGTACAATGGCGGCTGCCGAGAAGACGCTGCAGCGAGCCGGGATTTTGCACATGCCACAGACCGATCACGTCATATCGCGACCGAGCGATGAATACACCATCGACGAACTGGCCAGGACCGCCGGTACGACGGTGCGCAACGTGCGCGCCTATCAGGATCGCGGTCTCCTGCCGCCCCCGGAACGCCGTGGGCGTACCGGCATCTACCACGCCGCCCACCTGGCGCGCCTGCGCCTGATCGGCAGTATGCTCGAACGCGGCTACACCCTGGCCAGCATCGGCGAGCTCATTCAGGCCTGGGAATCAGGTCGCGACATCGCCGACGTCATGGGCCTGGAAGCGGCCCTGACCAGCCCCTGGACGGATGAAGTGGCGGAGTATTTCACGCTCGCCGAGCTGGTGCAGCGCTTCGCCGGCATCCTCTCGCCGGAAGTGCTCAAACGCGTCATGGAACTCGAGATCATCGTCCCCGACAAGGACAAGTTCAAAGTGCCGAGCCCACGTCTGCTCGCCGTCGGTCAGGAGCTGACGCAGGCGGGTATTCCGCTCGAGGAGACCTTGTCCATCGTCGCCCTGCTGCGCGCCAACGTCGAACGCGCCGCCAACGAGCTGGTGCAGCGCGTCGCCACCTACGTCTTCGACATTCCCTACGGCCAGCGCCTGCCGCCGGCCGCCGATGCACAGAAACTCGCCGCCGTCATCTGGCGCCTGCGCGGCCAGGTCGATGCCGCCGTCTCGGCGGAAGTGGCGCGCGCCATGCAGCACGCTCTCGAAGGCATCCTCGGCGAACGCCTGACCTGCATCTACGAGAATCTCTACGGTCAGGAACCGCGCTGAGCTCTGCCGCGCGGCACGCTGATGCAGGCGCGCCGGCAGCGCGCCTGCCGCCCTTCAGGCGGTCTTGAGCATGAACACTTCCGCCTCGATGTCGAGTTCTTCCTGGCCGGTGGTGGTCTCGGCGCTGAGAAAGTCCTTGTGCACATAGTCGCTGCGCGTCGCCCGGCAATAAGCGTTGAACAGGGTGTTGAACAGTCGCGTCGCCTGCGCCTGCGTCAGCGGCAGCTTGAAGCCGACGCGATCGCTGAGCTTGAGGATCTTGCGCGCCAGCGAGCCGCCGAAGTCGAAGCTATCGATACCGATCTCGGCCAGATCGGCCTCGATGAGCATGAAGATCGGCAGCGCCGGCAGCACCAGGCTGAGGCGATGCAGACGCTTGGCGGGGTTGTTTTTGTCCCACCAGCTGAGTGGAAACTCGTGCAGATAATTGCTCGGCAGGGCGGTATGGCGCGACTCGTCGCGATGAAAGAGCTTGAGGATCTCAAGACCGGGCAAGGCCCCCATCATGCCGAAGAGGCTGAGCGCAAAGCCTTCGACGACGACGTTCATGCCGAAGAACTTCTCCAGACCTTCGGACTTGTAAGTGCGCTCGAGCAGGAGATACTCCCAGGCGTTCATACGCGGAATCGGGCAGTCGAAAGCCTGCAGGAGCTCACGCAGAACGACGAAGTGCTTGGCTTCTTCCAGCACCTGCATGGTCATGGCGGCGCGACCGCCGGTCGAGCGCACCTCATTGAGCAGCTCGCTCGAGACCATCCAGGCGTAAGCCTCACCGTGTCCGATCATGGCCAGGATGTTGACGATGGCCTGCTTCTGCCGCGGCGTGTAAAGGCTGTTCAACTGATCGCGGAAGGCCTGCGTATTGACGCGCTTGCGCGCCGCCTTCTCGGCCGGCGTCAGCGACTTCTCGGCCATCGCCAGCAGGTGCATCTCATCCTGGGTGCAGTCGCGGAAACTCATCCATGGCGCGTGCTCCTGCGCCTTCCACAACAAACGCAGGCTCTTGTCGTAGTGCTTGGCGCGCAGAGCATCGCGGGCGCCGCCCTCGAACTCATAAGTGTCATCGTTGTAATAGCCCTTGCGCCCACCCAGCCCGAGAACGGCGCGCTGCCGATCGAAGCCGCGTAACAGGCGGTTGACGTAGGCCTCGACGCGCTGGTTGAGGACATGGGCGCGTTCATTGCTGGGACGTGCGAGAATTTGCATGGTCGGTCTCCTGGGCATGCATTGAAGTCACTACTGACTGTTACATGATTCAATGTAATCCAAAAGTGACGCAAGTCAATACTTCGGCAGAAAGCGCCTCGCCAGGCCTTGAGCAGTTTTTTTTAGAACATCCATGAAAGATCGCTATACGATGTTTCATTTTTTGATGGTATCTTCACGCCTCCCCTCACCCTCAGGAGAGCGCCCATGCCACACCCCCGCCGCCCGCGTCGAGTCCTCCATCTCGCCCTCGCCCTGCTCACCAGCGCCGCCGCTCACGCGACGGTCCGCCCCGACCCACAAGGGCCCTGGCAATTGGTGATGCAACGTCCGGATGAACACATCGACATCTACACGCGCGCCATGGACGGCACCAACATCAAGGAATTCCGTGCCGAAACGGTCGTCGACAGCTCGCTCTCCGCCCTGGTGGCGGCGACCTCGGACTTCCCGCATCTGGCCGACTGGATGCCGCACGTCGCGCGCGTCACCGCCGTACAGACCCTCAGCCCGTCGCACGTCAAGGCTTACGTCGTCATCCACTCGCCCTGGCCCCTGCACGATCGCGACACCTTCATCGACGCGCGCGTCAGCCAGGACGCTCAAACCGGCGTCGTCACGGTGAGCAGTCATAGCATCGCCGGCGGCAAGGGCCTGCAGTCAGGCTGCGTGCGCATGCCGGAGATGGATACCGACTGGACTTTCATCCCCCTCGGTGCGCATCGCGTCAAGGTCATCCTGCGCGGCTTCGGTCTGCCCGGTGGCATCGTCCCGGACTGGGCGGCCAATCTGGTGATCACCGAGCTGCCTTATGGCAGCCTCAAGCACCTGCCGGCGGAGATCCGCCTGCCGGCTTACCGCCAGGCGCACTTCAGCGACATCGTCGAACCGAGCCACTGAAATGCGGGCGGCCTCGCGTCAGGGGATGTTGACGCTGAGGCTGCCGTTGCCGCCGGCCATGAGATTGACCGGGGTATTGATGTCGACCAGGGTGGCCGGCGCCGTCGAAGTGCTCTTCCACAGGCGCAGATAGGGATAATAATAGGTACCCGGGGTGAGCAGGGCACTGCTGCCGACCGGCACCGTGATGGTGCAGCTCATCGTCGCCTTCGAGCAGGTGCTGGAACCACCGCTGCCGCCGAGCAGAGCGCTGATGTCGGCGCTGTTGACGATGCCGGCGATGTCGCTCATCACCAGCTGACCGCGATCATAACCTTGGGCGTTGGTGATGGTGAAGGTGGCCGTGACCTGGCCATTCGGCACCGTCGCCAGCTGGATGGGAGCGACCGGCGCGAAGCTCACCGTGCTGCCAGCGGCACCGGCGGCGATCACCGAACCCGGCACGGCGGGCACCTGATAGACCGTGCCCATGCTGAAGGCGCCATAGTTGCCGCTACCATTGTAGGGCGCCACCGCCGCGAAGGTCGGCTGCACCAGAGAGACCCAGATCGCCTCCTCCATGATGTCGCCATCGAGGGCCACCGGCGTATTGAACAGGCCGGTGAAAGGATCGGTCGATCCCCAGCGTATCTCGGACGGCACGTCGGTCAGGGTCGGCGTCTGCGTGAACAGGACGTGACCGGCGCCATAGGGCGTCATCGCCTGCGACAGCTGCGCCGAATAGGCCGACTGCGTCAGGGTGATGGCCATGGGCGAGACGTTGAGCATGGTCGGCGCGTACACCGCCAGAGCGGCGTTCGGCGACAGCGACGACGGCGTCGTGCCGGAGACGACGGGGACGTTGGTGATCACCATGGTACGCATATTGATGCCGCGGATGACGATCTGATAGAGGCCGACCGTGGTGCTCGGCTCGAGCGGATAGAGATCGAAGACACCGGTGGTCGGATCGACGGCAGCCTCGCGCACCGCCTGATAAGTGATATTGCCGGCGGCATCATAGTGCGGCAGTTCGGCCATGGCGATGACCTGACCGGCGCAGTTGCTGCCGGTGGTACCGCGCGGACACAGGGAGGTCGTCGCCAGACTGCCCTGCACGGCGCCATCCAGGGACAGCACGTGCGTCTGCAGCTGCGGCTGCAGATAGAAGCCGAGGCCATTACCCTGCTGGAAGGGCACGATGGAGTGCGCGATGTCGATGTCGAAATCGGTATCATAGGTGCCGCCGGAACCGAGGATCTGCGCCGTATCGACGAACAGGCCCTGGCCATCGGCGGGCACTTCGAGCGGCACCTCGACGCGTGTCGAACCCTGCATATACTCGATCTGATCGTTCCACTGCAGAGGCTGGCCGTTACCGTCGGTATGGGTCTGCGCCGAGGCGGTCAGGGGCTGATTCGTCGGCGTCAGCAGCAAACGTGTCTGCAGATAGTTGCCACTCGAGATGTGCAGGTTGGAGAGTACGGTGCGCATGGTGCCATTGTCGAGATCGTTGAGATCGACGGTCACCGGTTCGGCCAGGGTATAGTAGGCCCAGGTCATGTCGTTGGCACTGAAGATCTCGGTGGCGTTGGCATTCATGGCGATGCCGCTGATCGTCACCCAGATGTGCGGATAGATGTTGGAAGGTCCGGCGGAGAGCTCGACGTCATAGACAGCCGGTCCGGTGTTGTTGTTATTACCGCCACAGGCGGTCAACCAGCTCGCACCCAGGGCGATGACGCCCGCCTTGATCCAGCGCCCTAAGCTCATGACGACCCCTCACCGAAATAGACCACACTCTGGCGCGGCATGGTGAGCGTAGACGCCGATAATGTCAATGCAGAGAACGTGAAGGGTGTCCGCCAGCGGCGGCCGAACACCCGTACGCGCTTACAGACCGACCATGGGCAGCAGGGCGGTCACCACCGTCGCCGGCACACCGACACGATTGGCGAGGTTCTGCACCAGGGTGTCGCGCAGATTGCCCATGAGACTGTTGCGCGACTGCACCGCGCCCTGCACCATCGACACCGTCTGCGGATTGAGCTGACCGGCCTTGGCCTGCAGCTTCTGCAGCACGTCCGACTGCGACACCGGCGCCGTCGTCTTCGGCGCGATGGCGGCGATGACGTCGCGGCTCAGACCGGTGCTCTGGCTGACCTTGTCGAGAAACTGGTTCTGGGCATTGTCGACCATGCTCTGGGTGCCGCCGACGGCACTGCTCACCGCCAGGGCATCGACCGGCGACAGGGCCTGGCCGCGCGCCGCACCGAGCTTGTCGATGAAGGCGCTGGTGGTATTCGACGTCGCCGCTGGGGCCGCCGCTGGCGCCACGCTCTGCTCGATGGCATTGCCGATGGCGCCGAAATCGAAGGCCTGGGCGGCCAGGGTAGCGCTCGCCAGCGCCGCGATGAGGATCCTTTGCATGATCGTTCTCCTGTGGATGACCGGGGGCGAGCTTAACGCAAGCCTCACCCGCCCGCCACCCCAGGACTCACAAGGCCGCCGCCACATCGGCGCCTTCGCGGATGGCGCGGCGCGCATCGAGCTCGCCGGCGAGGCGGGCGCCGCCGATGACGTGCCAGTGCGGACGATCGACACGACCCTTGCCGTCGATCTGCACGAAGTCCTGCACCGACTCTTGACCAGCGCAGAGGATGACGTGATCGACGTCGAGCACCTGCTCTTCACCAGCGACGCTGATATGCAGGCCGTCATCGTCGACGCCGAGATAGTCGACGCCGCCGAGCATCTTCACCTGATACTGCAGCAAGGTCAGACGATGCGCCCAGCCCGTCGTCTTGCCGGGGCCGGCGCCCATGCGCTTGCCGGGTTTGCGCTGCAGCAGGGTGACCTCGCGGCTGACCTGCGGCGCTTCCGGCGCCACCAGACCACCAGCTTCGGCGACCTGCAGATCGACGCCCCACTGCCGGCACCAGGCGTCCACCGGCTGCTGATGCTCGTGCAGCAGAAACTCGCACATGTCGACACCGATGCCACCGGCGCCGATCACCGCCACCTTGGCTCCCGGCACCACCTCGCCGCGCAGCACCTGGGCATAATCGAGCACCTTGCGATGATCGATACCGGCCATCTTCGGGATGCGCGGTTTGACGCCGCTGGCGATGATGACCTCATCGAAGGCGGCGAGATCCTGCGCTGTTGCCTTGTGCTGCAGACGCAGGTGGACGCCGGTACGCTGCAGGCGATCCTGGAAATAGCGGATGGTCTCGACGAACTCCTCCTTGCCCGGCACACGCATGGCCATGGAGAACTGCCCGCCGATGGCCGCCGCCGCCTCGAACAAGGTCACCTGATGACCGCGCTCGGCCGCCACCGTCGCCGCCGACAGGCCGGCCATGCCAGCGCCGACCACCGCCACTTTTTTGACCTTGTTGGTGCGCAGATAGACCTTTTCTGACTCATAGCCGGCGCGCGGATTGACGAGACAGGTGGCGCGCTTGCCGGAGAAGGTCAGATCGAGGCAGCCCTGGTTGCAGGCGATGCAGGTGTTGATCGCTTCCGGGGTGCCGGCAGCGGCCTTGTTCACCCAGTCCGGATCGGCGAGCAGGGGACGCGCCATCGACACCATGTCGGCATCGCCGCTGGCGACGATCGCCTCGGCGTCCTGCGGGTTGTTGATGCGGTTGGAGGCGATCACCGGAATATCGAGCTCGGCACGCATGCGCGCGGTGACGCTACGGAAGGCCATGCGCGGCACCGAGGTGACGATGGTCGGGATGCGCGCCTCGTGCCAGCCGATGCCAGTGTTGAGCAGGGTGATGCCGGCGGCCTGCAGGGCCTTGGCGATGCTGACGATCTCCTCCCAGGTGTTGCCGCCCTCGACCAGATCGATCAGGGACAGGCGATAGCAGATGATGAAATCGGCGCCGACACGGGCGCGCACCGCCTTGACGATCTCGACCGGCAGGCGCATGCGATTCTCCACCGCACCACCCCAGCGATCCTGGCGCTGATTGACGCGCGCGCAGATGAACTGGTTGAGCAGATAACCCTCCGACCCCATGATCTCGACGCCGTCATAGCCGGCCAGACGCGCCAGATGCGCGCAGCGGGCATAGTCGTCGATGGTGGCGAGGATGTCTTTTTCACTCATCGCGCGCGCCTTGAAGCGCGAGATCGGCGACTTGCTGTCGGAAGCACTGACGACGAAAGGATGAAAGCCATAGCGTCCGGCATGCAGGATCTGCATGAGGATCTTGCCGTCGTGGCGATGCACGGCGGCGGTGACGCGACGATGGTTGAGGACGTCGCCATAACGGTTCAAAGTGCCACCTAAGGGCAAGAGCCAGCCCTGCCGGTTCGGCGAGATGCCACCGGTGATGATGAGGCCGACACCACCGCGCGCGCGCTCGGCAAAATAGGCCGCCAGCTTGCCATAGTTGTAGAAGCGATCTTCGAGCCCGGTGTGCATGGAACCCATGACGACACGATTGCGCAGCTGGGTGAAACCGAGATCCAAGGGTTGCAGCAGATGGGGAAATGCCTGGCTCATCGTCCTATCCTCCGGGTTGGCTTGACGGCGGCGCCGCCGCATTGCAAAATTAACACCGTTAAGATAATCGGTTCAAAGACGATGTCAAGCCCACCCCGCGCAAAAAGTCGCTATCACCACGGTGATCTGCGCCGCAGCCTGCTCGATGCCGCCCTGCTCATGCTGCGCGAGCAAGGCGTCGAGTCCTTCAGCCTGCGCAAGCTCGGTGAACGCGTCGGTGTCTCGGCCCCGGCCATCTATCATCACTTTCAGCACAAGCTCGACCTGCTCGCCGCCCTCGCCGAGGAAGGGCTGCAGGCCTTCGAACAGGGGCTCGGCGACGCCCTTGCACAACCCGCCAGCACGCTCAAGGAGCGCTTCGAGCACCTCGCCTTGGCCTATATCGATTTCGCCCTGGCGCAGCCCGAACTCTATGAACTGATGATGGGACGCACGCTCTGGCGCCACCCCGAATGCCCCTATACGCGCCGCGCCCGCGCCAGCTTCCGACGCTACACCCAGGCCATGGCCGCCGCCCTGCCGGAGGTCGAACAACCCCTGCGCCTCGCCCAGATCACCTGGTCCACCCTGCACGGCCTGGTGCGCATGTACAACGACGGCCTCGCCTTCGCGCGCAGCGACGTCGAAGCCATCGCCCGGCGTGGCGTCACTCTCGTGCTGCTGCAGCTCGCCGATACCACCACCACGGCAGCAGACCGACCAGGATGCCACCGAGGGCCAGCACCGTCGTGACACGGTCGAACTGCGGCAGCTGCGTCACCCCGATATAGACCAGGAACAGGCCGCTCGCCGCCGGCCAGACCAAAGTCAGCAGGATGGCGCGCAGACCCTGCACCTCGCCCCAGAAGCGGCGCACGCAGGCCCAGGCGGTGAGACTATAGTAGAAGCACACCTGAAAACCGATGGCATCGACCGAATCCTTGACGATCAGATTCACCGAAGGAAAACTCGCCGCCAGAGCGAGAAAGACCAGACCGAGAGCGACGATCAAGACCGTCGCCAGCCACGGCGTCCGCCACTGCCGATGCAGCAGGGCATAGTGGGCTGGCAGCACGCCACTGCGGCTCTTGGCGAACAGCGTCCGGGTAAACTGCAGGATCGAGGTCTCGAGATTGCCGACCGTGCTCAAGGTCACGGCGATGAGGGCCAGATAGGACCAGGGCGCCGGAAACAGATGCGTCGCCATGACATAGATGACATCGGTACCGGCCGCCTGCAGCTCGGCGTCGCTGAGCACATGCTGACAGGCGGCGGTGAAAGCGACATAGAGCAGTAAAGTGATGAACATCGCCAAGGACAAAGCCTTGCCTGCCGAAGTCTCCGCCGCCTCCGTCTCCTCATTGAGATTGAGCGTCACGTCCCAGCCCCAGAAAAAGAACAAGGCGATCAAGGCCCCGGTGACGAACTGCCCGGCATGAAAGCTCGACGGCGCAAACACCGCCCAAGAAAAGACATGTCCCGGCACCACCGCCGGCTGTCGCCAGGCAGCGATGAGGATGGCGAGCAAAGAACCGACCTCGATGACCGTGAAAGTGACCTGGGTATAGCTCGTCGCCTTGATCCCCTTGAGCACCACCACCCCGACCAACAGCAACCAGGCCGCCGCCACCGCCGTCACCCACACCGGCGACTGCAGATGCGCAGGAGCCAAGCCCGCCAGGGTCGCTGTTGCCGCTGGCAGCGACCCCGCCACCATGAACACCGCCGAGGCCACCATCAAAGTCCAGCCGCAGAGAAAGCCGAGCAAGGGATGCACATAGGCACTGACCCAGGTGAAGGACGCCCCGGCGCTGGCATTCACACGCGTCAGATGAATGAAGGACAAGGTGATGCCAAACATGATCAAGCCGCTGTAGAGCAGACTCGGCGCCGCCATCATGCCCACCGCCGCCGTCAGGGTGGTCACCGTCGCCGCCAGGGAATACGCTGGAGCCGTCCCCGCCACCCCCATGACCAGAGACTCGGCCAGACCCAAAGCGCCCTTCTCCAGATGCTGCTGCCCCTCATCCATAGCCCGCCCCACCTGCCGCCTAAAAGGGTGCAGGCTAGCAAGAATACAACCCGCTGACCACAGATTCAGGAGTCGAGAGCCTGTGCTAGAATGGCCGCCCTAGGATCCAGGATTTTCAGCATCGTCACCCTGCTCCACAGCTTAAGGATAATCATGAGAAGCCATAGACACCTAGTCGTTTCATTTTTAGCTTACCTCGCCCTTGCTTTATGGACGACGCACACCTCCTCAGCCGGGCTACTGTTTCATAGCATTTTTACCCTTGGCGACAAATACTACCCTTTATTTTGGTGGAAAGACTCAACTTTATTTATTTGGTCTTATGAATGGTGGCCATACGCCATTCTTCATGGCCTAAACCCATTTATTACAGATTATTTGTGGTACCCCATTAAAGTCAATCTTACGCACATGACATCGATACCGTCACTAGCCCTTGTCATGGCTCCAGTAACCTTGATTTTTGGCCCTTTATTTTCTTATAACTTGGTGCAAGTCTTAACACCCGCACTCAATGCTTTCTGCGCAAGACTTCTTCTTAATGAAATCAAGGCCCCTTCTTTCGCCACCTGGATGGGCGGTCTGGTTTTTGGATTTTCTCCCTTCGTCATAGGGCATTTGCCATTACACCCCAATCTAGATTTCGTCGCCTTGGTGCCATTGATTCCATGGCTCTTTTTGCTCTATAAGAAAAACAAGATCAGCCATCTGACTTTTATCCTGTCGATGGCTTTTACCCTGGCCGCTCAAGTTGGCGTCAGTCTGGAAATATCCGCCTTCATTGCCTTGGCCGGAATAATCACCCTAATCATCTATGCCGAAAAAATCACTCCTGATGATCTTGTGATCCTTGCAAAATCAGGGTTTTTAGCGACCCTCTTCATCTTGCCATTTTTGTCTTATTACTTTTTCTCACCAGACATCAATACCACGGGCGTCCCCTCCTTCGAGGACAGAGGGTCTCTTCTTCACAATATCTTTGTAGCAACCCCAGCTCAAAGATATCATCAAAACAGGATTGACTGGACAAAATTAGACGCACCCGAACTCGGCATGCACATCGGGATTTTACTGCCTCTAGTGCTTATTTTTTGCCGAGATATGATACCAAAAAAAATCTCCCTTCTTGTTGTTGTGTTTTTACTCATTACTCTAGGGACACCAATACAATGGAGCGACGCTAGCACGCCATTTTTTAACCCCATCGGGCTTGTGCATCGCCTCCCACTCATGAGTCACGCACTCATGATCAGATTCTCATCCATAACATGGCTTGTGATCGCCTTAGCATTAACTTATATATTCGACAATGGAACACGGCTTACAAAAGCAGCGGTTATTACCTCGCTGATAGCTATAGCACCCAACCCCTTATGGGGGCAATGGATCAAAACATCCAGCAACATCACTCCAGACCATTACTTCGCGGTTTTTCCAGACGCATTTACAACACTATCATTTCATAAATATGCCCACGATAAAAAATTCATTGCACTGCCCTGCGCTGGCTTAAGCTCAGCCTGGCAAGCCATTTCCGGAATGGAATTTAAACAGTTTTGTGGCTATACAGGGCTTCTTGAGCCTCAAGGTGAACTGGGCCTTCATACCCCTCTAATGGAGCCTATCGCCAATCACGGTGGGAACCCAGCGTCGCCCGAGTGGGCCCGGCAAATAACACAAACCATTCATAAATACAATTTTGATGGAATCCTCTATGACCCCGACCCATGGGCACCTAGGGCTGTAGAAGACATTCTTGTCAAAAACGGGTGGTCTGTACAGAATTTTGACCACCTGGAAGTATTAAGCCCACCAAAATGACTCCAAAAATCACTGCATTACCTATTCCCGAGATTGTCTTGATTGAACCCCGCAAATATCAAGACTCTCGCGGATGGTTTTTTGAAAGCTTTAATCTGGTGTCTCTGGAAAAAGCACTGCAAAGAAAGTTGTCTTTTGTCCAGGATAATCAGTCACACTCCTTGCGCGGGGTGATCCGCGGACTGCATTTTCAAAACCCGCATGCACAAGCAAAACTGGTGCGTGTCGTGCGCGGCGCTGTTTTTGATGTGGCCGTGGATTTAAGACAGAAGTCCCCCACCTTTGGTCAATGGGTGGGGGTAGTATTAAGTGCAGAAAACATGCGTCAACTGTGGATCCCTGAAGGCTTCGCACACGGATTCCTGACACTGAGCGAAACTGCCGATCTTTGTTATAAGGTGACTGATTATTGGAACCCTGAGACGGAGCAATGTCTGCTCTGGAACGACCCTGATATTGCCATTGACTGGCCGTTACATGGCCTAGAGCCCATTCTCTCAGCCAAGGACGCCCAGGGAAAACCCCTCAAAGCCATTGATCTTTTTAACTAATATTCGACCTAGCTTGTCGGTGGATTTTCGAACAAGATGCTTTTTGAGTGGCTGATGATCGTATCAGCCACATGCTCTTGCATGCACTTGGCTTCTTTATACCCGGCTGGACAAATATCCATCCAAGTATCGGTAGACCACCAGCAGTTGCTGCAATTCTTGGGGGCTAAGTTGATATTTTGTGGGTAGCTAAACCATGCCATATTCGTTGGCCCAAACATCACCACCGATTTGACACCTAGCGAGGCGCCCACATGCACCAGACCAGATTCATTATCGATGTGCAGTTGCGCTCCCTGAAGGATGCTCATCGATTCCGCAAAGCTCAGTTTTGCCCGTAGATTCAAGTCGACACCAGGGATGTCTTCGCCGGTCTTGCCGCCGATCTGCACGATCTTTAGTTGTGGGTGGTTTTTCTTCAGACCAGCAACGATATCCACCCAGGTGGAGAATGGCAGGGCTTTGTTGGGGCGCTGCGTGATGAGCTTGAAATTGTTGTCCCAGCCATCATGCACGGTGATGTAGTCGATACCGGCGAGACCGTATTTTTCACGCATACCCGACGGCACGGCGATATCGAAGCGATCGCCGCCATAGGGGATGCCGGCCATCTCATGCAGATAACGGTAACGCTTTTTCCCGGAGCGTACCGCCATGTCAGCAAAAGCGCCATCGAGCAAGGGATGAGAAGTGATATATTTTTCGATCGGTTTGCGGCTTTTTTCGATCGCACTGTACAAGTTCAAAACCTTCGGGAACTTCTCCAGGAGAATGTTGAGTTTAGCATGCTCATTGGCAAAGGTGACAAACTGATTGACCAACAGGGAAAATGCATATTTTTCGACAAAACGCTCAAAAAGATTGGCATCGACACAAGTGCGAAAACCCGGGATGGGAAGAAAAAACTCCTCAATCATAGCCGGGCTTTGAAAATAGACATCGAAGCTGAGTCCGTCCCCGAGATAAGCCTGCAGGTCGCGCATAAAGCGCGCAATCATGGCGACGTCACCGAGCCCGCCGGTGATTCTCACGGCATAGCGCTGGCTTAAACTATCCTTATCCAGGCTTTCCTGGACATTGTGCATGGCTTTGAGCAGAGATTCGAGAAGCTCCGTCAGGGTCTTTTCTTTCATATCCATCTCTTTAATAAAACCCGGCTTGGTCGCCCGTTCTCCATCCCACCGGGCTCCGATTTTCGCCTGCCAGCGATTATTCAAGATGCTGCAGAGTCGCTGCCAGAAATAAAGAATCACTTTATGGGTCGGGTGGACGCTGTTGAGTTCACGAAAGCGCTTCACCGCTCGGCGCAGCTTACCGCCCAGACCATGAGCTTGCATCCCTGTACTCAGCTGGATTTCACGCGCTCGCTTGATCGCTTCAAGCTGGGTGTTCATGCGTATCCCTCCCATGCATGAAATCATCATAAGCACGGACCACTTCATGCGATCCACCCATCATCCGCAAGCACCCCTTGTGCAGCCACAGTGCCTTATTACACATTTCCATGATGGCTTGACTGGAATGCAAAGCCATCACCACGATGCCCGAGCGTTCGGTCAGGGTCTCCAGCCGTGCCCTGGCTTTTTTCTGAAACTTGCTATCGCCGACACCGAGAACCTCATCGAGCAAGATGATATCCGCATCAACGGCCATGGAAATTGAAAAAGCGAGACGCATCTTCATGCCACTGGAGTAAGTTCTGACCGGCATGTCGATGTATTCGCCAAGCTCAGAAAACTCAATGATGCCTTGCTCATGTGCGCGCAGCCAGGCGGTATCCATACCCAGAAACAGTCCACGCAAGCGAATATTATCTCGGCCACTCGAGTACTCATCGAGCCCCAGGGTAATATCCAGCAAAGGCACCGACCGACCGCGCTTGTGCAAGCGCCCTGAGCTCGGCTTATAAATGCCTGCCAGCACGCGCAGCAGGGTACTCTTGCCAGCGCCATTTTCTCCGATCAAGCCGAGACGATCACCATGCTCGAGATGAAAGCTGACGTCCTGCAATGCCCGCACATGCAGGATACGCCCGGCCTGATCATCGGCTGACAGGCGTCCCAGGGACGACAGATGACCACGAAAAGAACGAGATTTGGCATCAAAGATGGGTAAGCTGACGCTGACATGTTCGG
This sequence comes from Pseudomonadota bacterium, assembly GCA_021833365.1. Lineage (GTDB taxonomy): Bacteria > Pseudomonadota > Gammaproteobacteria > Pseudomonadales > Moraxellaceae > JAJZHK01. Next base: position 18,403 of record JAKBFV010000019.1, on the reverse strand, counting down.
CAGTGATTTCTGGCATGTTCAAACCCAATACGCTACATCGTTCTTCTTTCTGGCATAGAGCCACAAAGCCAGTGCCCAGCCCAGCGGTAGCATCACCATAGCAACCTCCCAACTCTGCAGATCCGGCGCATCACCGAGCAGGGGAGAGCGCAGGAGGTCGACCAGGGAAGCGAAGGGGTTGTACGTGATCAGCCACTGCGCCTTTTTCAACATGGCGGGCTTCCACATCAGGGGAGTGACATAAAACAGCAACTGCAGCACCGAGGCCACCAACTGCGGGACGTCACGATACCGCGCTGAAATGATGGCGAGTATCTGTGCTATCCAGACGATATTGAGGACGACGACGATGAGACCGGGAATGAACCATAAGACGCAGAGGCGGGTATGCACACCAAAGACCGTCATCAGGATGAGCGTGATGATGATGTTGTGCAGCAGCATCACGAACTGTCGCCATACGCCCTGTAAGGTATAGATCCACAGCACGACATCACTTTGCTTGATGTAATTGGCATTGTTGATATAGGCCGAGCAGGACTCACCCAAGGTACCTGAAATCAAGGCCCAGATGACGAAGCCATTGCCGACCAAAGGCAGGTATTCGCTCATCTTCTGATCAAAAAGATTGCCATAGACCAAACCGATCGAGCCGACCATCACCCCCATGCTCAGGGTGATCCAGAAGGGCCCCATCAAGGATCGTGCGTACTTCTGGCGAATCTCCAACCACCCAAGCAGCATCCACAGCCGCCATTGCTGCAAAGCCTGCAGCAGCTCTCCCAACGCCGATGTCTTCATCCGCCATCCCGCACACTGCCGCGACTGCGCGGCATTTCTATTCTATACATTTCTGACCACGCCTAGTCTAAGGGTTTTGCCATCCCTCTTGCAGTAGGGCTCGCAGATATTCTCCATAGCTGCTCTTGCACAGGCGCGCTACAGCGCGCTCAAGCACCATCCGGTCGATCCAGCCCTTGCGGTAAGCGATTTCTTCCAAACAGGCCACTTTCAGGCCCTGCCGGCGCTCCAGGGTCGCGATGAACTGTCCTGCCTCGAGCAGGGAGTCATGCGTTCCTGTATCCAGCCAGGCATAGCCACGTCCCATGATCTCGACGGAGAGCTGATCTTTCTCGAGATAAAGACGGTTGAGATCGGTGATCTCCAGCTCTCCGCGTGCCGATGGCTGTAGGGATTTCGCCAGATCTACGACTTGCTCATCGTAGAAGTACAGTCCGGTGACGGCATAATTGGACTTGGGAGCTTGCGGCTTCTCTTCAAGACTGTAGGCATGGCCCTGGCCATCAAAGGCGACGACACCATAGCGCTCAGGGTCATGGACATGATAGGCGAAGACCGTCGCACCGGCTTTTCTGGCATCAGCGGCGGCGAGGAGACCCTGCAGATCATGGCCGTGGAAGATGTTGTCGCCGAGCACCAGGGCGCTCGGTGCGCCAGCGAGAAAATCCTCGCCGAGGATGAATGCCTGCGCCAGCCCGTCGGGGCTCGGCTGCTCGACATAGGAGAGTTGCAGGCCCCATGCCCCACCATCCCCCAACAGCTGTCGATAGCGCGGCAGATCCTGCGGCGTCGCGATGATAAGGATTTCCCGGATGTCCGCCAGCATCAAGGTGCTGAGCGGATAATAGATCATCGGCTTGTCATAGACCGGAAGGAGCTGCTTGGAGATAGCCAAGGTGGCTGGATGCAGGCGCGTTCCCGAACCACCGGCGAGTATGAGTCCCTTTCTGTTCACAGGCTGCATCCTACCTACTTTTGCATGATCTCAGCCACGATGGATCGGATGACGGGCTCAGCTCCTTCCTGCCAGGCCGGCAGCTGGATGCCGAACTCCTGACGGACCTTGTCGTTCGCCAAGTGGCTATTATGCGGTCTTTTTGCGGCGACCGCATAGGCCGAGCTCGGAATCGCCTGCACCGCCTCGGGCTTGAGCTTCAGCGGTAGCCCCATCCCCGCTGCGACCTGCAGGATGAAACAGGCAAAGGCATGCCAGTCGGTCAGCCCTGAGGCGACGAGATGGTAAGTCCCCAGATGATGGTCCTCGAGCTCGATCTTGTCGAGCAGGGCGAGGGTCGAATCGGTGATGAGATCCGCCGACGTCGGCGCACCGTACTGATCATTGACCACGTTCAGGGTTGCACGCTCAGCTCCTAAGCGCAAGATGGTGCGGATGAAGTTCTTGCCCTGACGGGCGATGACCCAGGAAGTACGGAGAATCAAGTGCCGGCAGCCACTCTCCCGGATCACCTCCTCGCCTTCCCACTTCGTCCGCCCATAGACGGACAGCGGGTTCGCCGCGTCATCCTCGACATAGGCGCCCGCCTTGCTGCCATCGAACACATAGTCCGTCGAATAGTGAACCAGCAAACCACCGACGCTGTCCACCCACTCGGCCATGGCCAGCACACCATCGCGGTTGACGCAACGGGCCATGTTCTCATCGCTCTCCGCCTGATCCACCGCGGTGTAGGCAGCGGCATTGATGATCACTTCCGGCTCGATCTGACGCAAGAACAGGTGCACATCTTCGGGATGCGCGATGTTCATCTCGCTTCTATCGACAAAGAGAATACCCTTGCGTGTCGCCAGCCGCTCGTACAAGGCTGAGCCTACCTGTCCGGTGCGTCCTGTCACCAAAATTCGTGTCATCTCATGCGTCCTGTCAGTACTGCTGCGCCAGCCACTGACGGTAACTTCCGCTCGTGACCCCTTCGATCCAGGCGGTATTATGCAAGTACCAGGTGACAGTTTGCTGTAATCCGCTGGCGAAGGTCTCCTGCGGCCGCCACCCCAACTCACGCTCAAGACGGCTGGCATCGATGGCATAGCGCCGATCATGCCCCGGCCTATCCTGCACGAAGCGTATCTGCTCACGATAGGAGCGACCATCTGCGCGTGGACGCTGCTCATCGAGAAGATCACAGAGGGTGTGCACGACCTCGAGGTTGCTCTTCTCGTTCCAGCCACCGACATTGTAGGTCTCACCGACCTGACCCTGCTCCAGAACACGGCGGATGGCGCTGCAGTGATCCTTGACGTAGAGCCAGTCGCGCACCTGCTGTCCATCGCCATAGATGGGCAAAGCTTCCCCCGCCAAGGCGCGCAGGATGACCAGCGGGATCAATTTTTCCGGGAAATGATAAGGACCATAGTTGTTGCTGCAGTGGGTGGTCAGCACCGGCAACCCATAGGTGTGATGCCAAGCCCGTACCAGATGGTCGCTGGCGGCCTTGCTCGCCGAATAGGGGCTGTTGGGCTCATAGCGATGCCCTTCCGTGAAGGCCGGCGCGTCCGCCGTCAGACTGCCGTAGACCTCATCGGTCGAGACATGCAAAAAGCGGAAGCCGGCCCGCTGCGCCGCTGGCAACTCACTCCAGTAGCCACGGCAGGCTTCCAGCAAATTGAAGGTGCCGACGACATTGGTCTGAATGAACTCTCCCGGACCGTGGATCGAACGATCGACATGCGACTCGGCAGCAAAATTGATCAGCGCTCGTGGCTGATGCGTGCGCAAGAGCTCGGCGATACGCTCGAAATCAGCGATATCCGCCTGCACGAAGACGTGTCGATCATCGCCTTGCAAAGAGGCGAGGGTCTGCAGATTGCCGGCATAGGTCAGTTTATCGATATTGACCACCAGCTCGTCGCTCTGCGCCAACCAGTCGAGGACAAAGTTACCGCCGATGAAGCCTGCGCCTCCGGTGACAAAAACACACATGTCTTTTCCTACTTTCAGCCGCCCCTAGACCAAGGGCTTCCTGCTCTGAAAACCACCATATTAGCCTGGATCCTCAAAGAGGGTCGCCTGATCTCGTAGAACCTGCGCAACGCTCACCGCGACAGACGCAGTATACTGCCATCCACCCTCGCGGATACGGCTCCTCTGATCCTGGACCCTTGCACAGGAAACCTCATGGGCACCACCGATGTTATCGTCATCTCACAACAGGCTATCTCTGCCGCCGTCCAGGAGTTAGGGACATGAACGGCGCTGCTCTCCCGCCTCCTCCTGCCGGCCCCAGGATCGCCATCCTGATGGCGACCTTTCAAGGAGAGAAATATCTAGCGCAGCAACTCGCTTCCATCACCCGCCAGACGCACACCCACTGGAGCCTCTGGATCTCTGATGACGGCTCGAGCGACGAGACTGTGTCGATCATCAGGGACTATGCGCAGCGTGTCGGGGAACACCGCGTTCATCTGCGCAAGGGCCCGCAGCGCGGTGCTACGGCCAATTTCTTTTCTCTTCTGCTCGATTCTGCCATCGATGCCGACTACTTCGCTTTGGCCGATCAGGATGATCTTTGGTACGAGGATAAGCTGGAGCGGGCTATCCGTGTGCTCGCCACATCAGACATAGGGACGACGCCGGCTCTGTACGCTGGCCGAGTTCTCTGGGTCAATGCGCTCGATGAGCCTATCGGAACGTCACGGCCCTTACGCCGCCCGCTGGGGCTGGCACATGCCCTGACGCAAAATATCGCCGGGGGCAATACCATGGTCTTCAACCGTGCCGCGCGCACTTTGATTCAGAAAGCCGGAGAGCCATCCGTCCCAGTGCATGATTGGTGGATCTACCTTTTGTTGTCGGCGTCGAATGCCTCGCTTCATTTTGATCAGCAGCCGACGCTACGTTATCGCCAGCACGCCGATAATCAGATTGGCGCAGCGCTATCGTGGCGACAGAAATATCGGCGGTATCATGCTATCGCACAAGGACAGTGGCGAACCTGGCAAAATCAGCATCTCGCGGCTTTGCAGAGCATCCAGCCCCTGCTCCCTGAGCAACAGCGTCAACTCATCGATAATTTTTCAGCCTGGCGCCATCGACCGTTCTGGCAGCGCTGCCTTCTGGCACCGCAGCTCGGCTTATATCGCCAGTACCGTCTGGAAACCCTGGCTTTCTACATGGTCGGCCTGTTGGGACTGCTTTAGCAATCGCTGCCAGTGCCAGCTCGGCCTGCACCCCTCGCGGGACGTACCGCCGCTTCGGCACAGACTCAGACCGCCGCCCACACCATCAACACGACCATGAGCAAGCCCACCATCCAGCTATGACGATCGCGTGCCGCAAAGACCACCGGATCGTCGTGCATCTGACCGCGATGGGTGATCACCCAGATGCGGCTGATCCAGTACAGCAACAGCGGTGTGGCCAGCCACAGGATGCGCGGCTCGCGGTACAGGAGCTGCACCTGGGCACTGTTGATGTAGAGGGCGAAGACGAGCACGGCGATGAAGCCACTGGCGACGCCGAAACTGAGCAGCATGACCAGGTCTTCGACGTGATAGCCGCGCCCATGCGTGGTCAGCTGACCGCGCTGACGCAACTGATAGAGCTCGGAATAGCGTTTGACCAGGGCGAGGCTGAAGAAGATGAACAGGGAAAACGCCAGTAACCAGAAGGACGGCGCCACCTGCGCCACCGCCATGCCCGCCAGCAAGCGCATGGTGTAGAGGGCGGCGAGCATGACGACGTCGACCATCACCTGCGATTTGAGCCAGATCGAGTAGCTGAGCGTCATGACGTAGTAGAGGGCGAGGACGCCGACATAGAGCAGGGGCAAATACGCCAGGGCCAGGCCAAAGCAGAGGATGAGCAGCAGGGGGATGGCGAGCAACCCCCGGACCAGTGGAATCTGGCCGCTCGCCCAAGGGCGTTTCGCCTTGCGCGGATGACGGCGGTCGGACTCCAGATCGAGCAGATCATTGAGCACATAGACGCTGGAGGCACAGAGGCTGAAGCAGAAAAAGGCCAGCAGCACCTGGGCCAGGGTGTCGACGCCACCGAGACGATGCGCCAGCGCCAGCGGCAAAAAGATGAGCAGGTTTTTCAGCCATTGCTGCACGCGCAGGGCCTTCGTCCAGGGACGCAGCCCCGCCGCCGGGCCGATGAAGCTGCGGCTGACCGCATGTCTTGCCTGCGCCGCCTTGAGCAGGCGCGCATCGGGACTGACGACGATGGCTTGCCGTGCCTGTGCCCAGACCGGATGATCGGCGCGGCTGTTGCCGGCGTAATCAAAACCCTGGGCGCCATAGCGCGCGACGAGGGCGGCGGCCTTGTGCCGACCTTCGAGATTGCGTCCGGGCCGGCTCGCTTCGACGGCGTCGAAGCAGCCGAGATGCGCGGCGATCGCCTGCGCGTAGCGCTCGTGCGAGGCTGTCGCCAGCACCACCTGGCGACCCGCCTGATGCTCCTCACGCACCCATGGCAGGACCTGCGGATGATAAGGCAGGAGACTGACATCGACCTCGACGCGCTGGGCGATCTCATGCTTGAGATGGGCCTTGCCGCGCAACAACCACCAGGGCAGCAAAAACAGCGTCCACGGCTGGCGCTTGAGCATGAGCAGCAGGGACTCGATGAGCAAATCGCTGTTGAGGAGGGTTCCATCCAGATCCACGCACAAAGGTGGATCGTTTCTACGCTCTTGCACGGCCAGCATCCGTCCTGGTTTTGAGCGCGCATTGTAGACGATCCCCCCTCCGAGGGACCATACTCCGCACCAGCTCATCAAGGATGATCCCGCTTCATGCGTGCGCAACGTCAGAATCTTCACTTCGCCGCTTCCTACACCCTCTTTGCCGTGCTCTCGACGGTGCTCAATATTCTGACGCAGATGTTCAGCCTGCGCTGCCTGCATGCATGGGTGCAGCCTGAGCTTCTCGCCCATCGCTTCGACCTCGAGATGGCCATGCTCATGGGCACGGCCGTCGGCCTGCTGTTCAAGTATGTGATGGACAAGCATTTCATCTTTGCCTTCGAGAGCGAGGACGCCCTGCACGAAGGTCGCACGATGCTCCTCTATGGCCTGATGGGTGTCTTCACGACCTTGGAGTTCTGGGTCGTCGAGCTCCTGTTCAACCACTTTTTCTCCTTCGCTGGAGCGCGCTACGTCGGCGCCTGCGTCGGCCTCGGCCTCGGCTACTGGCTCAAGTACCGCCTCGATCGCCGTTTCGTCTTTGTCGAGCGACGCGCATGAAAGTGCAGTCCTGGGGAGCGCTGGGACGCTTCGAGCATCAGGTGACGGCGCTCTTCGACCGCGACCAGGTGGCCGGCCATCTGCCCACACCCGGGCTTGCGCACGGCCTCGGGCGCAGCTATGGCGACGTCGCCCTCAATCCCGGTGGACACCTCTGGCTGTGCGCCGGCCTCGACCGCTTCATCGACTTCGATCCCCTCCTCGGCCGCGTGCGCTGTGAAGCCGGCGTCAGCCTCGACAGCCTGCAGCGCCTTTTTGTGCCACGCGGCTGGATGCTGCCAGTGACACCGGGCACGCGCTGGGTCAGCGTCGGCGGCGCCATCGCCAATGATGTGCACGGCAAAAACCATCACGCACGCGGCTCCTGGGGGCATCACGTCCTGTCCTTGCGCCTGGTGCGCAGCAGCGGTGAAATTCTCGATCTCAGCCCCGATCAGCAGCCCGATCTCTTCTTTGCCACCCTCGGCGGCCTCGGCCTGACTGGCGTCATCACCGAAGTCGAGCTGCAGCTGATGCCGGTCGCCGGGCCCTGGCTCGACAGCGAGACCATCGCCTTTCATGGTCTCGACGAGTTCTTCACCCTCTCGACCTTGTCGGAAGCGACCTGGGAGTACAGCGTCGCCTGGATCGATTGCCTGTCCGGGCAGAAGGTGCGCGGCCTGTTCATGCGCGCCAATCCCTGTGCCGAAGATTTTGATGAAGAAGGCCCCCGCTCACCGCAGTCGGCCTTGCAGGTGCCGCTGACGCCGCCTTTCTCCCTGGTCAATGCCTGGAGTCTGCGCGCCTTCAACGAGCTCTATTTTCGCAAGCACGCCAACGATGGCGAAGCGCGCGTGCACTATCAGCCCTTTTTCTATCCTCTCGACCACGTCGGCCACTGGAACCGCATCTATGGTCGGCGCGGCTTCTACCAGTATCAGAGCGTCATCCCCACCGCCCACGCCGAGGCTGCCACCGCCGCCATGCTGACGGAGATCCAGCGCAGCGGTCAGGGCTCCTTTCTGGCGGTGCTGAAGATGTTCGGACGTATGCCCTCCCTCGGCCTGCTCAGCTTTCCCATGCCGGGTGTCACCCTGGCCCTCGATTTTCCGCAGCGTGGCGTCGCCACCTTGCGTCTGTTCGAACGCCTCGACGCCATCGTCGCCGGCGCTGGTGGCCGCCTCTACATGGGCAAGGATGCGCGCATGCCGGCGACCTTGTTTCAGCAAGGCTATCCGCAGTGGTCACTTTTTCAGTCTTGGCGCGATCCGGGCATCAGCTCGGCGATGTCGCGCCGTTTGATGGGATCTTGATATGACACAGGCTCTGCGTGTCCTCGCCATCGGTGCGAGCTCCGGTATACTCACCCACTGCCTGCGCCAGCGCGTGCAAGAGCAGGTGGTCCATGGCGTCCTGGTCGGCCGTGACCCGCGCAAACTGCAGCAGATCGCCGACGACCTGCGCGTACGCAACCCGGAAAGCAGCTGGCGCATCGAGACCGTCGATTTTGAAGACGCGAATGCCATCCAGGCCCTGATCGACAGCGTCGGCGTCATCGACCTCGCCTACGTCGCGCACGGCGCCCTCATCGAACAGAGCGAATGTGAGCAGGATCTGACGCGCACACGCGCCTCCCTGGCGATCAACGCCCTCTCCCCGGCGCTCTTCTGCGAAGCGATCGCGCACCGCCTCGCACAGCAGGGGCAGGGACAGCTGGTCATCTTCGGCTCCGTCGCCGGCGACCGTGGCCGTCGCTCCAACTACGTCTACGGCGCCAGCAAGGGCCTGCTGGCGCGCTATGCCCAGGGCTTGCAGCACCGCTTCGCCGCCACCGCCATCCGTATCACCCTGGTCAAACCCGGCCCCACCGCCACGGCGATGACCGCGCATCTCGCCACCAGCACCCGACTCGCTCCCGTCGACAAGGTCGCCGCCTGCATCGAGAAGGGCGTCCGTGCCGGCCGCCCCGTCGTCTACGCACCGCCCCTGTGGGCGCTGATCATGCTCGTCATCATGCATCTGCCACGCTTCGTCTTCAACCGCATGAAGATCTAAGCCGACGCTCGGTAAGCCCTGCGCCTGGGGTTCTGCCTCGCCATGGCCCGTGGCGCCCAGCCCTCAGCGATGCGGTGTTTTGATGGACCGGCGCAGGCGCTTGTAGCGCGGAATCTTCGGCACCGAAGCGATGTCATAACTGATAAAAGCGAGCAGCAACTGCAGTCCGACCAGGATGGTTAAAGCCGCCAAGATGACGGTGCCGGCGGGGGAGGCTTTGCCTTGCAGCAGGGATTGATGCCAGTGATAGGCACCAAAACAGGATCCCATCAATAAAAGCATGACCCCGAGCGGCATCTCAATCGAAGCGATGGACATATCGCGCAGATAGTAGTTGTAGAATATTCTTTTGCAGAAATTGACGAAGTTCTTGAACAGAAAATCGCGGATTATTTTTGCAATCTTGAGGTGACTTTCTTCATCGCCATAACAGGCATCCATGGGAATATCGACGACCACCGCCCGCAGCGTATTCAGACGAAACAGCATGTCCGATTCAAAAAAATACCTCTTGCTGATTTTTTCGAACGGCAAATGCCCAGCGATGTCGGCACGGATGGCCGTGTAGCCATTGGTAGGATCAAAGATATCCCAATATCCTGATGCCAGCTTGTTCATCAGCGACAGCACGGCGTTGCCAAAGATCCTGACCGGCGGCATTTGATGGATATTTTCCAGATCGAAAAATCTATTGCCCTTGGTATAGTCGGCCTCGCCGGTCACGATGGGCTGAACAAAGTCGCCGATCAGGGCCGGATCCATCTGGCCATCGCCATCGACCTTGACGATGATGTCAGCGCCCTTCTGCAAGGCTATCTGATACCCCGCTAGAACGGCGCCGCCGACACCCTGATTATGAGCCAGTCGATGCACGATCAGGCGCTCATCCTGACAAGATGCTTGCACAAAATCGCCGGAGTTTTCTGGACAGCCATCATCGATGACGATAATCAGGCTGACTTCTTCGCCGATTTTTTGCAGAACACTGAGAATATGGCGCCTGACCCGATAACAGGGAATGACGACGGCAATACTCAAGGGCCTGCTCATGCTTGCATCCTCCACGTCATCTGTGCGTCGTAAGCCGCTGTCCAGCAGTTCGTCGGCGGCTCCGGCCGAGCGCCGTTTCGCTGCGCATGGGCGGCACACCATAGGTCTTCATGCATCATCGACAAGGTCCTTGGCCGTTGCATGCGCCGCTTCGTCCAGCGTCATGCGATCTTTCCAGCACGCCAAGGCCGCCGACAAGGTCGGCCAGTCGAGGAAGGCGCGTCGTTCATAGTACAGGGGCCGGGCATGGGGTGGCTGTAGCAATCGCAGTCGGTCGACGGGCTGCAGTTGCTGCACGCCGCGGCACAGATAGTGGAGGCCAACGAAGGGAAACAGCCCGATCCAGGTGCGCCACTGCGAAGGATAGGCAAGACAAAGGCGCAGATAGCGCAGGCGGGCCGGCCAGCCGATGGTCGTGCGCTGCACCGGACCATTCTCGGACAACGGTGTGAGGGGGCGAAAAAACACACCCCGACAGTGGTCGCCGTTGTAGAGCGGATACTGCCAGACGCTGAGCGCCGGCGCGCGCTTCGCCAGCACCTCGACGGCGACGGCGTGCAGCAGATCATGGTCGGGATGCCCGCCCTCCCAGGCCGGCACGAAGCAAACCTGCAAGCGCGGGTGCTGGTTTAAAAAACCGGCCAGCCCATCGCCCAGGGTGTCGAGATGACGATGCAGCTGGCCATCACCGATGGCTAACTGTCGGCCGAGGAACAGGACGTCCTGTCGAGCGACCCCCAATCTTGCGAGCACGGCCAGCGACTCCGCCTCGCGCCGCTCAGGATCTGCCGTGACAGCGCCATCGGTGGCGTACACACACACAACCCGCCGACCGGCGTGCACGGCCTGTTCGATGGCGGCGAACACACCAAACTCATCGTCCTGATGCGCGAACAGAAAGAGCGCGCTCGGTGTATCGACCTTAGTAGGCATCGAAATCCAGGAAATTAAAAAATACCGACTCAGGATCGATGGACTGCACCCGCCCGGACAGGGATCGATAGATGAGATTGAGCGGCGATGGCCGGAATACTTGCGGAATATCGACATAGAGCGACCAGCGCTGCATGGGCGGCGGCACCAAGCCGAGAAAAAGCCGCAGGGGTGAAAGAAGGCTGACAGCCTTAGGATTGAGAAGCGCAGGGTCGGGTCTTCCATCTTCCAGTTCGGCGGTGGCCAGGCAGAGCTGACCGAATAGCGCCGCTGCCAGAAAATGGCTATGGCCGTCTCCTGTGCGCCGCATCACTGGATTGACCGGCGAAGAGCAACGCCAAGCGAGCGCATCCACACTCCAGGAGCGGCGAAATTGCAATGCTGGCGAGGCCGTGAAATCGATGCCCAAAGCGCCGAGTCCAAGCATCGCCCGCAAGGGACTGAGCAACTGAAACTTCAGTTTTCTGGTGAACCCCGGCGTACTGTTGGCATTGGCGACACCATAGACCGCGTCATAGCCGGCGGCAGCGCCGGCGGCATAAGTGCGCTCGGCCAGTTGTGTAAAAAGACCGCGGCCTTGATAGGCTGGATGCGTCGCCGTGTTCAGCGACAGCAAGACATCGACCTCCTGCCCCCCGACCCACGCACGCGCCGGAATGCAGACATAATGCGCCGCCAGCCGATCACCGTCACGCGCGTCATACCCGACGGCCCGGCCATCGGGATTGGCACGATACAGCCAGTCCAAGTAGTCACGATGGTATTTTCTGGCCTGGGGAAAACAGAGGGAAAAAAGTTGGACGTAATCCTGGTAGGCCGCTTCATCATAGCGTACAGGCACAAATTCCATCAGCGATACACCCAATATCGGCTCAGCAGAAAGCCATTGATGGCGACCAGAGGCAGGGACGCCAGCTTGCCCAGCATGGGCATATGCCATCCGGCCTGGAAGCTCGCAACGACGAGCAGGGTCAAAAGGTAGTTCACCAGGACGACGCCGAGAAAACGCACCAGGGCGGTGTGCGAGTAGGCCTTGTCAAAGGTGACATGGGTGTGCAGAAAAAAATTGGCGACCACCCCAACGGCGAAGGCCAGGGTGGTGGCGGCGAGGTAATACACGCCGATCGCCATCAGCCCTTGCATCAAGCCGATATCGAGCAGGGCGCAAACCGCGCCGACCATGACGAAGATTGAGAACCTCCTTGCTTCCATCCCTTGCCCCGCCCTATCCATGCACCCCTTGCCGATGGGTCTGCCGGCCTACGCAGCCGTCAACGACCTTCATCCAGGCATTTTAAACGGCGGCACTGGCCGACGCCACCGTATCTCTGCCATCACCCGGCGACGAGCTGATCGAGGACGCGGTTGAGAAAGCGATAGCCAAGATCGGTGCAGCGCCAGCGCTGGCTGTCATCGGCGATCAGACCCTGCTGACGGGCTGGCGCCAGACAGCGCTCGGCGAGTGCTGTGCTGCAGCCGGTGCGCTGCTCGAAGAGCGCACGATCGACGCCCTGGCGCAGGCGCAGGGCATTCATGAAGAACTCGAAAGGCAGCTCGCCGGCAGCGACGATCTGCCGCTCGGCGTGGCGACCGCTGTCCATGGCGCGCAGGTAGTCGGCCGGCAAACGGCTCTGCTGGTAGCGCCAGATCTGACCCTCGCGGGTGGCCTTGCCGTGTGCACCGGCGCCGATCGCCAGATAGTCGCCGAAGGTCCAGTAGTTGAGGTTGTGGGCGCAGGCGCGTCCACGCGCCCAGGCCGAGACCTCGTACTGCGCGTAGCCGGCGGCCTGCAACAGGGCGCTGCCTTCGGCATCGATGGCCTCGAGGATCTCGGCCTCCGGCAGGCGCGGACGCTGGCGATAGAAGACGGTGTTCGGCTCGAGGGTGAGCTGGTACCAGGAGATCTGCTCGGGTTCCTGGGCAAGCGCCTGGCGCAGGTCGTGCAGGGCGGCGGCAAGATCCTGGCCGGGCAGGCCGTGCATGAGATCGAGGTTGATGCGCGTGAAGCCGGCCTGGCGCAAGGTGGCGATCGCCTGCCGTGCATCGGCGCCACCATGGATGCGACCGAGGGCGGTGAGCATGCCGTCATCGAAACTCTGCACACCGAGGGAAACACGGTTGATACCGGCAGCGCGATAGGCCGCCCAGTCGCCGTGTTCCATGGTGCCGGGATTGGCTTCGAGGGTGACCTCGCAGTCGGCGTCGCTGCCGACACGCGCTGCGATGTCCTGCAGCAGCCCGGCGTAGAAAGCCGGCGACAGCAGCGACGGCGTACCGCCGCCAAAAAAGATCGACACCAGGGCGCGCCCCTGCACCAGATCGAGCTGGCTGTCGAGATCGACGATAAGAGCGCGGCGATAGGCGAGCTCGGGCAGGGCCTGCGGTGCAGTGTGCGAATTGAAGTCGCAGTAAGGACACTTGCGCACACACCAGGGCAGGTGCACATACAGGGCCAGCGGGATATCAGCGACGTTCACCGCCACCTCCTCGGTCATCAGCGCGAGAGTGTAGAGCCTGAGGGCACCGGCGCCTAGCGTAGCGTACGCTGCAAGCCGCCGTTCACGTGCAAGTCTTTTTGTTTTGACGGCTTGCAGCGCCAGAGCTGACCTCCTCGGGACGATGCGGAGGCTTCCTATCGTGGTCTTCCTATCGCGGTCTTCATGAAGGTACTTGGATTATGCATGTTATGATCAACGACTTTCCCGTTGACCGACGATGACTGACCATGCGCTTGAACGTCTTCAGTGACTATTGCCTCCGTACCTTGATCTATCTCGGTGCTCATCGCGATGAGCGCACGACGCGGGCGCAGATCGCCGAGGCCTATGGCATCTCCGACAACCATCTGATGAAAGTGGTCAACTGGCTGGCGCGCGAGGGCTTCATCGTCACCGTGCGCGGCAAAGGTGGCGGCATCCATCTCGCCAGCGCGCCGGCGGCGATCAGCCTCGGCCAGGTCATCCGGCGCAGCGAAGAAGGCTCGGTGCTGGTCGAGTGCTTCGATCGCGCGCAATCGACCTGTCGCATCGAAAAGGCCTGCCGCCTGAAGACGGTGCTCGCCGAAGCCCTGGAGGCGATGTACGCGGTGCTCGATCGCTACACCCTGGAAGACCTGTTGCAGGCGCCGGAACAGATCGTCAGCCTGCTCGGCTTCACCGCCCTCGATTCTTGACCTTCGTCAACAGATGAAGATTTATTTAACTTTGCCCTTGTGCAAAGGATCGGCGTCGGCTACTCCTGATCATGAAACTTTATTCATGTCTTGCAGGAGCTCCCCCCATGAAAGCCCTCTTTCCTCTCAGCACCCTCGCCGCCTGTCTCCTCCTCGCCGCCTGTGGCGGTGGTGGGGGCGGCGGCAGCAGCAGCGCCAGCGGCCCATCGATTTCCGGTGTGGCGGCGAGCGGTAGCCCGATCACGCCGGCGATGAACGGCGTCGTCACCCTCAAGGACTCCTCGTCGACGCCGAAGACGGTGACCACCGCCACCGATGCCAACGGCAACTACAGTTTCACGGCGACGCAGCTGGCCGGCCTGACCGCGCCTTTCATGCTCGAGATCAGCTATCAGGTTGGTGGCGTCACTTACTATCTGCACTCGGCGGCGACCGCCAGCGATCTCAGTTCCGGCAAGGCGACGATCAATATCACGCCGCTGACCGATCTCATCATCGCCAACGTCGCGCATCAGATCGCGCAGAACGTCTTCAATCAGGGCAACTTTGCCAGCACCCTGACCAGCTCAGCCCTGCAGGCCGGCGCCACGGCGCTGGCCACACAGCTGCAGCCGGTGCTGCAGGCGGCGGGGGTGAGCGCCTCGGTCGATCTGCTGCATCAGTCCTTCCAGGCCAACGGCAACGGCCTCGACGGTGTGCTCGATGCGCTCAAGGTGACGGTCGATCCGACGACTTTGCAGGCCACCGTCGTCGATCGCCTCAACCAGCAGTCCATCGTCGACGACATCACCCAGGCCGCCACCAGCAATACCAGCGTGCTCAACACCAGCGGCAGCGTCTCGCTCAGCGATTTGCAGGCGATCAATTTGATGATGCAGAACCTGAGCAAGGAGATGAGCGCGGCGAGTTCGGCCAGCGATCCCGCCCTGCTCGCCTATTTCGATCAGAACAACTTCAAGGATGACGGCAAGAGTCTCGCCCTGTTCCTGCAGGAAGTCACGTCAAAGCCGGCGGTGGCCGGTGGCAACCTGGTCATCAGCAACGTCGTCCTGAACACGGTCCCAAGCTGGGTGAACAGCGTGCCGAGCGGCGCGACCGCCTATCTGGCGCGCTTCCAGGTGACCATGAACAAGAGCCCGTCCGAGCACGCCTTCGTCGTCTATAAGAGCAGCGCCGGCACCTGGCTGGTCCTCGGCGACCAACGCA
This sequence comes from Pseudomonadota bacterium, assembly GCA_021833365.1. Lineage (GTDB taxonomy): Bacteria > Pseudomonadota > Gammaproteobacteria > Pseudomonadales > Moraxellaceae > JAJZHK01. The sequence goes on along the minus strand of JAKBFV010000019.1, from coordinate 3,004 downwards.
TCATGCGCACCGAGATCGACGCCATCGCCGCCCAGAATACCGTGCCCAACAACAACGGCGCCCTCACCACCAGCGCCTGCAGCGGCCTGCTCATCGACATCGCCGACAAGGGCGGCACGGCGGGCGTCAACTATGCGGTGATCAGCGGTCCTGGGGTGCCGAACGGTCTCATCGCCTTCAACAACGGCAGCGGTCTCGGCGATAGCTTCCAGCTGTCGACATCGACCTATCAAGGCACGACGACCACCTCCCTACCGATGAGCAGCGCCTGCTTCTTCTCCCAGCTGCTGGCGCTCAGCGACAGCCAGATCACCGCCGTACCGGCCGGCAGCGCCTACACCGTCGCCCTGTACAACGACAACGGCACGCCGACCAATCCGAGCGACGACATCCTCAAGGCCACCTACACCGTGCACCTCGCGGCGCAACCGCTGCTCTCCACCCAGCTCAGCGGCGTCTTCGCCAGCAACCCGACGGCGTCGTCCTCACTGCTCACGGCGGCAGCGGCGGCGCCGGGCAGCGCAGCCGACATGGTCAATTTCGGCTGGACACCGCCGACGGTGACCGGTCTCTTTGCCACGGATCTTTGGGTCTGGGTGGCGAATGCGACGGCCAACACCGTCGGCGTCGACACCAGTCTTGCTGCCGGCGACACGACGGCGCAAGTCGCCATTCCCAGTCTGAGCAACGCCACCAGCGGCGGTGGCAATATCGAGTACACCGACAGCAGCTATCGACTGTACTGGACCTCGGTCAACTTCTGAGGCTGGCGGCGGCGGCGGGCATCTATGCTAGACTGCCCGCCCGCCCACCGCCTGTGAGGACGCCGTGACCCTGCTTCAGATCATCATCCTGGCTGCCGTACAAGGCGCCGCCGAGCTGCTGCCGGTGTCGAGTTCGGCACACGTCATCGTCGCCGAGAAGCTGATGGGCCTCGATCCGACGGCACCGGCCATGACCCTGCTGCTGGTCATGCTGCACACCGGCACCATGTTCGCCGTCATCACCTATTTCTGGTCATCCTGGCGCCAGACCTATTTCAGCGCCTGGTCGGGCTTTCGCCAGCAGATGAGCTGGATCGTCCTGGCCACCGCCGCCACCGGCGGTGTCGGTCTCGTCCTGCTCAAACTGATCTCCCACCTGCTGCAGCCGACGCATGCGCACTTCGAGATCGAGCAGCTCTTCGGTGATACCCGGGTGATCAGCGCCGCCCTCGCCGCCGCTGGCGTCCTCATCCTGGTGGCGGCACGACGGACGGGCGGCGACGCCGCCATCGGCACGCGCTCCGCCCTGCTCACCGGTCTGGTGCAGGGACTGTGCCTGCCCTTTCGGGGCTTCTCGCGCTCCGGTGCGACGATCTCGACGGCGCTGCTGCTCGGCGTGTCGCGCCGCCAGGCGGAAGAGTTCAGCTTCGCCCTCGCCGTCGCCCTGACCCCGGTGGTCATCGTCAAGGAAGCCTGGCGTCTGTTCAAGAGCAGCGCCGATACGCACGCCCTGGCGCAGGCTCTCACCCCCGCCCTGCTCGGCATGGTCTTCAGCTATGGCGCCGGCCTGCTCGCCCTGCGCTGGCTGTCGCGCTGGCTGGAAGCCGGGCGCTGGTCCTATTTTGGCGTCTACTGTCTGTTCGCCGCCGTCATCGTCGCCTGCCTGTGAGGCGACTCAGGCGCGCAGGCGCTGCGCCAGGCCGCTCGCCAGCTTCGCCGCCAGGGCATAGATGGAGAGCTGCGGATTGGCGCCGATGCTGGTCGGAAACAGCGACCCATCGATGACCGAGATCTGTCGCAGATGGCGCACCTGCCCCTCGCTGTCGGTGACGCAGCGCTGCTCATCCTCACCCATGGCGCAACCACCCATGATGTGCGCGGCGCCGAGCCGCAGGCGCAGCTTCTCCATGGCGAGACCGGCGATCATGCCGCGCGCCTGCGCCCAGGACGTGCAGACGCTGGCGTCGCGATGCAGGGGGCGCACTTCCTTGGCGCCGGCGGCGAACTGAATCTCGGCCATCGACAAAAGACCGCGCCGCAAGCCATCGCGGACGTAGTCGGTGAGCGGATAGTGCAGGGTCGGCGTGCCGTCCTCGCGCAGCTCGACGCGACCGCCGAGGCTCTGTTCATGAAAACCGTCGCGCATCAGCGCGATCATCATGCTCATCGAACGATAGCGCTGCATGCTGACGTGCAGATCGTCGCCACTCTCGCCGAGCAGGGAAGCGGTCAGACCAGGATGCAGGGGCATGACCTCGAGCTTGTAGCCCATGGCCCCGGCGGCACCATCCTGCCAGACGAAGTGATCGGAATAGACCGACTGCGGTGCACCGTGACCGGCGTCGATGACGCTATCGAAGTCGGCGCGGCTGGCGTCGACGAGATGCAAAAAGGTGCGCCGACCGATGTTGCGATAGGGATCGGGCACCTGCGAACGCAGCAGCAGCGCCGGTGAATTGATGCCACCGCCGGCGAGGACGGTATGGCGGGCGTGGATGCGCAAGGCGACGCCGGTGGGACGCTGATGATCGGCGTGCATACCGACGCAGACCACTCCCGAGACGCGATCACCCTGCGTCAGCAGACGCCAGGCGCGCGCGTGGTGGTAGAGGCTGGCGCCGTGCGCGAGGGCCGCCGGCAGGGTCGTCACCAGCATCGACTGCTTGGCATTGGTCGGACAGCCCATGCCGCAATAACCGAGGTTCCAGCACTCACGCACATTGCGGCGCATGACGCCGTGCTGCAGGCCGAGACGCTCACAGCCGAGCGCCAGGCTGGCGTTGTTGGCATTGGGGGGCAAGGGCCAGGGCTGGATGTCGAGACGCTGCTCCATGCGCTCGAACCAGGGCGCCATCTCCGTCGCCGAGACACCACGCACACCGAAGACATCGGCCCAGGTCGTCAGCGTCGCCGCCGGCGTGCGAAAACTCGAGGTCCAGTTGACCGTCGTACTGCCGCCGACGCTGCGCCCCTGCAGGATCATGATGGCACCGTCGTCGCTGCTGCGCGCCGCCCCCTCC
>JAKBFV010000092.1 GCA_021833365.1 Pseudomonadota bacterium | reverse complement strand
AGCAGCGAGTGGATGCTAGCCGCCTGCGCCCGACTCATCCGCCGCCTCGATGCGCAAGCCCTGCTCGCCGTGCATCTGCGCCACGCTGCCCATCCGCACACACAGGCGCCGCACCCCGACTACGCCGATCATTTTCGCTGCGCGGTGCGCTTCGAGCAGGCGGAGTCGGCTCTCGTGCTCGATCCGCAGCGCTTGCAGCGCGCCTCACCGCTCGGGCATATCCGCGTCTTTCAGGCGCTCAGCCAGGAAGCACGGGCGCAACTCGAACAAGGTCAGGAGACGATGGATTTCGTGCAACAGCTACGCCCTCTGATCGAGCAGGCTCTCGATCAGGGCTTGTGCACACAGGCCCGCCTCTGCGCTCAGATGGGCATCAGCGAACGCCATCTGCACCGCCGCCTGCAGCAGCAGGGCGAGAGTTATCAGGGCCTGCTCGACCGCATCCGCCTGGAGCGGCTGCAGCGCCTGATGCGCCCCGAACGCGCCCTGCATGAACTCGCCGAGCAACTCGGCTTCAGCAGTCAGAAGTCACTGTCGCGCTGGTATCTGGCGCGTACCGGCCAGACCCTGGGTAGCTATCGTCGCCAGCTCGGGTCTCAAAGGCCGGGCGATTGGGCATCCTCATAGCGGGCGAGCGTGGCGCGCAGATCAGCGGCGATTTCAGCGCGTAGCGCCGCTGGCGCCAGGACGCTGAGGGAAGATCCCTGTGACAGCAACCACCATTTGAGCTGCCAGGTCAGCGGCAGGCGTGCCGCCACTTCATAACCGCTGGCCAGTGCCTGCATCTGCATGTCCGCGGCCAAGGGACTCTCACGCAAGACAGCAGCGAGTTCGGCGTCGACCCATAGATGCAAGTCGATACTTTCCGCGGCTCCGAAATGCATCTTGCCGGCGGCGATGAAGGCGTCGACACTGAAATCACCGGGACGGCGCAACGCCTCTGCGAGCACCTGCGCCTTGCGGCAGCGATGCAGGGCATAGATGCGGACGTCTTCATAATCGAAGGCGCAGGCGATCAGATAGAGCACCGGACCGCGCTGGATCAACGCCAGGGGATGCAGGCGCAGGCTCTGGGTATGTTCCTGACCGAGGCGCTGATACTCGACCTCGATCTGGCGTTCGCCCATCACCGCGTCCTGAATCTTCTCGAGCACGTCGTCGTCGACCGCCGGCGCCATGGTCGTCATCGCCGGATGCACGACGCGTACTTTGTCGCTCCAGCGCGCCGCCGCATTGTCGCCTTCGACCTGCGCCAGGACGCGCGCGGCATGGTTGATATGCGGCTGCAGGACCTGCAGGACGGAGGCCGGCAGCAGGGGTTGCAGATAAGCCTCGACCATCTTCATGGTCAGGGCATTGGGCACCGACATGCTGGGAATATTGAAGTCGGCGTCAGCCGCCCACAGCCAACCATGCGGCACCGAGCGGTCATTGCAGCGAATGGGAAAACACTGGCTCAGATAGACCAGATCGCGCTGTACCGTCCGCACATCGACGACATAGCCGCAATCCTCGAGATGGCGGCGCAGATCACTGCTGGAGATACCGGAGCCGCGCCGCGGCAGCACACTGAGCATGCTCCATTGCCGCAACAAGGTGTCTCGACTAGCCTTTTTCGGCATACTCTCTCCTTCTTGAAGCGCTGCAGCGCCTCCATGACAGACCGCTTACAAGCCGCCGACATGATAGCTGGTCGCGAAGAACCACAGGGTGGTCAACGATGAAAATGCGATGATGCCATGGCGCAGCACCTGTTGCGGCAAACGCCGCGCCAGGGTCGGTCCGACCCAGCCACCGAGGATGGCCAGGACGATCATCGGTGCCGCCACCGTCCAGTTGACGTGATGGGTGACGATGAAGACGATGCTGGCCATGAGATTGATGATCGCCGAAAACAAGGTCTTCAGGCCATTTAGGACGTGTAGGTCCTCAACGCCGAACAGGCTGAAGATGGCGAGCAGGAGGATGCCGAGACCACCGCCGAAATAACCACCATAGAGGCTGACGACAAACTGTGCCCAAAGGATATGGCGGGCCTGGATATGGACGCGCTGCTGCACCATGACGACGATGCGCTTGCCGCCGATGAAGATGACGGTGGCGACGAGCAGCAGCCAGGGAATGAGATGATTGAACAGGGTCTCCGTCGTCGATAACAGCAGCACGGCACCGAGCACGCCGCCGAGCAGACTGATCAGGAGCAGCGGCAGGATGCCGGGAATGCGGGTCTCCTGCCGGATATCCTGGCGGTACGCCCAGGCGCTCGACAGCGATCCGGGCAGCAGAGCGACGGTGCTGCTGGCGTTGGCCATGGTCGGCAGGATGCCTATCCACAAAAGCGCGGGAAAGGTGAAAAAACTGCCGCCACCGGCGACCGAATTGATCAGTCCTCCGAGAAACGCGGCCAATGTCGGTAACACGAAAGATAAATGGCTCATACGGTATCGATTAAAGGGCCGGGTATTTCATTTCGATGGCGCGTTTTTCATAAAGTCGATGCATCGTCGTCGCATCCTCATCGCCATGACCTTCGCGCAAAGCCGATTGAAAAACGTCACGCGCCACGCGATGCAAGGGGCAGGGTAGCTCACGCGCCTCGAACTGCTCGATGGCGTAAGACAGATCCTTGACCATTTGGCGTATCTTGACGCGCACGGCGTAGTCGCCTTGCAGCATGAAACGCGCTTCGCGCAAGCCGCGCGCCGAGAACGGCGCCGTCGCCGCCATGATCTCGATACGCTTGTCGCTATCCATGCCGCCAGCGTGCAAGAGCGCGACGATCTCGGCCATGGCGAGGTATTCGATGCCGAGTTTACCATTGATCATCAGCTTTTCCGACATACCATCGAGCGCATCACCGGCGTGGTGAAATTTGTTGCCCATCGCCTGCACCACCGGTGCGATCGCCGTCATCACGTCACTGTTGGCGCCGACGATGAAGACCAAGGTCTTGTTCTCGGCCTCCGGCAGCGACCCGGACATCGGCGCCGAGACAAAATCGATCTGACGCTGCCGACACTCATCGGCCATGCGCTGGATATGCCGCGTCGACAACGTCGCGCACTCCATGGCGATACCCGTCGTCGTCATCGCCTCGAGCGCCCCGGTCTCGGCATCGAGCCAGACGCTCGCTGCCGCCGCATCATCCCAGACCATGGAGATGACCAAATCGCTCGCCGCTGCCGCTGCGCGCGGCGTCGACTCGTACCGGGCGCCACTGGCGCACAGCGGCCAACAGGCCTTGGCGTCAACATCCCATACCGTCAATTCATAGCCGGCTTGCAGCAAGGACTGCGCCATGCGTCGCCCCATGCTACCCATGCCCAAAAGGGCGATTTTATGGATCTGGCGCTGCCTCTGAAAGTTTCCGTCAATCGCTGTCATGGCTCACTTCCTCATAGGCTAAGAAGGCCTCCGCGAATGACCGCCATCTTTGTGACAATACGATGAATATCATCATAAAAACATGAGGTTCGGCGTTCGCGCGAGCGCCTCCATGGATACGCTGTCGCGCTGCCTAAGATAGGGATTTTCGGGCAAATGTCATGTGAGAGAAATTACATGGTCAGTAACAAAAACCTCGATTTTCTGTCACCTCGATTTTCTCTCTGCCCATTCCCCTGAGCCTGGTGAGCCTGGTGCACAGCGGACGCGGCAGCCTCAGGAGCTGATGGCGCCGGGCGTGTGTTCGATGTGCAACTGCGTATCGAGCCAGCTGCAGCCGACGAAGTCGGCATTGCGACCATGGATGACGTGGAAGATGATACCGCCATCGCGCCACTCGTAGTTGGTATCGAGATGCGAATCGAACCGCGATAGCGAGAAAGCGATGGAGTAGTGGCCCTTGCCGAGATTCATCGGAAAGCTGAACTCGTAGATGACCTCATCACTGGCGGCGAGATTCTCGATCGCCTGATTGAGGCGGTGGGTGTTGATGCCATAGATCGCTTGCCCAAGGCGATCTTTGATCATGAAGCCGAGGATGAGGCGAGGTACGGCCTGCCTGACCTCGACGGTGACGCGCAGGCGCACCGGCTCGCCGACCTTGAAAACTTCGGCGGCCTGTCCCTGGGCATTGAGCAGGACGACGCTGCGAATGCCGGCCTCACCACTGCCGGAGATCGTCTGCACCTGCCCGGCGGCCCCTACTTCCTGGCGGATGAGGTGCTGCTCACGCTCGGCGAGCAGGGCATTGTAGAAGTCCATGACCTCCTCCGGCCGCCCGGCGCGCAGAACGCGGCCGCCATCGAGCAGGAGAACGCGGTCACAGAGCGCCTGGATGGCATGGCGATCGTGCGAGACGATGAGCAGGGTGCTGCCCTGCTCGCGAAACTCGCGGATGCGCTTGAAACTCTTGTGCTGAAAATAGGCGTCGCCGACGGACAGCGCCTCATCGACGATGAGGATGGCAGGCCGACGCGCCGTCGCAACGCTGAAGGCGAGACGCATCTGCATGCCGCTGGAATAGACGCGCAGAGGCTGATCGATGTACTCGCCGATCTCGGCGAACGCTTCGATCGCCGGCATCAGGTCGCTGATCTCGGCGCGCGACAGACCGCGCAGCTGCCCGGCCATATAGACGTTCTGGCGGCCGGTGAAGTCCTGATGGAAGCCCATGCCGAGCTCGAGCAAGGCGGCGACGTCGCCATCGACATGAATGCGCCCCTCGCTCGGCAGCGTCGTGCCGGCGATCATCTTGAGCAAGGTGCTCTTGCCGGCGCCATTGACGCCGACCAGACCCACCGTCTCACCCGGCTGGATCACCAGATCGGCGTGACGCAGCACCCAGTGTGGCGTATGCCGCGGCTTGGCGAAAGGCAGCAGCCACTCGAGTAGACGCGCAAAGTGGCTGTCATAGTGTTTGTAGGCCTTGCCCACGTTCTCGACGACGACGCTTCCCATCACAGTTCATCCACGATTTCGCCAGCCTTGCTGCGGAATAGCCGCAAGGCGAGCAGAGCAAAGACCAGTGCCAGCAGGCCAGGATAGAGCAGATCACCCCAGATCGGCGCACGATCGAAGAGATAGATGTTCTGCATACTCTGGATCAGAGCAGTCATCGGATTGTAGGCCACCCAGGCCTTGACCCGGACGGAGAGGATGCTCATCGGATAGACGACCGGCGTGAACCAGAACCAGAACTGCAGCACGATGTTGAGTAATTGGCCGACATCACGAAAAAACACGTGCAGAACGCCGAGAAAGATGCCGAGACCGCAGGCCATGACGATGACCAGGAGGACCAGCAGGGGGGTGTACAGGATCGCCTTGCCGGGCAAAGAATGGGTGACCAGAAGAAAGAGCAGAAACAGCAGGAAGATGATGGCGAAATTGACCAGGGCGTTGAGGGTGACGATGATGGGCAGGCAGATCTTGGGAAAATTGAGCTTCTTGATCAGATTGGCGTGGGCGAGAAAAACCGTCTGACAGCGGGTGACGATCTCCACGAACAGGCCCCAGAGCACGACGCCGGCGCACAGATAGATGCCGTAAGCGAAGCTGCGCTCGACACCAGGCAAGCGGCTCTTCATGATCTGCGAGAAGATGACCGTATAAATCAGGATGTTGGACAGCGGGCCGAGCACCGTCCACAACGCTCCGAGCAGGGAGTTGCGATACTTTTCCTGGAACTCGCGCTGCACGCTGCCGAGGATGAAGCCGCGATAATTCCACAGGGCCTTGAGCTGTTGATTCATGGGGTCGTGTTTCCTTGCAATGAGGGGAGCGCTGTGCGGCCCAGCAGGATCTCGCAGAGGTGTTCAGCGCTCGCCGCCCAGGTCAACCAGGGCATGCCCCGCGATGGGCGCTGCTGGCCGGCGGCATGATCGCGCAGCCAGTCAGCGAGAACATCGGCCAGTGCCGCTGCTGTCGTCGCCGTAAAATAGCTGGCATATTCACCGGCGACTTCACGAAAGACCGGCAGGTCACGGGCGATGATCGGCAACTCGTGCTGCGCCGCCTCGATCAGCGGCAGGCCGAAGCCTTCGCCATGGGAGGCGAAAATCAGCGCCGAGCTGTGGCGGTAGAGCTGCTGCAGCAGATCATCGTCGGCGCCCTCCAGCCAATGCAGATAGTGACCGCGCTGCGCATGCTGGCGCAGACTGGCGAGGGTCATCGGCAGATCGCGCCGGAGCGGATCGGGCAGATGCTGCCAGCCCTCGCGGCCGACGATGACGAGATTGCAGGCGACACCGCGTCGCCACAGTTCGCTGCACGCCTGCAGCACCAGGTCGTGTCCCTTGCGCGGTTCGATCGTGCCGACCATGAGAAAACTCGGCCGCGCGGCGAGCTGCGCCAGCACCGCCGCCGCTGCGACGGGCCGCTTCTGGCCCTTGAAAGTAGCGAGAAAATCGGCGCCATGATGTGACCATTCGATACGAAAATCACTCCTCGTGATCCCCTGTTGCGCACGCCAATCGGCGAGATCCTCGGCCACCGTGCGACTGACGCAGACGGCGCCATCGAAACCCTGGGTGACTGCCAGCCAGGCAGCAAAATCCGTATCAGCACCGGGCGGAAAGACCTGCGGCTGGCGCAGCGGCAAGAGGTCATGCAGCATGGCGTAGAGGCGCACGCCACACCGCCTGTAGAAGGCGAAGAGGCCTTGCTGATCCGCCGCCACCAGGGTCTGTCCGGCGAGGTCGAGGGTCAGCAAAATATCGCCGGCACGCGGCTCGACGATGGCGTCCTCGAGCAGCTGCGCCGGACAGGCGAGCAGCTCCAGGGTGTACTGGCGGGCGTAACGATAGCACCAGGTGTCGCCACAGCGGTCGAGATAGACCGGTTCGATGCGCAGCGCCGTCTGCTCGCGCTGCAGCAGAGCGAGCAGCAGGGCGCGCGCCACCCGCTCGATGCCGGTCTGCAGCTGGTTGCGGCAGGTGGCGCTGATGTCGAGCAGGAGTCGCCGTCCGGTCGCCGCCGGCAGCGGCAGATCCTGCGCCAGGATGCCGGCCAAGGCCGTCTCGCTGACGCCAGGATCGGGCAGCGCGGCGAGGGCGTCGAGCAAGGCCATCTCGACACCGGCACCGGCTTCCCAGGCCGCTTCGATGGCCCGGCGATAGTGCTCGCCACAGGCCGCCGGTGACAGCTGCTGATGCGCCCAGAGGCGCGCCCGCTCGGCCAGATCATCGCGCCTTGCGCCATCACCGTATAAGGTCTGCAGAGCCTCGGTCAGTTCAGCATCGGTAAAGTCCTCGGGCAAGGACCAGACCACCGCAGCGGGCAACTCGGCCAAGGAGCCGTGCGCATTGACGATGGTGGGCAGACCCTGGTTGAGCGCGTCGAGGGCACTGGCCGAGGTCTCGCCATGCGAGTGCGTGCGCAGCTGCACGATAACGTCGGCCGCCGCCAGATAGCGCTCATAGTCGTCGCCATCGACATAGCCGGTGATGCTGACGCTATGCCGGCGCAGGCACGCGATGCCGGCGACCAGTTCCTCACCATACCCACCACCATGGTTGGCGCCGACGAAGATGAGCCGGCAGTTACCCGCTTGCGCCAGGCTACTCGCCGCCCAGGCGGCGAGGAGGCGATGGTTGAGCTTGCGCGGATCGAGAAAGCCGAAGGAGCAGACGATGAAATCACTCTCGGCAAGACCGAGCCGCGCCCGGCTATCGGCGCGCGTCAGGCCCCTGGGTGGCAGGCGCAGCAGTGGCAGCACCTGCCAGGAGCAGGCGCTCAGACCGGGATAGTGCTGCTGCGCCAGATGACGCGCATGCTGCGAGTGTACGATGATCGCCGCGGCCGTCTGCAGGACCGCCAAGCTCACCGGGTAGGCGCGCTGCACCGCCGTCTCGTCGGCATCCTGGCAGAGCTGGCGCACGGCCGAATAGCCGTGCCCTTCATACAGGGACGTCGCCCAGAGCCCCGGCGCACCGCCGTGGCGATCGAGCCAGGCGATCAGACCACTGAGGTAGATGTCATGCATGACCACCACACCGGGGCGCTGTGCCAGCAAGGCCAGCATATGGCGATGAAAGGGGGAGTTGCCCATGTGGTAGAGCACGCGCATGTCCGTCGGTGCGCTCTTGAGCAGCCAGTCCGGCGTATGCACACCGGCGACCGCGAGACCCTCGGGCAACTGCAGCTCGGTCTGCGCGACGACCAGATGCAGCTCGTAGTGGAGCGCCAGGGCTGGCAGCAGCATGCTGCTGTAGTCGGCGATGCCGGTGCGTTCCGGCGGCAAGGGCGAGACGACAGCAAGACACGGTTTGGTGGTCAGTGGCCGCGGCCGTTCAGCGCGCTCGGCGAGGGCACTGGTGAAGGCGGCGATGGCGAGATCGGCGCAGTGATCCCAGGAGAAGCGCCGCGCCTGCTCGCGTCCATGCCGGCACAGCTCCTGGCGCCAATCGGTATCGACGAGCGCTTGTTCGATTTTGGCGGCGATGGACTCGACCGAGAAGGGATCGAACAAGGCATCCTGGCGCCCGATCACTTCCGGTAGGCTGGAGGTATGGGCGGCGAGCACGGCGGCGCCGCAGGACATGGCTTCCAGAGCGGGCAGACCGAAGCCCTCATG
>JAKBFV010000091.1 GCA_021833365.1 Pseudomonadota bacterium | reverse complement strand
CCATTACAAAAATGCAAAACTTGCCTCACCAGCCACAGCATTGCCGCCAGATCTGCCGTCGCCATCGATACGGATCCTGCTCGAGGTGCGAATTCTCGGCGAAAACCTGCACCCAGGCCGACTCACCATAAGCCGGCCAGTCGGCACCAGGGCGACCCTGCCGGGCAAAGTGCCCCCAGTGATCCTGCATGAGCGTACTGAGTCGCCGTGCCGCTTCTCCCGGACCGGCAAAAAACTGTCCCAGCGGCGTCTCCAGAGTGGCAAAAACAAAGGGCAGATCGACGATGTGACAGGCACCGAGACGACGCAAACCGGCACAGGGCCAATCCATGCGATAGACCCAGGCGTGATCACGGATACGCTCGGCGAGGCGCAGACTGCTCATGGTGAAGATGCGATCGCTCTCGAACAGGATCATGCGCGCAGCAGCATCTTGCCCGGGCAGGGCGTCTTCATAGGCCGGCGCCAGGAGCGCGGCGCGCTCGGGCACACCGCGCTGTACCAGGGCGCGCCAGTCCTCTTCACCATAGACCTGGCCGTCCGTGCGCCGGCCTCCGAGCAGTTCAGGGTGATAGAGGAAGAGCGACCATTCATCACGCGTCGAGCCGATCAACAGCGGGCGCTCATCAAGATCGGCGGTCAGGGCCGTCTGCGTCAGCAGATCATCGTCGATATAAGGCAGAGCAGGCATGCCATATTGCATCAGCGGCACAGCATCGAGACCGCGCGGCAACAGGCTGCGCAAGCTGCTGCGCTGCAGGCGCAGCCATTCCGGCCAGCTCATCTCCTGCAGCTGGCGTGGTGCAGCGAGGACGGCACACACGTCAGCGCTGACCCGTTGCGCGACATCGGCGCGATAGACGTGGTCGGCGCTGCCGCTTTGCACGATGGCACGATGAAACAAGGAGCGCGCCGCCGGTACGGCGAGCAAAGTGGCGACCGCCATGCCCCCCGCCGACTCACCAAACAAGGTCACCGCCGTCGGATCACCACCAAAACCGGCGATATTCGTCTGCACCCACTGTAAGGCGAGCAGGAGATCGCGCAGACCACAGTTGCTGTCGGCGGCGAGCTCGGGATAGGCTCGCCAGTCACCGAATCCAGCCAGACCGAGGCGATAGTTGACGCTGACGACGACCACGTCCTGTTGCCGCGCGAGCGACTCGGCATCGTACAGACGCTGGGCATTGCTACCACTCCAATAACCACCACCATGGATCCAGACCATGACGGCACGGCGTCCATGCACATCCGGGCTCCACACATTGAGATGCAGACAATCTTCATCCCAGGCGCCGATACCGAGAAAATCCGGGCTCTCCTGCGGCGCTGCGGCACCCCAGGACACCGCCGGGCGCAGTCCCGCCCAGGGACGCCGTGGCAGAGGGGCGCGCAGACGCCGCGCTGGCGTCAGCGCTTCGGCATAGGGTATGGCCAAGAACCGCACACCGCCGTGCGCACAGAATTCCCCCTGCAGAGCTCCGGCCGCCGTCTCGACGCGTATGACTTGCGACATCCTCACCTCTCCCCCTACCATCTGTCATGACGGGATATCGACGACTCCCGACACCTTTATAATGCCGCAGCGCTCGATCCAGGATGCTCAATTTTCGATGATGCCAGCTCTCCCCACCCTTCCCAAGCCAGGCCAGCACAGCTACTGGCAGGGCCTGCCCGGCGCCGCCTTCGGCTACGCTCTGGCGCAGACCGCCGCAAGCGCCGAACAGGTGATCTTCGTCCTCTGCAAAGATAGCGCGCAAGTCCATCGTCTGGCACGCGAATTGAGTTTTTTTCTCACCGACCCAGCGCTTCCCTGCTGCGTTTTCCCGGATCGGGAAACCTTGCCCTACGATCGCTTCTCGCCCCACCAGGACATCCTTTCCGAGCGCATAGCGACCCTCGCCCGCCTGCCCCATATGCAGCGCGGCATCGTCCTCGCCGCCGTCAACAGTATCATCGTGCGATTGCCGCCGGTCGGTCACATCCAGGTTCAGTCCATGCCTCTGGCGCGCGGCCAGAAACTGCCGGGCGAAGCTCTGCGGCAACAACTGCAATCGATCGGCTATCGTTGCGTCGACTGCGTCTATGAGCACGGCGACTTCGCCATCCGCGGCGCCATCATCGATCTTTTTCCGATGGGCGCCGAGCACCCCGTGCGCATCGAAATGTTCGACGATGAAATCGACACCTTGCGCCTCTTCGACATCGCCTCGCAAAGATCGACCGGTGTCATCGAGCGCTTCGAACTCCTCCCGGCCCGCGAATGCCCTCTCGATCGCGCTGCGATCGCGCGCTTTCGCGAACAATGGGAAAACCATATCGGCGTCAATCCACGGCATGTCCCCCTCTATCAGGACGTCATGCAAGGCTTGCACAGCGCCGGGCTGGAATCCTATCTGCCGCTCTTTTTTGCCGAAACGGCGACTTTTTTCGATTATCTACCGGCACGCTGCATCATCTTTCATGATCATGAATTACCACAGCTGCTGACCCAGGTCTGGCATGACATCGAGCAGCGTCATGAAGACCTGCGCCACGATCATGAGCGCCCCTTGCTCGACCCCGCCACGCTCTATCTGCGCGACAGCGAGATCTTCAGCAAGATCAAGCCACACGCCAGGATACGCTGCAATGGTCCCGCCGATGTCGATGCGCAGGACTTCGGCTATCTGCCGCCCCCCGCCCTGCCAGCGCCGGCGCATCAGCCACAGGCCTTGGCCGCCCTGCAGACCTATGTGCAGCAAGCCGGCCAGCGCCGCATCCTGCTCACCGCCGAAACCGCCGGACGCCGCGAAGCACTGCGCGAACAACTCGCGCAGACGACGCTGGCAGTGCGCCTGTGCGAAGACTGGCCGAGCTTTCTCGCCAGTAGCGATGCGCTGATGTTGACCATCGCGCCGCTCGATGCCGGCATGTGCGGCACCGACATCGAGATCATCGCCGAAGCGCAGCTGTTCGGGCAGCGCGTCATGCAGAGGCGACGACGCCAAGTTCAGCAGGGTTTTCAGGAAGACATGGCGCTGCGCAGCCTGGCTGAATTGCAGATCGGCGCGCCTGTGGTCCACATCGAACACGGTGTCGGCCGCTATTTAGGTCTCGTCAGCCTCGCCGTCGAAGGCCAGATGCAGGAGTTCGTGCAGCTGGAATACGCCGACCAGGCCCGCCTTTATGTGCCCGTGGCACAGATGCAGTTGATCGCACGCTATGTCGGCGCCCACGACACGCAGATCCCACTCCATCGCCTCGGCAGTGACCAGTGGCAAAAAGCCCGCCGGCAAGCGGCGGAGAAGATCCACGACGTCGCCGCCGAACTGCTCGATGTCTATGCCCGGCGCGCCGCCCGTCCCGGTTACAGCTATCGCCTGCGCGACATCGATTATGACAGCTTTGCGGCGGAATTCCCCTTCGAGGAGACCGCCGACCAGGCTCAGGCCATCACCGCCACCCTCGCCGATATGGCGCAGGAACGACCGATGGATCGCCTCGTCTGCGGCGATGTCGGCTTCGGTAAAACCGAGGTCGCCATGCGCGCCGCCTTCGTCGCCGTACAGAATGACCGCCAGGTGGCGGTGCTCGTGCCCACGACTTTGCTGGCACAGCAGCACTATGAATCATTCCGCGATCGCTTCGCCGCCTGGCCGGTGCATATCGAAGTCATTTCGCGCTTTCGTTCCGCCGCCGAGATCAAGGGCATCTTGGCCGATCTCGCCAGCGGCAAGGTCGACATCCTCATCGGCACGCACAAACTCCTGCAAAGCAACGTCGTGTTCCGGCAACTCGGACTGATGGTCGTCGACGAGGAGCATCGTTTCGGCGTCAAACACAAAGAGGCTCTAAAACAAAGACGTGCCGACGTCGACATGCTGACCTTGACCGCCACGCCGATACCGCGCACGCTCAATATGGCGCTGGCGTCGCTACGCGACCTCTCCATCATCAGCACGCCACCAGCACGACGCCTGGCAATCAAGACCTTCGTGCGCGCCCAGCAGAAATCGGTGATCAAGGAGGCTGTCCTGCGCGAACTGCTGCGTGGGGGCCAGGTTTACTATCTGCACAATGAAGTCGAAAGCATCGAACGCTGTGCCCAGGAACTCGGCAGCGAACTTGCGGAAGCGCGCATCGGCATCGCCCATGGACAGATGCGTGAGCGTGAACTGGAACAAGTGATGCAGCAGTTCTATCACAAGCAGTTCAATGTCCTGGTCTGCACCACCATCATCGAAACCGGCATCGACGTACCCTCGGCCAACACCATCATCATCGAACGCGCCGACAAGCTCGGCCTCGCCCAGCTGCACCAGCTGCGCGGTCGCGTCGGCCGCTCGCACCATCAGGCCTACGCCTATCTGCTCACCCCACCCGATAAAAAGGCGATGACCGCCGACGCCGAGAAGCGTCTGCAGGCGATCGAACTGGCGCAGGATCTCGGCGCCGGTTTCATCCTCGCCAGTCAGGACCTCGAAATCCGCGGCGCAGGTGAATTGCTCGGCGACGAACAAAGCGGCGGCATCCAGTCCTTGGGTTACAGCATGTATATGGAGATGCTCGACCGTGCCGTACACGCCATCCGCAACGGTCACAGTGTGCCGGGCGATGAGCCGCTGGCGCTGCACGCCGATATCCAGCTGCGTCTACCCGCCCTGATCCCCGACGACTATCTCGCCGATGTCCAGATGCGCCTCGTCTTTTACAAGCGCCTGGCGCATACCACGAACGCCGAAGAGTTGCAGGAGCTGCGCACCGAGATGATCGATCGTTTCGGTCTCTTGCCGAGCGCTGCTCAAAATCTTTTTGCCGTCCACGCCCTGCGCCAGCAGGCCGAACGCCTCGGCATCGTCCACATCGACGCTCACCCTGAAGGTGGCCGCCTCGACTTCTCGCCGCAGACGAGCATCGCACCGCAAAAACTCATCGCACTGATCCAGAAGCAGGCGCGCACCTACAAACTCGATGGCCCGATGCGCCTGCGCTTTTTTCATGCGCGTCTCGAATCGGCTGAACGCCTACGCTTCATCGAGCATCTGCTGCAGGCGCTCAGCTGAGACGCTCGGAGCGCAGGCGCTGCACACACTGACAGGCAGCGGCATAGTCGGGATGCTGGCGCTGCGCTGGCCAATGCGTACGAAAGTGTCCACGCAGGGCCTGCAGTCGCTGGGTAGCAGCGGGGCTGCGCCGATCCCCCTGGCGCTGCAGGTGCATCAGCGCCTGCTCGGCCGCTTCTCGATCATTGCAGACGAGCACCATGTCACAGCCGGCGGCGATGGCAAGATCGACTCTGTCCTGCACCGAACCATAGTGCACTGCGCCGCGCATGCTCAGATCATCGCTGAGGATGGCGCCCTGATAACCGAGACGCGTGCGCAACACCTCCTGCAGCCAGAACGATGAGAAGCCGGCCGGTCGTTCATCGACCTGGGCATAGAGCACATGCGCCGGCATGACACCGCGCAACACCGACGCCAGCGCCTGGAAGGGCTGCAGATCATACTGCTCGATCTCGGCCCAGGAGCGCTGATCGACGGGCAGATCGAGGTGTGAATCGGCTACCACCGAACCATGTCCGGGAAAATGCTTGCCGGTCGCCGCCATGCCCGCCGCTGTCATGCCGGCGATATAAGCCTGCAACACTGCCGTCGCGATCAGCGGATCGGCGTGTACGGCGCGCCGCCCGATGATTTCACTGATGCCGGGATTGAGGTCGAGCACCGGCGCAAAACTGATATCGATACCGAGTGCCAGGACCTCGCTGGCCATCAGCCAGCCGACCAGGCGTGCCGCCGCCAGAGCCTCATCGGGAGCGCGTTCATAGAGCGTACCGAACACCGCCATCTCCGGCAGAAGCTGAAATCCCTCGCGCAGACGTTGCACGCGCCCGCCTTCCTGATCGACGGCGAGGAGGAGATCCGGGCGACGGCGGCGTATCTCATGCACCAGACGCATGAGCTGCTGCGGGTCTTCGTAATTGCGGGCAAAGAAAATCACCCCACCGACCTCGGCCTGTGCAAGAAGGTGTTGTTCTTCATGACGCAAATGTCCACCTTCGAGATCCAACATCAAAGCACCGCTGCTCATCGGCATGACTCCTGCTCATCGGAAGTCGCCATTATACGTCGACCATCACCCATCCCGGCATCCTTATCCTTACGCGCCACCCTGGCTGGTGACGATAAATTTTCAGGACAAAGATGCACAGATCCGGTTGTTGATGAAGGGACGTGTGCATATACTTGCAGGCAGCCGTACAGCCCCCGTCGGCTCTTGATCTGGCAACTGGAAAAAGCAATGCCCGCGCCCCGCTACCCCCGCAAGTTTCTGGGATTCGCCTTCATCTCCGTGGCCCTCGTTTTTACTGGAGGATTCACCTCCTCGACGCAGCCGAACAGCGCTTTCACTGAACTGGCGCCGACGGCGCAAGAGTCGGCGGCAGCCATCGAGGTGGCGAAAGATCTGGCGCACTACAGCTATCTGCACCCCAGCCTCGACAGCCACTTTTCCAGCAAGGTCTTCGATCGTTACATCAAGGATCTCGATCCCAGTCGCAGCTATTTCTACGCCGCCGACATCAAGAGCTTTGAACCCTATCGCAATACCCTGGCCAGCTCTCTGCGCCACGGCGATCTGCACGCTGCATTTTTTATCTATAACCGCTTCCAGCAGCGCATGATCGAACGTATCAATTTTGAACTCAGTCTCGTGCAATCGAAAAACCTGATGAGCTTCAAGCGCGAAGAGTGGCTCGAGACGGATCGTGAACATGCCCCCTGGATCAGCTCATCGGTGGCCATGGATCAGCTCTGGCGGCAACGCGTCAAAGCCAGCGAACTCAGCCTGAGCTTAGCTGGCAAGGCCCCCGCCGACATCCTCAAGCTGCTCGGTAAGCGCTATCAGAGTCAGCTGACCCATCTCTATCAGGCGCACGCCGACGATGCTTTCCAGATCTATATGGATGCACTCACTGAGAGCATCGATCCGCATACGGAATACTTCACGCCACGCGTCTCGGAAAACTTCAACATCAATATGTCGCTGTCGCTGGAAGGCATCGGTGCCGTCCTGCAGACTGAGGATGAATACACCAAGGTGGTTCGTCTGGTCACTGGCGGCCCGGCCGACAAAGGTCATGCCCTCAAACCCGGCGACCGCATCGTCGCCGTTGCCCAGGCCAACGGTGATTTCGTCGACGTCATCGGCTGGCGCATCGATGAGGTTGTCGACCTCATCCGCGGCCCGAAGGGTTCGCTGGTACGCTTGCAGATTCTCCCCGCTGGCAGCCATGACGAACACCAGACGCGGACCATCAGCATCATCCGCAACACTGTCGCTCTGCAGGATCAGGCAGCAAAAAAACACGTCATCGAGATCACCCGCCAGGGCGTCAAGCACCGTATCGGCGTCATCGTGCTGCCGACCTTCTATGCCGATTTTCAGGCCGAACAGGATGGCAACCCCAACTATCGCAGCACCACCCGTGACGTGCGCGCCCTCATCGAAGACCTCAAACAGCAACAGATCGATGGTCTCATCATCGACCTGCGCAACAACGGTGGCGGTGCCCTGCAGGAAGCCAACAGCCTGGTCGGCCTGTTCATCGACACCGGCCCCACCGTTCAGGTGCGCAGCTCCACCGGCCAGGTCGAGGTACTCGGCGACACCGATGAAGGTATGAGTTACAGCGGCCCCTTGGTCGTCCTGGTCAATCGCCTGAGCGCATCCGCTTCGGAGATCTTTTCAGGAGCCATTCAGGACTATCAGCGTGGCCTGATCATCGGCTCGACCACCTTTGGCAAAGCGACGGTACAGGCGCTGCGCGACGTCGGCTATGGTCAGGTGAAGATCACCGAGGATAAGTTCTATCGCATCTCCGGAGAGTCGAATCAGAATCGCGGTGTCATCCCGGATATCGTCTTTCCCAGCCTGATCGACGACAAGGACATCGGTGAGAGCGCCCTGCCCAATGCCATGCCTTCCGACAGCATCAGCCCCGTCAACTACCAGACCTATTTTGACTTCAAGTCGACCCTGCCGATCCTGCGCAAGCAAGATGCTGCTCGTGCCGCCAGCTCGCCCGACTTCACCTACACGCGCGCAGAGGCCGCCCTGCTGCATGCGCAACGCGGCAAGACCCGCCTGAGCTTGCAGGAAAGCGAACGCCGCCAGGAACAGAACAGCCTCGACGCGCAACAGCTGGCGATCGAAAATACCCGCCGTCAGGCCAAGGGACAAGCGCCGCTCAAGACCCTGGACAGCCTGAACAGCGACACCAACAATGCCGACAGCGACAGCGAGCCGAGCGATAGCGAAATCCAGAAAGATGGCTTTGTGCATGAAGCCGGTGAGATCATCCTCGACTGGACACAGGCGATGAAAAACCAGAAAAAAACACCCAATCTCGAGAGCGCGCCGGTGGCGAGCAGCCGCTAAGCCAGTCTCACCCGGTCGTCTGCGCCTGCACGCGACCGGCAGCCCTGACCCGCCCATCGCCATCGACGACGCGCAGATGATAAGCCTGCGCGCCGTCGGCTTCCGGACTGACCTGCACCTGCAAGGCGCCGGAAGGCAGAGGAATCGGACGCAGAAAACGCAGGTCCAGCTCGTAGACCGCCATCGACGCCTGCAAACACTCGTAAGTGCGCGCAAAGAGCCCAAGTCCCTGCA
>JAKBFV010000018.1 GCA_021833365.1 Pseudomonadota bacterium | reverse complement strand
TATCACCGCGCCGTTGGGGAGCGTCAATTTATCGAACACGTTCATGGGATCTCCTCGTTTGATCATGGACGAACTCTAGGCTTAAAGTTAACTTCAATGTCAATGTATTTTTGAGGGAGCATGAGAATTGGAGAGCTGGCCAAGTTGAGCGAGCTGACGGCCTCGCGCATCTGCTTCTACGAGGCCAACGTGTTGATACTCGTTGAAAATTGATCTATGGGGGGGCGGACAAAATCTTGGACTACTTTGGAGGTAGTCCATGTACTCATACGAAGAGCGACTTCAGGCGGTGGAGCTGTACCTGAGGCTGGGGAAGCGATGCAAGGCGACGCTTCGTCAGCTGGGATATGGGACCACGAACTCGTTGAAGGCCTGGTGTGACGAATTCGAAAGGCGTGGCGATCTGCAATCTGGGTACGTTCGCTCAAAGCCGAAGTTCTCGGACGAGCAAAAGAATGTGGCTGTCGCGCATTGGGCAAATAATGAACGCTGTTTCGCCTTCACCCTGAAGGCATGGGGGTTATCCCGGTCGACATACACGATCACATCCACTCACCGAATGGATCCGCGAGCGGTATCCTGAATCCAGGCAATGCGTTACTGGTAAGGCCGGCAAGACAGTGCTAGCGTTGGCATCCATGCGTGCCGCGCTGCTAATGCACAGGAGATTGCAAGCCAGCTGGACGTCGACCGGGTAACGCTGTACAACGGGGAAATCAGCTACTTGGTCGAGAGGCCCGGGCCTCCATGAAACGTGACAAATCCTCCCATCAACGGAGTAAGTTGTGGAAAACAATTTTCCAACCATACAGACAAAAGGCGTGAATAAGCGCGCTCCGCTGCTTGATCATGTCACTGAATTGTTAAGTGGCGTCACGCTTCGCCGCAACGTTGTGGCCGAATCATTAACGCGGGTCGAGCGTGATCTGGCCCCAGGTTTTGAGTATTTTCGTTTTGCACGCTTGCATGAGAACGCCCTGTCATCAGTTTTTGCCGACATGCTAAGGCCAAATGGATCGCACGGGCAAGGAGAGAGCTTCCTTCGATTTTTTTTGGAAACCATTGGCTTAGAAGATCAATGCCTGTCCAACCCTATTGTTGAAACAGAGTATCAGGCGAATGGCCAGAGGCGGATTGATATTGTACTGCAGTTCAATGATTTGATCCTTGCGATCGAGAACAAACCGTGGGCCAGCGATCAAGATGATCAGCTTCGAGATTATTCGGAATTCATAAGAAGCAAAGCCTTCCCTAAAGGTCGAAGTTGGAAAATTCTCTACATTTCCAATCGGGTTCCTGATGAGCGCAGTTTATCAGCTTCAGATCGAAGTGACATGATCAAAAAAGGACATCTCATTGAGATTGATTTCCAAAAAATCGTGACTTGGATTGAGTCTTGTGCGCAAGTGACGCGCGCCTTGCGGGTTCGCGTTTTTCTTGAAGAACTTGCACAGTATATCAGACGTGAGATCAATGGAGAGCCGCAAATGAACGAAGCCGAAGAGATCAAGAAAATCATCCTCGGTTCCCCCGATAATATCAAATCAACGATCGCTCTAAACCAAGTTATTCGAAGCGCGCGGATTGATCTTCTACGTCGATTGCACGACGGAATCGAGGGGGAGATCCGGCGTCATGAAATCCCTATGGACCTGGTCTGGGAAGGGGCCAATCTAGAAGCTTTTAAGCGTCATTCTGGATTTGGATTAAAGTGGCATGTCGATCAAGATATTTACCTCCGATTCGAGTTTGATGGGGTGAATTCGAATGGATTTTTTTGGGGTATCCGAAGAAGCAGTGAATCTGTTGTGGACGATGAAATTCGGTGGCAGAGGATTTTGGAAGTGATGAAATCTAATATCGGCGGCGCGAAACAATCTTCTTGGTGGCCGTGGTACACGGAACGGCCTGATGCGATCTTCGGTTTCGACGAAGAGCACAGGAATTGGGAGTGGTCGGCGAAGCCTTGGGTTGAGATTGATAATGGCAATCTGGCGAAGCGAATCGTGCATGGTGCGAAGGAGATTTATGGGTGGTTCGCGTCAGTTGATAAGCTTGATTTGCTCCGTCCGAGTTGGAAAGGTATTGTCAGGTAAACCGAGGACTGCTGCAATGATCACCGTGAACACTCGGTGCCGCTGCCCGCGCCACCGTTTTCCCATCGATATCCTCAGTCAGTGTGTCTGGCTGTCCTTTAGGTGTTGCCTCAGCTATTGCGACGTCGAGGTAACCGCCGCTACGTGCTGGGCGCCATCCCCCCCACCCAATCATAAAATTGGATGGAGCCCCGCGCGCAAAAACGGGTGGGGGCTGACGGCCTCGCGCATCCGCTTCTACGAGGTCAGCGTGTTGATACAGTCGGTCGAGCATCAGTTGTCTGGATGCGTTGGGAACCGCGCTGATGTCCTTCTAGCTAGCTTTTAAAAAGCTCATGGGTCGTAGTGGTATCTACAGGCGACAACGGCGATACCACCGTCCTCGGGCAGGTAGACCAAGCGATGCTCTTGATTGAGGCGGCGCGACCAATAGCCCGTGAGATCGCCAGACAATGGCTCAGGCTTGCCCGTCCCCTGGAAGGGTGTGCGCAGGCACTCGGTGAGGAGATCGTTGATCTTTGTCGCTATATCGGGGTCTTCGGACTGCCAGTGCAGGTAGTCTTCCCACGCGTTGTCCGTGAAGGACACGGCGAATTGCTTTGCTGCCCTCTTATTCTTCGCTTTGACCTTCTGATTCATGGTTCAGCTCCACTTTCCGGAGCTTGCCGGTCTTCAGCTGGGCGATGGATTCCATCAGACGGCTGGCGTTCTTGGGCGAGCTGAGCAGGTACAGGGTTTCCTGCATACTGTTGTAGTCAGCCAATGACATCATGACAACGTCCTCCCCGCGCTGGCGGGTGATCACAGTCGGAACGTGATCGTTACAAACATCATCCATCGTCTGCTTAAAGCTAGCGCGCGCCTCGCTAAAAGTCAGTACGTTCATTTGACTTACCTCTCAGGCCACACGCTACGGCCTACTGGGGTTACAAACGGAGCGACTCTGTTTCTTGCGGCTACTGCCATAAAAAACACCTTGGCCGCCCCTGGGCAAGATCGGTCTAATGCTATGGTACAAAACTTTGTACAAAAATCAAGCCCCGCCCTGCCTGCTCTTTTTATCGATGTTCTGTAGCATTTAGCGATGGAGTTGACATAGATCGCGCCTGCTGCAGCTGTTCGCCGGCGTGATAGGAAGAGCGCACCATGGGGCCGGCGGCGACGTGCTGGAAACCCATGGCGGCACCGGCAGTGGCGTAGCGCTGGAATTCATCGGGATGGACGAAGCGGCTGACGGGAAGATGCTGTTTCGAGGGTTGCAGGTATTGCCCCAGGGTCAGCAGGTCGACGCCATGAGCGCGCAGGTCGTGCATGACCGCCAGCACTTCGGACTCTTCTTCGCCGAGGCCCAGCATCAGACCGCACTTGGTCGGGATGCCGGGGTAGCGTTCCTTGAAGGAGCGCAGCAGCTGTAGTGAGTGGGCGTAGTCAGAGCCTGGGCGCACGGCGGTATAGAGACGGGGAACGGTCTCGATGTTGTGGTTGAAGACGTCGGGCAGGCCGTCATGCATGGCGTCGAGAGCGGCTTGCAGACGGCCGCGATAGTCAGGCACCAGGACTTCGATCTGCACGTTGGCGGAGTGGGCGCGCAGGGCGCGCACGCAGGCGCTGAAATGGCTGGAGCCGCCATCGAGGAGATCGTCACGATCGACCGAGGTGATGACGACATAGCTCAGTTTCAGGGCGGCCACCGTTTCAGCGAGGCGCTGCGGCTCTTCCGGGTCGAGAGGCCAGGGGCGGCCATGCGCGACGTCGCAGAAAGGGCAGCGGCGGGTGCAGATGTCGCCCATGATCATGAAGGTTGCGGTGCCGTGCCCGAAACATTCCGGCAGATTCGGGCAGGCGGCTTCTTCGCAGACGGTATGCAGTTTCTGCGCGCGCAGGGTGCTCTTGATACGCTCGATCTCTGCGGGTTGCTGCACCTTGACCCGGATCCAGTCGGGCTTGCGCGGCAGTTCGGTGGTCGGGATGACTTTGACCGGGATGCGCGCGACCTTGTCGGCGCCACGCATCTTCTCGCCGGTGACGACACGGTGTTTCGGAGCCAGAGGTTCGTTCATGCGCTTGGATCCAGAGAAAATCAGCGGCGATTATAGCAAAGCCCGCTGAAAATGACGCAGCAGAGCGGCCTCGGCCGCCGCCATCAGGGTGTCGTCGCCGTGACCATCGCTCGCCTCCGCCAGACTGGTCATGCTCAGGTCGGCCATGCCGCAGGGATGGATGCGTTGCCAGGGTTGCATGTCCATGGCGACATTGAGCGAGAGGCCGTGATAGCTGCAGCCGCGCCGGATGCGCAGGCCGAGCGAGCCGATCTTGCGCCCGGCGATGTAAATGCCGGGGGCGTGTGCGCGGCGTTCACCGCGGAGCGAGAAGTCGGCCAGGGTGGCGATCAGGATGTCTTCGAGACGATCGACGAGATCGCGCACATGCCAGCCACGTCGGCGCAGATCGAGCAGAGGATAGACGACCCACTGCCCGGGTGCGTGATAGGTGACCTGGCCACCACGGTCGGTCGCCACCACCGGAATCGTGCCAGGATCGAGGAGGTGTTCGCGGCGACCGGCCTGGCCGAGGGTGAAAACGGCAGGATGCTGGAGGATCCACAGCTCATCGGCGGTCTCCGGCGTGCGTTGCTCGGTGAACTGACGCATGGCCTGCCAGGTGTCGGTGAAGTCGACCAGGCCTGGATGACGGATGAGCAGCTCACTCATAACACGAGCTTGATCTGCGGGCAGGCCGCCAGGTCGGCGTAGAGGCGATCGACCTGTTCCTTGCTGTGCAGGATGAACTCGGCACGCACCGACACATAGCGGCCGGCCGATGAAGGCTGGCAGCTCAGGGTGGCCGGGTCAAAGTCAGGGATATGGCGTTGCAACAGCGCAGCGACGATGTCCCGCATGGGATGGCTGCTGTCGCCGATGACCTTGAGGGGGTAGCGCATGGGAAATACCCATACCCCCGCAAGGGATCGGTCGCAAAAACTGCCCGTCGACATGAGCTCGCACTCAGCCCTTGGCGCGGCCGCGGAATTCGCCGGTACGGGTGTCGATCTCAATCTTTTCACCGGTCTCGATGAAAGCGGCGACCTGCAACTCATAGCCATTCGGCAGGCGTGCCGACTTCGTCACCTTGCCCGAGGTATCGCCCTTGGCGGCAGGTTCGGTATAGGCGATCTCGCGCACGATGATCACCGGCATTTCCACCGAGATGGCCTTGCCGTCGTAGAGCACCACTTCCACCGTTTCCTGCATGCCGTCTTCGATGTAGTTGGCGGCGTCACCGAGGTTTTCCTTCTCGACTTCATACTGGTTGAAGTCACCGTCCATGAAGACGTAGAGGGGGTCGGCGAAGTAGGAATAGGTCACTTCCTTCTTTTCGAGGATGATCTGCTCAAATTTTTCATCAGCCTTGTAGACGGTTTCCTGGCCCTGGGCGGTGAGCAGGTTCTTCATCTTCATTTTCACGACGGCGGCATTACGCCCCGACTTGTTGTATTCGGCCTTGAGCACGACCATCGGTTGGCCGCCGACCATGATGACGTTGCCGGCGCGGATTTCCTGTGCGGTTTTCATGACGATACCTGGCTGATAAAGGGCGGCCCATTGTAAATAAATGCCTGGGTGGACGCCAGCGTCAAGCGTCGCCGAGATGGTGCAGGAGACGGCTGACCAGGTCGCTCTGCTGGCTCAGGCGATCACGCCAGGCGGTCGCGGCAGCGATGAGTGAGTCCCCTTGCGCGAAGAGCTCCTGCCAGGCGGTGGCCTCCGGTGCCTGGCCGGCGTTGAAATGCCGATGCAAGATGCACAGCGCTTCAGGCAGGGACTGCAGTTGCAGCCAGGCCTCGAGTTTGTCGAGGTGAGCGCTCTCGGCTTGTGTGTAGGCCTGCCATAACAAGGGTCGACCGGCCCACTGCGCGCGCACCCAGCTGTCCTCGCCCCTGACGATGTTGAAATCGGCGAGACCGAGCAGACGGTCGTAGTCCTGATGATGCAGCAGCGGCAGGGGGTGTAGATGGCAGGCGCCATGCCGGGCGCCGGGAGCGGGCGCTGCGCCGAGGGCGGCGGCGACGGCGGCATCGCCGCCGGGACCGAGGATGAGGAGGCGCGAGGGACGATCGTGCAGGGCGGCGAGCAGGCCGCGCAGCGGTGCATGGGGGTAGCAAAACAGGGTCAGCAGCAGTTCGTCGCTCTGGCGTTCCAGGCCATAGGCGCGCAGGAAGTCCGTCTGTGCACAGCTGTCGCTGCGCCAATGCCGATGCTGGGTGAGCAGATCCGGTTCACGCAGGAGGCCGCCACTGTCGGTGCTGTAGCCGGGCAGCCAGTAAGTCTGTTGCAGGCCGGTGGCGGGATGCGGTGAGGGCAGTCCATGGTAGGTCGCCACCCAGCTTTCGGCGCTGAGGTGATCGATGTTGCAGAGGCGTGGTCGCCGATGGCGCAGCGCCAGCGCCGGCAGCACGCCTTCGCCATAGCCGCAGGCGAAGGTTTCCAGCCATAGATCGGCGTCGGCCTGGGCGAGAGCGTCGTCGTCATCGCGCCAAGTGATGACATCGATCGTCTCGGCGACCGCGAGCGCCTGGCGTGCCTGCGGCTCCTGCAGACGCCGCAGGGTGTCGCGGTCGTCGATGAGCAGACAGACGGCGTGACCATGTCGGCGCAGCTGGCGCGCCAGACGCCAGGCGATACCGGCGTCGCCGAAATTGTCGATGACCTTGCAGAAGATGGTGATGCGCATGCCGCAGCATAGCAAGGTGATGCAGCCTTCTGCCATACTCGCGGCAAATCGCTTGGGGAGTAGAGCTATGGAGGTCGTCTGGCGTCCGGACTGGCAGCATTTGCGGGCGGAAGAACAGCTGCAAGGCCTGCTCGAGCGTTTGCAGCATTTCAAGGCGCAATGGTCGCTCTGGGCGGAGCAGCCGGCCAGTTTTGCGACGGTGCTGCAGCCCCTGCTCGACCATGAAGCCGAGATCGAACAGGCCTTTGCACCCATCAGTCATCTACAGGCGGTGCTGGGCAGTGAAGACTGGCGTCAGGCGCACGCGCAGGCGGTCGCCGCCTGGTCGCAGACTGCCACGGAACTCTATCAGCACGCCGGCCTCTATGCGCAGATCCAGCGTATTCTGGCGCAAGGTGGACTCGATCATGCCCGGCAGCGCATCGCCGAGATCAAGGAGCGTGATTTTCGCCTCACCGGTGTCGGCTTGCCGGCGCCGCAGCGTACAGCCTTTGCTGCCCATGCCCTGCGCCTGAGTGAGTTGTCGACGACCTTCGCACACCACGTCGTCGACGCCACCGAGGCGGTGGTTTTCGATGTCGCGCTGGAGCGCCTGGCTGGCCTGCCGCCGGCCCAGGTCGCCCTGTGGGCACAGCCGGCGGCGCCGGGTGCAGCGACGGTCTATCGCATCACCCTGCGTCAGCCCGACTATATCGCCATCATGACGCACGCCGAGGATCGCGCTCTGCGCGAGCAGGTCTACGCCGCCTATGTGCAGCGCGCCAGTGAAAAGGGCCCTCAGGAGTTCGACAATGGCCCCCTGATGCTGGAGATCCTGGCGCGGCGCCAGGCGCAGGCGGAACTTCTCGGCTTTGGCGACTACACCGCCTTGGCCTTGCAGGGGCGCATGGCCGATTCGCTGGCCAGTGTGCGGCGTCTGCTCGAGGATCTGCTGGTGCGTTCGACGAAGGCGGCACAGGACGATTGGCAGGATCTGCTCGCCGAGGCGCGCGCCTGCGGCATCGATGCGGTGCAGGTCTGGGATGTTCCCTATCTGTCGGAACGTCTGCGTATCCGTCACCATGCGTATCGACAAGAGGATGTGCGCCCCTTCCTGCCGCTACCGACACTGCTCGAGCGCCTCTTCGCCCTTTTACAGCGCTTGTGGGGTTTGAGTGTGCGGCAGGTGCCGATGACGGCCTGGCACGCCGACGTCTTCTATCTCGAATTTGCCGAGCAGGGGCGGGTCATCGCCGGCTGCTATTGCGATCTGTTCGCGCGCGCCGGTAAACGCGCCGGTGCTTGGATGGCGGATCTGTGTGGCCGGCGCCTGCTCGCGGAAGGGGGCGAGCAGATTCCCATCGCTTTGCTGACCTGCAATTTCCGGGCGCCGGGAGAGGATGGTATCGCCTATCTCGATCATGACGAACTGACGACCTTGCTGCACGAGCTCGGGCATGGTCTGCAGCATATGCTGACCCGCATCGCTCTTCCCGGGGTCAGCGGTATCGCCGGCATCGCCTGGGACGCGGTGGAATTGCCGAGCCAGTTCATGGAGCACTTCGCGCAGTGTGAGGCGACCTTGCTGCCCCTGCTCGCGGTCGCCGCTGCCGAGCAGGAACAAGCGCGCGATCTGGTGCGCAGAATCGTCGCCGGACGCCATTTTCAATCGGCTCTGCTCTGTCGCCGGCAGATCGAGCTGGCGCTTTTTGATCTCGCCATCCATGAACATCCGGCGCACAGCGAGGCCGAGCTACAAGCGCAGATGGACGCCATCCGGCAGCGCACGAGCCTGCTGCAGCCACCCGCGTACAACCGCTTCCAGCATAGTTTTACGCACATCTTTGCCGGTGGTTACGCCGCTGGCTACTACAGCTACAAGTGGGCCGAGGTGCTGGCGGCAGACGCCTTCGCCGCCGTGGCGCGCGAAGGATTGCAAGCTTCTTCGCTCAGCGCCCGCCGCTTTCGCGACACGGTCCTGGCCCTCGGTGGCGCCTGGTCAGCAGCGGAGGTGTTTCGCATGATGATGGGGCGTGATCCCGATATGGCGGCCCTGCTCGATGATTACGCCTGGAGGAAGTCATGAGCACGATCAAACGGCAGTTCATCGCGGCGGCGCGTTGCCCGGCCTGTCAGGCGGTCGATCGTATCCGCCGTTGTCATGAGACGGTCAGTGGCCGTGAATGGATCGAATGCGTCGCCTGCGCCTATCAGGAGGAGAGGCCGACCGCGCCGGCGTCCCCGACACCCGAGCGTGGCGGCGAGGGCGTGGCGGTCACCGTCGCCCTGCGCACACCGGCGTCGCGTCAGGCGACGACATAGCGGCTGCGGCCACCGGCTTTGGCGCGATAGAGGGCGGCGTCGGCGCGCGCGATCAGTTCGGTGCTGGCCTCACCGTCATGTACGGCGATGCCGACGCTGAGACTGACTTGCAGCTGCAACTGCTTGAGCACCAGAGGCTCGCGCATGGCTTCCAGGATCTTGCGGGTGATGCGCTGCGCTGGTTCGGCGCCATTGACCTGCTTGAGCAGGACGAGAAACTCGTCGCCGCCGATGCGGCAGATGCAGTCGTCGATGCGCACACAGGAGCGCAGGCGGCCGCTGAAGATCTGCAGCACCGCGTCGCCGACGGCATGGCCATGGACGTCATTGATCTGTTTGAAATTATCGAGATCGATATAGAGCAGGGCATGCGCCGGTATCGCGGAATTTTGCAGATGCTCCTGCAGCAGATCGAGAAAAGCCTGGCGGTTGAAAAAGCCGGTGAGGGCGTCGTGTGTCGCCGCGTCATGCAGACGGCGCGCTTCATGCCAGCGTTCATCGATGTCCCAGGCGACCAGATAAAAGCCGCGTTGTTCTTGACCGGCGTCGTCTTCCGGAATGAGGCGTGATTCGAAGCGTCGTGGCCCCTGACAGGTGTTCAGCGTCAGTTCGCACTGTCCGGGCTGCCCGAGCAGGGCGGCGGAGACAGGTGCGGCAAGATGCTGGTAGGCACTGTCACCGAGCAGGTCCTCAAGATGGCGGCCGACGATCTGCTCGGGCGCCAAGCCCATGGCCTGGCCCAGGGCACTGTTGGCGTAGAGGTAGCGTTGCTGGGCGTCGACGTAGGCGAGATGTGCCGGGATGCTGTCGGCGACGGAGCGCAGCTGTGCCTGACTGCGACGCAGTTCCTCTTCGGCCTGCTTGCGTTGCGTGATGTCATGCAAAAAGACGTGAAACTCGATGTGCTCGCCTTGGCCGGTAGCACTGAAACTGGCCTCGACGATGAAGTCGCGGCCATGCGCATCGCGCATCGGCACGTCATGGCGGCGTCCCAGCCAGCACAAGCGCTGCCGGCGCGTATAGATGCGCAGGGCGCGTGCGATCAGGTGGTCGCCGGGGGGGCGTAAAAAATCGCTCAGACGACGTCCGCGCAGGGTGCTTTTGTCGGCACCGAGCAAGCGCGCCGCCTCGGCGTTGAGCATGGTGATGCGTTCCTGCAGATCGAAGCTCAGATAGCCTTCGTGCGAAGCCTCGATGATCTCCTGCAGACGGGTTTCGCTGGTACGCAGGGCCTGCTCGGAGATACGGCGTTTTTCCACCTCGGTGCTGAGGGTGGCGAGCATCTCGGTGCGCTCATCGATGAGACGGACGCTCATCTCGAAATCGTTCTGATGCATCAGGGCCGAGCCCAGCAGGCCAGTGAGCAGTTCGAGAGTCTGTAGATCCTGGCGAGCAAGGTGCTTATGGTCGTCAACGTACAAGGCGGCGATGCCCAGACGCTGGCCGGCTTGCAGGATGGGAGCGAGGATGAGCTTCCCGGCACGGGCGGGAAGATGGTCGCTACCGACGATCGTCAGGCGCTCCGGCTTTTGCTGCGCTACCCAGGTGGCGAGCTCAGCGGTGACTTCCTCGCGACCATGCCGGATGTGCAGGCGCCAGGGAGCGTCATCGAATAGATGCAGGCAGCAGGCGTCGGCGTCGGTCAGACGGCATAACTCTTCGGCCAGCTGTTCGGCGAAACGCGGCAGATCGAGTTCTGCCTGCGCCAGCCGTTGTTGCACATGGATGACGCTGGCAAGACGTTCGGTCGCCTGTTGCAAGTCGCGCAGCGCCTCTTCTCGCTCGCGCACACCCTGGATGAGGAGCTGGTTGACGACGTCGATACGGCTGGCGGCGGGGTGTACAGACTCGACCAGGCAGAAAAAGCGGTCGACCGGGTGTTCGATGGTCTCACAGTGCAGGAGGTATTCCTCGCGATGCGGGCCGCGCCGCAGGAAGATGCGTTGTCGTGAACAATCGCCGCTTGCCCATGCCTGTGCCAGCCTTTGCGCTGTCTCCGGTTCGAGCATGTCGGTGCTGAAGTGCTGGTTGCCGAAGCTGATCTGCCCCGACGCATCGCAACACCAGGCCGGCACCGGCAGGCGAGCCGCCACCGCGCGATGCCACTCCCTGTTCATCGTCGATATCCGGCGGGGCTGCCTGCGGGTCAGCGCTCAGTGCGCAGCGCCGAGGCCGGGGGGCAGGAGTTCGTGCACGGTGGCGAAGTGCGTCCACTGGCGCTGCCAGAGGTCGTCGATCTGATGCAGTTTGAGCCCCTGCTCGTGAAAGAGGGAACGCGCCGTGTCACAGGCGAGCTCGGCGAGGGCGGGGGCGATCATCTCACCGATGAGGTGGGCGGCGATGAGGTCGGCACTGGCCATGTCGATGCTCGCCAGCACTCCGCCCTGTGCCTGCACGAAATGCGTGTTCAGTTCTTCAACCAGACGGTGCGCCAGATAGGCCTGGCTGAGCAGTTCTTCGAGGTCGCGTTCCTCGCTGCTGCGGTTCGATCCATAGATGAAGATGTCCTCCACCAGATTGATCAGCGGGGCGACCTGACGCAGGCAGGCGCTGGCCTCGGCAGCATCGCCGAGAGCATCGACCATGCTCGGTACATGCTCGATATAGGCGAGGACGAAGGTCATCAGGTGCGCTGTCGCCTGTTCGGCGGCGATGGGAACCGCGCGTTGAATATGATTCACCTTCCAGTGCAGGCGATCGAAGAGCAGCCCGGTGCGCTCTTCATTTTTCTTCGCCAGGGCGATGACTTCGCGGATATCGTAAACCGGCATGATCTGTCCTCAATGCCCGATAGAAGGGCGATCCTCTCTTGATTGTAGTGGATCGCATAAAAAATGCACAACCACAGGTCTGATTTTGTCGACCTTGCGGTTTGCCCTTCTCGGTGTGGATCGGCACAATGCCCTGTCATGCACGCTTAGCTCTGAGGGATTTAGCGATGTTCGTATTGGTCGATGGCTCCAGCTATCTCTATCGTGCCTATCACGCCATGCCGCCGCTGTTGTCGCCGCAGGGCCAGGCCACGGGTGCCATCCGAGGTGTCCTGAACATGCTGCAGAAGCTGGGCAGTGACTATGCGCAGGCCGATATCGTCGTCGTCTTCGATGCTCCGGGTCAAACTTTTCGCGATGAACTCTACGCCGATTACAAGGCGCATCGGCCGGCGATGCCGGAGGATCTGCGTAGCCAGATCGCGCCGCTCGACGACTTGCTGCGTGCTGAGGGCTATCCGCTCCTGCGTCTGACCGGTGTCGAGGCCGACGATGTCATCGCGTCTCTTGCTCGCCGTGCTGCCGCCGCCGGGCACCAAGTGGTCATCGCCACCGGAGACAAGGATCTGGCGCAATTGGTCGACGATCAGATCGAACTCATCGATACGATGAAGGGGCGCCGTCTCGACGTGGCGGCAGTGCAGGAGAAATTTGGCGTGCCGCCGGCGGCCATGGTCGATTACCTTACCCTCGTCGGCGATAGCGTCGATAATATCCCGGGTATCCCGGGCATAGGCGCGAAGACAGCGGCGCGTCTGCTCGATGAGTACGGCAGCATCGACGCCATGCTGCAGCACCTCGATGCCCTGCCGGCGCGCCATGCCGCGAGCCTGCGTGCGCACAGCGAGCGCCTGCCGCTGCTACGGCAGCTCATTCGGGTCCGCGACGATCTGCCTTTGGATGTCGAGCTCGCCGATCTGCGGCGTGCCCCGCGCGATCAGGTGGCGCTGGCGCAGATCTATGCGACCCTGGGTTTTCGTGGCGAATTGAGCAAGCTCAAAGGCAAGAGTGATGAGCCGGCCCTGATAGCTACACCCACAGTATCGATGCCATCGCCACCCGCTGGTGGCCTGGTCAGCGATATCGAGGCTTGGCAGACACTGCTGCCCAGTCTGCAGGCGGCTCCCATCCTGGCCTTCAGTTTTCTTGCCTATGGCGAGCATCCTTTCATGCATCTGCAGGGGCTGGCGCTGGCGACGGACGCCGCCGCTTACTATTTCCCTTGTGCGACGGACCTTTTGGCGCCGGGTTGGGACGAGGCGCAGCTGCTCGCCTGTCTGCAGCCTTTGTGGGCGGCCACCGGCAAGATCATCGTCGGTGAGCAGAGCAAGCTTTTCTCCCAGATCGCGATGGAACAAGGGGGGTACGAATTCTGCGGCGATGATATCGAACTGATGGCCTACAGCCTCGAGACACGCGCGGCCACCCTCGCCGAGCAGGTCGAA
The DNA here is from genome assembly GCA_021833365.1 of Pseudomonadota bacterium. Taxonomy (GTDB): domain Bacteria; phylum Pseudomonadota; class Gammaproteobacteria; order Pseudomonadales; family Moraxellaceae; genus JAJZHK01. Next base: position 25,541 of record JAKBFV010000018.1, on the reverse strand, counting down.
CGGCGCTGGCAGGTGGCGGTGCCGACGCTGGCGGACTTGCTCGGCCAGGGGCGTGGGCGTCGGACGCAGGAGAGCCTCGACAACGACGCTCTGGCGAATCTTTTGCGACAGCGCGCGCACTGCATCCTGGGGCTTTATCCACTTCTGCGTCAGGAGCTCGATGCTGCAATCGAGCGTGCCCGTCTCTATGACCAGATCGATCGCCCGCTGACGACGGTACTGGCGCGTATGGAGAGGCGTGGCGTCTTTATCGATGCCGGCGCACTGGCGCGGCAGAGTCAGGAACTGCGAGGGCGCATGGAAGCCTTGCAAGCGCAGGCGCAACAGGTGGCGGGTATGGCGTTCAACCTGGATTCCCCGAAACAGCTGGCGCAGGTACTCTATGATCACTTGCAGCTGACGGCGACGACGAAGACGGCGACCGGCCAGCGCTCGACGGCAGAAGACGTGCTCGAGGCTCTGAGCGAGCAGCACGCACTGCCAGGCCTCATCCTCGAGTATCGTTCTCTGGCCAAACTCTGCTCCAACTACACCGACAAGCTGCCGGCGCTGGTCAGTGCGCGCAGCGGCCGTCTGCATACCCTCTACAACGCCATGGGAACTTCCACCGGGCGCCTGTCCTCGTCCGAGCCGAATCTGCAGAACATCCCTATTCGCAGCACGGAAGGACGACGTATCCGCGATGCTTTCGTCGCCGCACCAGGCTGTGTTCTGGTGGCTGCCGATTACTCACAGATCGAATTACGCCTGATGGCGCATCTTTCCGGTGATGCCGGATTGCTCGCCGCCTTCGCCGCGCATCAGGATGTGCACAGCCTGACCGCCGCCGAGATTTTTGCTGTACCGCTGGCGACGGTCGATGCTGGGCAGCGCCGCGCCGCCAAGGCGATCAACTTCGGTCTGATTTATGGCATGTCGGCTTTCGGTCTGGCGCGTCAGCTCGGTCTCACGCGCCAGCAGGCGGATGCCTATGTGCAGCGCTATTTCGAGCGCTATCCAGGTGTCCGTGACTATATGCAAAAAGTACGCGAACGGGCGAAGGAGCAGGGCTTTGTCGAGACCCTGTGGGGGCGCCGCATCATGACGCCGGATGTGCGTTCCGGTCGTCCGGCGCTGCGCGCTGCGGCGGAGCGCGCCGCCATCAATGCGCCGCTGCAGGGCAGTGCCGCTGACATCATGCGACGCGCGATGATCATGATCGAGAGCGAATTGAACGATCTGCTCGATGCTGGCGGCATGGTGATGCAGGTGCACGACGAGCTGATCATCGAGTGTCCTGTGGCGCGCGGTGACGATGTGCGCGCATGTGTCGTGCGCGGCATGCAGGCGGCCGCGACGTTACGCGTGCCCCTCGAGGTCAGCTGTGCCATCGGGAGTGCGTGGAGCGAAGCGCACGCCTGACGCCTTGACATCTCCCCCGTCCGCAGTCGATGACTGCTGCTACGGTGAGCAAGGAGGCGATGCTTTCGGCAAGACGCTCATGTCCGGGCATGATAAAAATTCATGAGGAATTGATAGGGGTCAAGACGCTAACGATGAGTTTGACCTACGCTCGTCACATCGTTCTTGCATGAGCGGGTCGTCGTGCTTGGTTATGCCGCTTATCCCATCAACCATCACTGAGCGGAATGGCCAGTTCCAGCCAGTGGGTGAGGCGGGCTTCGCATTCTTCGATGCCGACGCCTGTGCTCGAGGAAAAGAGCTGCAGGCTGATCTGACCCGGGCGGGTCGCCAGCGCTTGGTGTGTGCGCGCCAGAGCTTGCAGGGCGGGGCCGCGATTGAGTTTGTCGCACTTGGTGAGCAGGATATGGACCGGTAGGCCGCGTTCACCCGCCCAGTCGAGGAGCATGCGGTCCAGTTCCTTGTCAGGGTGGCGGATGTCCATGAGCAGGATGAGTCCGCGCAGGCATTGGCGGGTACTGAGGTAGGCGGCCAGCTCGCGTTTCCAGGCGGCCTGCAATTGCTGGCTGACAGCCGCATAGCCGTAGCCGGGAAGATCGACGAGACGGCGTTCTTCGTCGAGGGTAAAGAAGTTGAGTAGCTGTGTGCGGCCCGGCGTCTTCGAGCTGCGGGCGAGCTGGCGTTGCTGGGTCAGGCGATTGATGGCGCTCGATTTGCCGGCATTGGAACGGCCAGCGAAGGCGATCTCGTAGCCTTGATCAGTCGGACATTGCGTGACCTTGGCGGCGCTGGTCAGAAACTGTGCGCCGATGAGCAGGTGGTGGATGCTGCGTTCGTTCATGCAGGAGAGGCCTGGAGAGGATTAATTTGCATAGAGGCGACATATCGCCTCTGTCAAAGCTGGTATATAATCCACCCGATTTTTGGGTGGTAGCAATACGGATGTCACCGTATCCCGAGGTTTTACCGAATCTCAGGTTTGTTTGTCCATAGTATGGGAGTTGCTGACGTGAAAAAGCTAGCGATTTTGGCTGTTCTGATGGGTGCCGCGGGTTTTGCCAGTGCGGCGATGACCGGTGAGCAGGTGTACAACATGCATTGTGCCGCTTGCCACAGTTCCGGCGTCATGGGTGCTCCCAAGCATGGTGACAAGGCTGCTTGGGCGCCGCGCCTGAAGCAGGGTGCAGCGGTTCTGTTCCAGCATGCGAAAAATGGTTACAAGACCATGCCGGCCATGGGCACCTGCTCGGAATGTACGGATGCCGAGCTGAAGGCGGCCATTCAGTACAACTCGCATTGATGCGTATCGGACGCTTCGGGCGTCCGTCACTTCTTCGCTGGCGTCTCAGGGTGACTTCAATGATCAAGTCGATAGGGGCTGCTGTGGTGGTCCTGGGTTTGGCGCAGGCCGTGAGTGCCGCGCCTCTGGTGGGTGATGCGACGGCGGGTCAGGCCAAGGCTGCAGCGTGTGCCGCCTGCCACGGTGCTGATGGCAACAGTGTCGCTCCCAACTTTCCCCGCCTTGCGGGTCAAGGCGCGCGCTATATCGTCAAGGAATTGTCCGATTTCAAGGCCGGTCGTCGTCAGAATGCCATCATGAATGGCATGGCTGCGGGCCTCAGCGATCAGGACATGGCCGATGTCGCCGCCTGGTTCTCCAGCCAGAAGACCGGCGTTGGTTATACCAAGCCGGAACTGCGCGAGCAGGGTGAGCGCATCTGGCGCGGTGGTATCCCGACGCTGGGCGTGCAGGCTTGTGCCAGCTGCCATGGTCCCTCCGGGCAAGGCATGCCGGCAGCGGGATTCCCGCATCTGGCGGGCCAGCACAGCGACTATGTCGCAGCGCAGCTGACGGCCTTCCGTGCGGCCGGTCGTGGCGATCTCAATGCGCCGGTCTACCGCCGCAACGACAGTGCGCGCGCCGGTGATCCGGGGCCCATGCAGACGCTCGCCGGGCGTCTGTCGGACACCGATATCCTCGCTCTGTCCAGCTTCATCCAGGGTCTGCACTGACCCGTTGCCGTCGCCACGTCAGGAGAAAGTCACTCTTCTGGCGTGGAGGCCGGCGATCCTTCCCGCGTTTCGCGACGTAAGCGCCGCCGCAGCCGCTCCAGGCCTTGACGATAGGCTTCCATGTCACCGTGCTCAAAGAAGTCGTGATAACGCGCATGGCTGGCTTGCAGCCGGCGTGCATGTTTGATCGGACACCAGTACTGCTCGGTGCGCGCCGCCACCTCGCGCGTATAGGCGGCGATGCCATTGCCATAAGAACAGTAAAAGCAGTTGAAGCGTTCGATGAGATTGAGATAAGGCAGCATGCCGCGATCGAAGACGAGATAGTCGCTGCGCCGCACCTTGGGGATGCCGTAGATGGGGAAGCAGATCGTCTGGTAGACGGTCACGCAGAGGTCGAGCCATAGAAACGGTAGCCACACCGCATAGATGATCGGTGCACTGATCAGTACCAGGATACGACTGCTGATCAGAAAGCGGATCAAGCCGATCTTGTAGATGCGCTGGTGGCGGAGGAACTCGTCGGCGAGGAGCAGCTTTTTCTCCGCCATCTCGGCGCGCTTTTGCCGGTAGACGTCTTCGATTTCGCCTTCCAGCTGGTGGATACGGGCGATCAGTTCCTCGACCTGAGGCTTCATGGTGATATCTCGACAGAGCAGAAAAAGAACGTCACGATAATATACTTTCCGTGCGCCGCACGAGCAGCTATCCTCAGCCGATTTGAAAAAGAGGGAAGACCCATGTTCATGCGACGAGTGCTGTTGGCTGTTTTCTTCTGTTTCAGTGTCGGCGCTTACGCTGCCCCGGCCTTCCAGGAGGGCAAGGACTATCAGCTCCTGCCACAACCCAGCCTGCGTCCCGACCCCCAGCGTATCCAGGTGCGCGAGTTCTTCTGGTATGGTTGCCCGCACTGCTATCACTTGCTGCCTGTTCTCGATGCCTGGGCGCGTAAGAAGCCAGCCTATGTCGATCTCGTGCTGACGCCGGCAGCGCTCAATCCGGAATGGCAGATCGACGCTCAGGCCTACTACGCCGCCGAGATTCGTGGCGTCGCCGGCAAGCTGCACGACGACATGTTCAATGCCATCCATCGTGATCAGAACATCCAGCTCATCAACAACGTCGCCGCCATCGATCGTTTCTATACCGCGCACGGTGCCGGCGCCAACTTCTCGGCCTTGATGAACTCGATGGTGGTGCTCGGTAAAGTCAACGCTGCAGCGCAGCTGGCCCGGCAATATCAGCTCGAAGGTGTGCCCAGCCTGGTCATCGATGGCAAGTATCTGGTCGACTATCATGCCGGTGAACCCGCGCGCATGATGCAGGTCGTCGACTATGTGATCGCGCTGGAACACCATGGTCACTGAGTGAGAGCCGCGCCTTTGGACTGGCTGCCGCGCGAGATCGACCCACGTGTCGCGGGTGCCTGTCGTGGCACCCACAGTCTCACCGGCGATGTCCTGTCGGCGGGGGCGCCCCTGCGCCTGCTCAGTTTCAATATGCAGGCGGGCATGGCGATGACGCATCTGCATCACTATGTCACGCGTTCCTGGCGGCACTTGTTGCCTTCGCGCAACCCGCGTGCCGCTCTCGATGCCATCGTCGATCTCTTGCGGCAGGCCGATATCGTCGCCTTGCAGGAGGTCGATGGTGGCTCCTTGCGTTCCGGCTTCATCAATCAGTTACAGCATCTGGCACAGCACGCTGGCTTTCGTTTCCAGTACCAGCAAATCAACCGCGATCTCGGTCGTTTCGGACAGTACGCCAATGGCTTGTTGTCACGCTTGCAGCCCTATCACATCGAAGACCATCAGCTACCCGGTCTGCGCGGCCGTGGCGCCATCCTGGCGGCCTATGGTGATCCGCAGGATCCATTGCTCGTCCTCAACTTGCATCTCGCCCTGACCGGGCGCGGTCGTGATCGCCAGTTCGCCTATGTGCGCCAGCTGATCGGTACGGCACGGCGAGTGCTCCTGCTCGGCGATCTCAACTGCACGCATCAGGAACTGCTGCAGTCGCCACTCGGCAGCATGGACTGGCAATGGGCTTATGGCCCTCTCGATACTTACCCCAGCTGGGGGCCGGTGCGGCGCCTCGATCACATCCTCGCCAGTCGCGCCTTGCGCATCGAACGTGTGCAGGTGCTCGATCTGCGGCTGTCCGACCACCGTCCGGTCTATATGGAAGTGCATCTCTGAGATCATCCGCCATGGCGGGAGGAGGGAAGCCCACTATAATGGATGCGGGTGGCAGGAGCATGTCATGGCTGAGGAAGACGGCAAGGCTTGGCGCGATAAATATCTCGATCTGCAGGATCGTTCCGAGGAGCGGCAGGCCTTGCTGCGGCGTGGCCTCGTCTGTGTCACTTTGGCGGTCGACAACATCGATGCCGATCTCGAGACTCAGCTCAAGGAGTTGCGCCAGCTCCTGCGCGGTGACTGGCAGAGTGAGGAACTCGCCACCATGGTCGACGCCATGGAGAGCACGGTGCGCCGGCTCGATGAGCATCGCCAGCAGGAGCGTGGTTCGCGCAGCGATCTGCTCGCCAAACTGATCGAAGAATTTGGTGATCTCGAGCCGGATCGGGCCCAAAGACGGCAACTGGAAAGTCTGCAGGCGAAAGCGCGGGCAGGCCATGGTGAGCTGCAGGAGCTGCTCGCCGAGTTCATGGCCATCTTCACGCAGCGCGTGCGGCAGCTGCGCGCTGAGGTGGAAGAAGGCGAGTCGGGGGGGCTCTTCCGGCGCTGGTTCCGTCGACCCGGCAAGGCGCATGCGGAGGATACGGCGACTGTACCTTCTCTGGAAGGAGAAGAGGCGCCGGTATCCGATGCCCAGGGTCAGTGGCAGGACGCCCGTCAGCGTATCGCCGCAGTGCTGCTCGGCATGCTCGAGCAAGTGCAGGATCAGCATGCCGAGGCCGTGACGAGTCTGCATCAGCGCTGGTCGGAGGCGGAAAGCCCCGATACCGTCGCCGATCTGATCGATCAATCCCTGGCCTTGCATCAGAGTCTGGTGCTGGCGCGGACGCGCGAAACGGAAGAGTTTCTCCTCAATCTGCAACGACGTCTGCTCGAAGTGCACAAGTTTCTCAGCAGTCAGAGCACCCAGCAGGCGCAGGAGCGACAGGCGCAGGAGGAGCTCGAGCGTTCGGTCGAGGGTGAGATCAGCGCCCTGCGCCAGCACGCTGCGGCCGCCAGCAGCCTCGAACAGCTGCAAGCCAATATCGAAGAGCGGCTCAATGGCATCGTCGGTCTCGTTGACGGTTATCGCGAGCAGTCGGGTGGACGCGCGCGCAGCCTGCATACCGAGGTGCAGGAGCTGGAGAGCAAGCTGCGCCGCCTCGAAGGAGAGAGCCGCCATCTGCGTGAAGTGGTGCGTCAAGAGCACCATCGCGCCACCCACGATGCGCTGACCGGACTGGCCAATCGACAGGCTTATGAGGAAAGGGCGCGGCTCGAGTTCAGGCGTTGGCGACGCTATGGCCACCCGCTCAGTGTACTCATCGTCGACGTCGATCGTTTCAAGGGTGTCAATGATCAGTATGGTCATCTCGCCGGTGACAAGGTGTTGCGCCTGGTCGCACTGAGTCTGCAAAAAGCCGTGCGCGAGACCGACTTCATGGCGCGCTACGGCGGTGAGGAATTTGTCGTGCTGCTGCCGCAGACCGCGCTCGATGCCGCTCTTGTCGTCGCCGAGAAGCTACGCGCCGAGGTCGCCGCCAGCCCCTTCCATTTCTCCGGTGCGCCGGTGCCGATCACCTGTTCGGTGGGGGTCAGTGAATTGCGCGCACAGGATGAATGGGAGGCTTTGATCGAGCGTGCGGATCAGGCCCTGCTGCGCGCCAAGCGTGAGGGGCGCAATCGCGTCCTGGCGGGTTGATGGCGGGGCGACGATCGGCGACGGATTTGTTAAGATCGCCTTTTCGGTGCGAGGAGCTAGGTGATGCCCCAGCATGTGCAGCCGGTGATCCTGCTGATTCTCGATGGATGGGGCTACCGTCCCGAGACGAACTACAACGCCATCGCGCAGGCGCAGGCGCCGGTGTGGCAAGGCTTATGGCAGGAACAGCCGCACACTTTGATCTCGGCCTCAGGTCTCGATGTCGGTCTGCCGCGCGGACAGATGGGCAATTCCGAGGTCGGGCATACCCATCTCGGCGCCGGTCGCGTCGTCTATCAGGATCTGACCCGCATCAGCCAGGCGATCGAGGATGGCAGTTTTCAGCAGAATCCGGTGCTCGCTGACGCCATCGCGACGGCCGTTGGCCAAAAAAGTCGTCTGCACATCATGGGGCTGCTCTCCGATGGCGGTGTGCATAGCCATATCGATCATATCGAGGCGATGGTCGCCCTCGCCGCTGCCGGCGGTGTCGGCGAGATCTGCCTGCACGCCTTTCTCGATGGCCGTGACACGCCGCCGCGCTCGGCCGCCGGATATCTGCAGAAGCTGACACAGGCCTTGCCGGCGGTGGCGAGGATCAGCAGCCTGTGTGGTCGCTACTACGCCATGGACCGTGACAACAACTGGTCACGCATGCAGAGCGCCTGGGATCTCATCGTCGATGGGGCGGCGCCTTTTCACGCCGATAGCGCCGCACAGGGACTGGCTGACGCCTATGCACGTGGCGAAAACGATGAGTTCGTGCAGGCGACGCGCATCGGCGCAGCGACACCCATGCAAGACGGTGACGTCGTCATCTTCATGAATTTTCGTGCCGATCGCGCGCGTCAGCTCAGCCGTGCCTTGACCGCGGATGCAGTGCCGACGCTGGTGCGGCGGCGCCGTCCGCAACTGGCGAGATTCGTTCAGCTCACCGAGTACAGTGAAGACATCGCGGCGCCGGTGGCCTTTCCGCCACAGTCCCTGCAGCGGGTCTTGGGCGAGTATCTGTCGGAGCTCGGCTGTCATCAGCTGCGTATCGCCGAGACCGAGAAATACGCGCATGTGACGTTTTTCTTCAACGGCGGCCGTGAGGAACCTTTCCCCGGCGAGGATCGCATTCTCATCCCCTCGCCAAAAGTCGCCACTTTCGATCTGCTGCCGGAGATGTCGGTCGATGCGATCACCGAGCGTTTGATCGCGGCCATGCGCGAGCGTCGCTACGAGGCCATCATCTGCAATTTCGCCAATGGTGACCAGGTCGGCCATACCGGCATCATGGCAGCCGCCATTCAGGCGGTCGAGGCGGTCGATCGCTGTCTTGGCCGTCTGCTGCCGGTGCTCGCCGAGGTCGGTGGCGAGATGATCATCACCGCGGATCATGGCAATGTCGAATGCATGGTCGATGAAGCGGCGGGCCAGCCGCTGACCGCGCATACCACCAATCCCGTGCCGCTCATCTATGTCGGGTCGCGTGCCGTCAAGCTACAGGCGAGTGGTGGCACCCTCGTCGACGTCGCGCCGACCCTGCTCAAGTTGATGGGTTTGCCGCAACCGGCCGAGATGACCGGACACAGCCTGATCGAGCTGCTCTGAATGAGGGCGAGCGTGCGTTGGCTGATCCTGCTGCTCTTGCTGCCCGCCCTGGCGCAGGCGCGGCCAGCGACCAATGTCAGTTCCCATCTCAGCGCGGTGCGGCGCCAGATCGCTAAAGTGGAGGCGAACCAGCGCCTCACCGAAGCGCAGCGGCAGCAGCAGGAGCAGGCGCGCGAGCAGGCTGAGCGTGATATCGGTCGGCTGGTCGAGCAGATGCGTGGATTGGATACGCAAGTGACGGAGGTCAATCGCCAGCTCCTCGCCCTGCAACAGCGGCAGCAGCAGCTCGAGCAGGAGGATCGCACGCAGACCCAGGCCTTGATCCGCGAAGACCGCTTGGTCTGGCAGAATGTGCGGCATGACTATTTCCGTCTGCTGCTCAACCAGCAGCACCCGGAAAAGCTGGCACGCGTTCTGCATGATTTTCGTATCCTCAATGCCGACCGCGATCAGCGCCTGCAGGCCTTGCGCCGCAACGTCGCGGAACTGGCGCAGAGTCGTCAGCAGGCTGAGCATGAGCGCGATCATCTGGCAGAATTGCAGCAGGGTCTGCAGCAGCGGCACCAGGAGCTGTCAGGGGCGCAAAAGCGTCGCCAGCGCGCTCTCGCCGTGCTGCGCCACCGCGAAGAGTCGGACGGCCAGAAGCTCGAGCGCCTGCAGCGCAGCGAGCACCGCCTGAGCGACCTGCTCGAGCGTCTCAGCCATCCGGCGCCCAGTACATCACCGGCGCCGCCAGCAGCTCTCCTCCCTGCCCCTGCTGGCGCCTGCGCCTTGCCCGCCAGCGGCGGTCTGCGCAATCAGTTCGCCGCCGAGCGCATGGGCGGCTTACGCTGGAATGGGGTGGTGATCGCAGCAGCCAGTGGCACACCGGTGCGAGCCATCGCCGCCGGTCGTGTCGTTTATGCCGCTTATGTGCGCGGCTATGGCCTGCTCATCATCGTCGACCATGGTCAGGGACTGCTCAGCATCTATGGCCAGAACCGTAGTCTGCGCAAGCACGCGGGTGATGTGGTACAGGCCGGTGAGGCCATCGCCGAAGCCGGTGATACCGGCGATGCCAGTTCGCAGGGAGTCTATTTCGAGGTCAGACGGCACGGCCATCCGGAAGATCCGATGCGCTGGTGTCATGAGAAATAGACGTCATATAATCCACCCATATCAGCCAGGGGATGTCCTGATGCGCCGCCTCGTTCTCGCCATGATGCTCATCGCGGTCGCCCCTTCCCAGGCGCAGCCGCCGCAAGACGCCAGTGCTCCGGCCGCGCCCGCGACCCCTGCCGGATCTTTGTCACCGGCGCCGACCCAGGCACCGCTGCTGGCGCCAGCTCTGGCACCAGCTTCCGTGCTGGTGCCCGTGCAGACTCCGGCTGCGACGACTGGCGTGGCGGCGATGGATGTCGAGGATCTGCGCATGTTCGTCGAGGTCATGGATCAGATCCGGGCCTCCTATGTCGAGCCGGTGCCGGATCATACGCTCTGGGTCGATGCCGTGCGCGGCATGCTCGAATCCCTCGATCCGCATTCCGAGTATCTCGATCGCAAGGACTATCGCACCTTGCGCGAAGATACCAGTGGCGCCTTCGATGGTGTCGGGCTCGAGCTGAATATGGACAATGATCAGCTCAAGGTGGTCGCGCCCATCGATGGCTCGCCGGCGCAGAAGGCGGGTATTCGCGCTGGTGACGTCATCATCAAATTGAATGGTCAGCTGGTGCATGGCCAGAGTATGCAGGCGCTGATCGCGCAGATGAATGGCGCCCCCGGCAGCCGCATCGTCATCACCATACAAAGGGGCGACGGTCCATTGCAGGACATCGCCATGCAACGTGCCCACATCGCCGTCAGTGCCGTGCAGGGGAGCTGGATCGTGCCCGGCGAGGCGCTGCTGCGCATCAGCATGTTCACCGAAAAAACCGGCCAGGACCTCGAGGCGGAGACGCGTAAGCTGCGGGCGACGGGGACCATCCGCGGCGTCGTCCTCGATCTGCGCAACAATCCTGGCGGTGTGCTCAACGGAGCGGTGGAAGTCGCCGACGATTTTCTTGATCAGGGCGTCATCGTCAGCACGCATGGGCGCATCAAGGACGCCGACCAGCGCTTTGTCGCCACGCCGGGACAACTGTTCAGTGGCGTACCGGTGGTGGTGCTGATCAATGGCGGTACGGCGTCGGCGGCCGAGATTGTCGCCGGTGCCCTGCAGGACCAGCATCGCGCCCTACTGCTGGGTACCACCAGTTTTGGCAAGGGTTCGGTGCAGTCGGTGCTGCCTCTGCGCGGTGAGCGCGGCATCAAGCTGACGACGGCACGCTACTACACGCCAAGTGGTCGCTCTATCCAGGCGCACGGCATCGTCCCGGATCTGATCGTGCGTCAGGCCGACGTCAAGATCAATGATGACAGCGATCAGTTCTATCACGAAGCTGATCTCGCCGGTCATCTCGGCAATCAGCAAAAAGCCAGCAGTGCGGACGCGCCCTCAGAGGGCGATCGCTTGCTGGCGCATGATTTTCAGCTCTATCAGGCACTGAGCATCCTGCGTGCACAGGATCTCATGCATCCAGCCGCATCGTCAGACCCTGGGCACTGAGATAGCGCTTCGCTTCACCGATGCTGTGCTGGCCGAAATGGAAGATGCTGGCGGCGAGGACGGCATCGGCGCCGCCGGCGATGAAGCCCTGGGCGAGGTGCTCGAGGCTGCCGACGCCGCCTGAGGCGATGACCGGTACGCGCACCGCGTCGCTGACCGCTCGCGTCAAGGCGAGGTCATAACCCTGGCGCGTACCGTCGGCATCCATGCTGGTGAGCAGCACCTCACCGGCACCGCCTTCGGTCATGCGCACCGCCCATTCGATGGCATCGATGCCGGTCGGCCGACGTCCACCATGGGTGAAGATCTCCCAGCGCCCTGTCGCCACCTGCTTGGCGTCGACGGCGATGACCAGACATTGGGCGCCGAAGTGATCGGCGGCGGCCTTGATCAGGTCAGGGTCGGTGATGGCGGCTGAATTGATGCTGACCTTGTCGGCGCCGGCGTTGAGCAGGGCGCGAATGTCGGCGATGCTGCGGATGCCGCCACCGACGGTGAGGGGCACGAAGACCTCGCTGGCCATGCGGCGCACCGTCTCGAGGGTGGTGTCGCGGCCCTCGTGGCTGGCGCTGATGTCAAGAAAAGTGATCTCATCGGCGCCTTCGGCGTCATAGCGGCGCGCCACTTCGACGGGGTCGCCGGCGTCGCGGATGTCGACGAACTGTACGCCCTTGACGACGCGACCTTTGTCGACGTCGAGGCAGGGGATGATGCGCCTGGCCAGACTCATGGCTGATCTGCCAGGGCTTGCGCTTCGGCGAGGACGAGCTGCCCTTCGTAGAGGGCGCGCCCGCTGATGGCGGCGATGATGCCCTTCTCGCCGCTGGCGCGCAGCGCCACGATGTCATCGATATGGCTGATGCCGCCCGAGGCGATGATCGGCAGGCCGCTCTGCCGTGCCAGGTCGGCGGTGGCCTGGACATTGACGCCCTGCATCATGCCGTCACGGCTGATGTCGGTGTAGACGATGGCGGCGATGCCCGCTGTGCGAAAACGCAGAGCGAGTTCGAGGGCCGGTGTTTCGCTGAGCTCAGCCCAGCCTTCGCTGGCGACCAGGCCATCGCGGGCGTCGATGCCGACGATGATGCGGCCGGGATGACGCGCGCAGGCGGCGTCGACGAGATCCGGCTGGCGCAGGGCGGAGGTGCCGAGGATGACCCACTGCACACCGGCCTGCAGATAGCGATCGATGGTCGCCATATCGCGGATGCCGCCGCCGATCTGCAGGGGTAGTTGCGGCAGGGCGCGATGAATGGCGGTGACGACCTCGGCGTGCACCGGCGCACCGGCAAAGGCGCCGTTGAGATCGACCAGATGCAGGCGCCTTGCGCCTTGTGATTGCCAGTGCCGGGCCATGGCGACGGGGTCATCGGAGAAGACGGTGTTGTCGTCCATGCGCCCCTGGCGCAAACGGACGCAAGCTCCATCCTTGAGGTCTATGGCGGGAATGATCAGCATGGCATTTCTCGGAGATTCTCAGGGGCGCCAGTTGAGAAAATTACGCAGCAGGGTCAGACCGGCGCGCTGACTCTTCTCGGGGTGAAACTGGACGGCAAAGACCGCTTCATGGCCAAGCGCCGAGCAGAAGCGCAGCCCGTAGTCGCTGTGAGCGCGACAGAGGGATGCGGCCTGGGGCTGACAGTAGTAGCTGTGGACGAAGTAGAAGCGACTGCCGTCGGCGATGTCCTGCCAGAGTGGATGAGCGTCCTGCTGCCAGACTTCATTCCAGCCCATGTGCGGGATTTTCAGGCGTCTGCCCTGCTCATGCAGGTCGTGACCGAAGAAGCGCACCTGGCCAGGATAGACGTCGAGGCCATCGACACCGGCATTTTCTTCCGAGTGGCTGAGCAGAGCCTGCATGCCGACACAGATACCGAGCAGGGGTTTGCGGCCTATCAGTTCGCGGACCACAAGGTCGATGCCAGCGGTGCGCATGGCCTGCATGCACTCACGCATGGCGCCCTGGCCAGGCAGGACGATGCGGTCGGCGCGTGCGATCAGGGCGGCGTCGTCGGTGATGTCGACGTGGCTGGCGCCGACATGCTCGAGCGCCTTGGCCACCGAATGCAGGTTACCCATGCCATAGTCGAGCAAAGCCACCCGCGTCATAGCTGGCCCTTGGTCGAGGGCGTGACGCCTTGCATGCCGGGATCCATCTCGACGGCGACACGCAGGGCGCGGGCGAAGGCCTTGAACACCGACTCGATCTGGTGGTGGGCATTCAGGCCGCGCAGATTGTCGATGTGCAGGGTCATCTGCGCGTGATTGACCAGGCCCTGGAAAAATTCCCGGAACAGATCGACGTCGAACTGGCCGATGCGGGCGCGGCTGAAGTCGATCTGGTAGAAGAGACCGGGGCGACCGGAGAGATCGACGACGACGCGAGACAAGGCTTCATCGAGCGGGACATAGGCGTGACCGTAACGGCGGACGCCACGTTTATCGCCGAGCGCCGCCGCCAGCGCCTGACCGAGGACGATGCCACAATCCTCGGCGCTATGGTGATCGTCGACGCTCAGATCGCCTTGGCAGTGCAGGCGTATGTCGATCAGGCCATGACGGACGATCTGGTCGATCATATGATCGAGAAAGGGCATGCCGGTATGGATGTCACCCTGGCCGCTGCCGTCGAGACAGATCTCGGCGTTGATGCGGGTCTCCTGGGTGTTTCTGACGACGCTTGCGGATCGTGCGCTCATGATAGGCCTTCGTGAGGAAACGCCGACATTATACGATGCCTGAACTCATCGTGGTGAAAAGCCGGTAGAGATCATTATACTGGGGGCATCCTCATTGTGGAGTTGTCTTCATGCCTGTCGAAGTCGAGGTCTATCAGAAAGAGCTGCCGCCTGCGATCGCTGAGGATCTGCGGCGCATTTATATCGATACGCCAGGTTATGCCGATGCCCAGACGGTGCTCGCCGACCTGCAGAAACGGCTGTCTGAACGTGGTGACCGCTATTATGCCGGACGTTTCAACGGACACTGGATCTGTGGGGCGCTCGTCGGTGACCAGGGTGAGGATCGCGTCATGCGTTATCTCGCCGTGCATCCGGCGACGCGCGGCCGGGGTGTCGCCGAGCGACTCGTCGAGGAGATACGTCAGCAGGAGCTGGAACGGGGGGCGGGATATCTGGTGACTGGATTTCCGGTCGACGATGCGGCGCTGGCGTCTATACTCAGGGCCATGGGCTTCATCGCGCATGGAGAGACGGGCATCTACAGGTGCCAGCTGTAGCCGGGAGCTGACCTGGTAGGAGGCGTCAAGGATGTCAGGCAGGTGTTGGTGGGCTGTTCTCCTGCCTGGATTCATCGTCCTGTCAGCCTGGGCGCAGCCGCCCTTGCGGGTCCTCATCGATGATGACTACCCGCCCTACAGTTTTCGCACTGCCAACGGCACCCTACAGGGTGAGCGCATCGACGTCTGGAAAGCCTGGGCGGTGGCCAACAAGACCGCTGTGCAGATCCAGGGCCTGCCCTGGAGCCAGGCCAAGGCCGACTTGCTGGCCGGGCAGGGCGATGTCATTGATACCATCTTCATGACGCCGGAGCGCCGTGCGCGCTATCGATTTGCGCTCCCCTATGCGCAGATTCCGGTGCGCCTCTATTTCGATCGCCAGCTCGTTGGCGTCGGCGACCTACACTCTCTCAGTGACTTCACGATCGCCGTCAAGAGCGGCGATGCCTGCTTGCACACCCTGGCGGAAGCCGGTCTGCATCAGGTGCGCACCTATGTCAGCTATGACGCCATCATCGACGCCGCGCAGCAGCATCAGGTCTCGGTCTTCTGCATGGATCAGCCCGCCGCCGTCTATCTGCTGGCGCATCGTGGTTTGTTGCAGCAATTCCGTGCGACGGCGGCGATCAGCGAGGGCTCTCTCGCCTGGGCGGTGGCGCGCGCACGCTCGGATCTCTACGGTGAGGTGCAGCGCGGATTCGCGCGTTTGCCGGCGCAGGAAGTCCTCAGCATCGAGCGTCGCTGGCAGGGTGAAGATCTGCCAGCGGCCTCCTGGCGGCGACATTATCGCTCCCTGATCATCCTGGTCGGGGTGGCAGCGCTGGCTATTTTGGCGCTGTTGCTCTGGGGGCAGTCCTTGCGTTTGCGCGTGCTGACACGCACACGCGCCCTGCGGCGCGCTCTGCAGGCGGTGCGTGAAGCGCGTTCGCTCGCTGACGATAGCCGCAAAGGACTTGAGGCTCTGATCGAGGCGATACCCGATGTGTTGCTCGAGGTCGATGCCGATGGCTGCTGTCTGAGCTGTCGCCTGCCGCAGCACGAAGTTCTAGCTGGCGCCGAGATTTTCATGCAGGCGGTGGGGCACCCCATCTTCGCGCAATGGCCGACGCCGGCGGGCGAAGTCTTTGCGCAAGCGCTTGCCGAGACACGCCAGCAGGGCTGGTCGCGCGGTCGCATCGTCCACCTCGATCTGGCCGGGCAGGCGCATGGCTTCGAGCTGCTGGTCGGCAGTCGCAAAGACGTGCAAGGCAACTTCGGTCATTTCGTCGTCCTTTTGCATGACATCACGCGGCGCAAGCAATTGGAAGACGAGTTGCGTCTGCACCGCAGTCATCTCGAGCACCTCGTCCAGGCCAAGACTCAGGAACTGCATCAGGCCAACGCTCAGCTGCAGCGCCAGGCCCGCCTGCTGCGCGCGCGTTCGCGCAGCTCGCAGGCACTCATCCGCGCTGTCGATGAGCGCGCGTTGCAGGATGAGGTCTGCCGCATCATCGTCGAAGAGTGCGGTCATCGCATGGCGGCCGTGTCCTATGTCATCGACGATGAGGTGCAGAGTTTGCGGCCTACGGCCTGGGCGGGTGAAGGCGTCGACTATTTGCAGGTGATCAAGCTGAGCTGGGGCGATAATCCTTATGGACAGGGCCCGGCAGGGCGATCCTTGCGTGAGGGGCGCCCGATAGCGTCGGACGATAACCGTCAGGACCCCACCTATCGACCGTGGCGTGAGGCGGCTCTGGAGCGCGGCTTTTTATCATCCATCGCTCTGCCCTTTCGGCTCGAGGATGGTCAGCAGGGGGTCTTTTCCATTTATGCCGGTCAGGTGCATGGATTCCCTGAAGAAGAAGTGGCTCTTCTGCATGAGCTGATCGATGATTTCGCCTACGGGCATTCGGTGCTGCGCCTGCGTATCCGCCAGGATGAGACCTTGCAGAAGCTGCGCCACCATATCGAGACCGAACAGCGCGCGCGCCAGGAGTCGTCGACGCTGAGCGCTTATCTGCGCGAGGTGCTCGACGCTCTCGACAGCGCCATCATCGTATGGGGGCCGGATCGTCGCCTGCGTTTGTGGAACCAGTCGTTTTTGAAGATGTTTCCACAGCGCGCCACCTGGCTGCGGCAGGGCATCGATCACGATGACTACCGCCGCCGCCTGATCGAAGCCGGCTCTGAGATGGTGCCTTTCAGCACCTGGGAGCACTGGGACGACAGCACCATCGTCAAGCGCTCGAGTGCCGGGCGTATCGTCGAATATAGCCGGCTCAGCATCGCCGACGGTAGTCGCATCGTCATCATCAGCGATATCACCGAATCGATGCAGATGCGCGAGCTGATGCAGCGTAACGAGCGACTCAGCGGCCTCGGCCGCCTGGTGGCGGGGGTGGCGCATGAACTCAACACCCCGATCGGGGTCGCCCTGACCGCCAGCACCCACCTCAGCCACGGCCTGCGACAGTTGCAGGGCGTCGCCGGTGGCAGCACCCTGAGCCGACAAACCCTCAAGGACCTGCTCGAGCAGCAGCGCAAGGCGACGGGGCTGATCGAGAAGAGTCTGCTGCGGGCCATCGATCTGATCGGCAACTTCAAGCAGGTCTCCGTCGATCAGGCCGGCGAGATGCGGCGTGAGTTCGATCTTGCGCAAGTACTGCATGAAGTGGTCGAGACGGTGCGCGTCCTGCTCAAGCCGGAAGGGCACGAGATCCAGCTCGAAGGCAGTGGTGTCATCGCCATGGACAGCTTTCCCGGCGCTCTCAGCCAGGTCATCACCAATCTGGTCACCAACGCCATGGCGCATGCCTATGAAAAGGGGCAGCACGGACACCTACGGCTGTTCTATGAACGCCAGAGCGAGGATCGTGTGCGCCTGCTCTTTGATGACGATGGCATGGGGATCCAGCCAGAGAATCTGGCGCACATCTTTGACCCGTTCTTTACCACCAAGCTCGGTAAAGGCGGTAGTGGCCTCGGTTTGCACATCGTCCACACCATCGTCACCGATCTTCTCGGTGGCAGCGTCAGTGTCCATTCCCTGCCAGGCCAGGGCGCACACTTTCAGATGATACTGCCGGTGTGTGCGCCGAAGGAGCTGTGATGCTTACAGGGCATCGACCGTGAGCTGGCTGGCGACGCGGTCGCTACTCACCTGGGTGTGCCCGGGGTCGACGAGATAGAGGCGCTGGTCGGCGACGTGCGCCTGCGCTATGAGCACCGCTTTGATCGCCGCAGCGCGTGCCAGGGCGAGCTCGCGCAAAGCTCCCGGGCCGAGAGGCAGCATCTGCGTGATGCGCGTCTGCAAGCGCTGGCGATAGTCGGCCTGGTTCAAGATCAGGCGCGCAGGCGTCGCTGTCGAGGTCGGATCGGGCACCATGGAGAGCTGGCGCAAGGTGGCGACCTGGGCGCTGCCGGCCAGTTCGGTCAGCCAAGTGGAGAGGACCTTCAGGTCATCATGTGACTGCGCCTGGCGGTGTGCGAATTCAGCTGCGAAGACCTGCGATTGCAGCCCATAGGTATCGCTCTGTTCGGCGGTCATCGGCAGGATACGCAGGATCAGGCTTGGGCGTTTTGCCAGAGCCTGTCCAAGCTGCAGGAGTTTGTGCTGCTGATCGGCATCGACGACGGCACTGCCGGGCTGGAAGTCGACGTGCTTGAGGGCGTCGGCATCAGCGCCGTGGATGAGGCCGGAGAGCAGGCGGAAGGGCGAGGTCACCGCCTTCTCGAGGAGATTGAGTACGGCTTTCCAGAGCAGCTTGCCGTACTGGAAGTCAGGATTGTCGAGACTGCCGCTGATCGGCAGGTCGATGTCGATATTGCCGTCGGCGTCGCGCAACAATGCCAGAGCGAGCTTGAGCGGCAGATGCACGGCTTCCGGTGAGTCGACGCGCTCGCCGAGGCGTATCTGATCGAGCTGGACCTGATTTTCGGCTTGCAGCTGGCGATGATCGATATGGTAGTGCAGACTCATGTCGAGCTTGCCCTGATTGATGCGGTAACCGGCAAATTCAGCCGAGTAGGGCGTCAGCGTGCTGAGCTCGACATTGCTGAAATGCAGGCCCATGTCGAGGAAGATGTTGCGTGCCAGCGGGTTGATCTGACCGGCGATGCTGACGTGGCCATAGTGGTTGACCAAGCCCTGCAGATCGACCGAAGCACGCTGCGCGGCGTCGCTGTCGAGATGCCGGATGGGGCCGTGCAGGTCGTTGATGCCGGCGGCAAAGGGGGTGCTCAGGCTCAGGTCGGAGAAGGCGATGGCGCCATTGTCGATGTCGATTTCGCCGATGTGCACCGGCCACGGCGCCTGGCGGTGCGGGTGATGGTGATGGGTTGGCGGCGCCAGTGCGATGGTCTTGACCGTATGGGTGCTGATGGCCGGTGTGCGCAGCAAAGTCGCGACATTGGCAACACGCTGGCGGTCGATCATGATGCGCGCGTAGGGATCCTCAATGATCACCTTAGGAATGCGTAGGTGCGGCGCCTGCGTGGCAAAGTCGATGCGTGGCAGTTTGACCTGGTTCCAGGACAACAGCGGCTGATGATCGCGCACATCCTGCAGGCTGAGATGGTCGATGTTCATGCCACCCTGAAAGTTCACCGTGCTTGTGGCGCCGCCGGTAAAATGCAGCTGCCCCTGACTGCTGAGCAGGCCGTGATCGAGGTGCAGCCAGGTGCGCCGTGCCAGGATGCCCTGTGCCGGGCGGATGTCGAGGTGATCGACCTGCACCTGCAGATCGGACTGCAGGGGCTGGCGCTGGATGCTGCCTTGCACAGCGATGCGCCCTTGGCCGATGCCGGTGTGCAGCTGCAGATGGAGCACTTGGCTGGGATCCTGGTTCAGTCCCTGCAATTCAATATCGATGTCATGTAAGGCGGTCTGCAGGGGCAGGCTACGATCCGACAGGTCGATGCTGCCTTGACGCCAAGCCAGCAGGCCGAGCTGCCAGTTCCAGGCTGGCGCCGGCGTTGCCGGCGTCGGCGTGGAAGCAGGCCGAGTGGGCGATGTTTTTGTCGGGGTGGTGACCGGCAGGGCCTGCAGCCGACCTTGTGCATCACGCTGTAGTTCGAGTTGCCCACCTTGCAGGATGAGAGAGGCGACACGGATCTGATGTTGCGCCGGCTTTAAGCTGAAATCGGCGACACGTGCCGAGGGTAGGGTGAGCAAGGGGCGGCCGTGCGTGTCCTGCACTTGCAGCTGTTCGATGGCGAGCAGACCATGCGTGACATCGGGGAGACGGCTGCCGGCGGGCAGGTCGATGTCGCCTTGCAGGTCGAGGCGGCCCTGCAGCAGACGGACCGGCAGGGGCTGCGGGCTGAGGCGGCTCCAGAAAGGCAGGTCGAGGCCGTGCATGTGCAGGTGGCCGCGGATCGCCAGGGGAGCGAGGTGGATCTGACCCTGCCAGGTCAGCGTGGCGCCATCGCTGGTGGCCAGAGTGAGGAGATGGCTGCCCGGGCTGTGCGGCAGGGTGCCGAGATCATGCAGGTGCAGGTCGATGGGACTGAACAGGCTGTTCAGCGTCGGCTGCACGCGCGCATCCGCGAGACTGACGCTGCCTTGCACGAGATCGAGATGGTCGATGCGCCAGTCCAGGGTGGTCGAGGTGGCTGGCGCCGGGGTGGGCGATGCCGGCGGCTGCAGGGCGAGCAGATTGACCCGTCCCTGGGCATCGATGCGCACATCGACCCGCGGGTGCACGAGCACGATGCGATCGATCACCGGTGCACGCCGCAGCAGGCTGGCCCAGAGCTTGGGGCGCAGACTCAGACTCTGGAAGCTGAGCAGGGGTTCGCCCTGTCGGCGCAGATCGAGGTCGTCGATCTGTACGCGCAGCGACCAGGGATGGATGTCGAGGTGGCGCAGACGCAGTTGCAGGTGCATCTTGTCCTGCGCCAGGGTGGGTAGATGGTTTTGCAGGTAACGCGGTAGAAACCAGCCGAGCAGTAGCTGGTAGAGCAGGGCCAGTAGGGCCAGGGTGAGGGCGGCAAGACCAAGGGGACGCGGTACTTTCGGCATCTTGAACAAGCCATGTTGTCTGCGGGGCGCGATCAGTGTGCCGAACTCGCGCTCTAATTGCTAGACTTGCCGCCCGGCGTCACGATGAAGAAGGTGTTCATGTCCGCGCTCAATCCACGTCAGCAAGAAGCCGTGCAGGCGATCTCCGGGCCCGTCCTGGTGCTCGCCGGTGCCGGCTCTGGCAAGACGTCGGTGATCACTCACAAGATGGTGCACCTGATCGAGAACTGCGGCATTCCGGCGGCACGCATCGTCGCGGTCACCTTTACCAACAAGGCGGCGCGTGAGATGCGTGAGCGTGTCGGGCGTTTATTGCAGGGTAGCGCGTCACGCGGCCTGTCGGTGTCGACCTTTCATGCCCTCGGCCTCGACATCCTGCGCAAAGAGAGTGCCATCGCCGGCCTGAAGAGTAATTTTTCTATCTTCGACGCCGATGATGCGCGCGCCCTACTCGCCGAGTTGATGCACCGGGAACTGGCTTCCGCCGCTGATCGCATCGATCTCGTGCGCCATCACATCTCCGACTTCAAGAACCGCCTGCTGTCGGCGGAAGCGGCCCTGGCGGCGGCGCAGACGCAGGAAGAGGCGCTGTCGGCGCAGGTCTATGTCGAGTACGATCGTCATCTGCGCGCCTACAATGCCGTCGACTTCGATGACCTCATCCTGCGGCCGACCCTGCTCCTGCGCGATGACGCCGAGCTGCGTCAGCGCTGGCAGCACAAGGTGCGCTATCTGCTCGTCGATGAATATCAGGACACCAATCTCACCCAGTACGAGATGGTCAGGCTCCTCGTCGGCCTGCAGGCGAACTTCACCGCTGTCGGTGACGATGACCAGAGCATCTATGCCTGGCGCGGTGCGCGCCCGGAGAACATGGCCCAGCTCCTCAGCGACTATCCGCGCCTGAAGGTTGTCAAGCTTGAGCAGAACTATCGGTCGACGGCGCGTATCCTACGCGCTGCCAACCACGTCATCGCCAACAATGCGCACGTCTTCGAGAAGTCGCTGTGGAGTGAGCACGGTGTCGGTGAGCGTATCCGGGTCCTGGCCAATGCGCATGAGCAGGCCGAGTGCGAGCGCATCGCTTTGGAGATCTTTCAGCATCGCTTGCTGAAGCGCGCTGAATATCGCGACTACGCCGTGCTCTATCGCGGCAATTTTCAGTCGCGAGCCCTCGAGATCGAGCTACAGAAGCTGCAGATTCCTTACAAGGTGTCGGGTGGAACTTCGTTTTTTTCGCGTCCGGAGATCAAGGATCTCATGGCGTATCTGCGTCTTTTTCTCAATCCAGAGGATGACAATGCCTTCTTGCGCATCGTCAATACACCGCGTCGTGAGATCGGCCCGGCCACTCTCGAACGCCTCGGTTCCTACGCCCAGCAGCGCGGGGTTTCGCTCTTGGCGGCCTGTGACGAGATGGGTCTGGAACGGCATCTGCCGGAGCGTCAGCTCAGCGTCGTGCGCAATTTTCATCAGTGGGTGATGGCGAGCGCCGAGAGGATACTGGAGAGCAATGACGTCGCCGAGATTCGGCAGATGCTGATCGATATCGACTATGAAGACTGGCTGCAGCAGGGCAGCGCCAGTCCGGCTCAGGCCGAGCGTCGTCTGGAGAACGTCGAACAGTTCATCATCAGCCTGCGCGCTATGCAGGACAAGGCCGAGCAGGAAGAGGACAAGGCCCTGGAGGCGGTGATCCGGCGCATGGTGCTGCGCGATATGCTGGAGAGCCAGGCGCAGGAAGACGACCTCGATCGTGTGCAGCTGATGACCTTGCACGCCGCCAAGGGCCTCGAGTTTCCCTACGTCTACATGATCGGCATGGAAGAGGATCTGCTGCCGCACCGCAACAGCATCGACAGCGGCGCTATCGAGGAGGAGAGGCGCCTGATGTATGTTGGCATCACGCGTGCGCGCGAGGTTCTCACCCTCAGCTACGCGCAATCACGGCGCAGTGCCGGCGAGAACCGTCCGACGACGGTATCACGTTTCATCGACGAGTTGCCCCAGGACGACCTCGATCGCGAGGGCGGGGTCAGCTCGCGTACGCCGGAAGAGAGCCGGCAACTGGCGCGGGCGCACTTGAACCACCTGCACCAGTTGCTCGGTGGCGATTAGCTGCTCTTGCTGATCATGTACTGGATGGCGCCCTTGATTTCGTCATCCGTGCAGGTCGTGCAGGTGCCGCGCGGCGGCATCTTGTTGTTGAAGCCGTGCAGGGCGTGATCGAGCAGGGTCGGCAGACCCTTGGCAATGCGCGGTGCCCAGTCGGCCTTGTCACCGATCTTGGGTGCACCCATGACGCCAGCGCTGTGGCAGCCGGAACAGACCTGCTGCACCAGCTGCTCGGGCGTACGCGCCGCTGCTGGAGCCGCTGGAGCTGGTGCGGCAGCGGCCGCCGTCGCAGCGGCGCACGGCTTGCCTTCGACGCAGTCCTGGCCGACAGGAGCGATGCGCGCGGCGATCGACTGTGCGTCCATCGCATCTCCGGCCCAGGCTTGTGTGCAGCCAAGAACGAGTAACATCATTGCGAATCTTTTCAACATGGCATCCTCACCCATAGCAAACGAAAAACCCTATGCGACGCAAGTATAACCGCAAAGATCCTGCCTGCGTATGTGAAAGCTTGCCAAGCTGATGGCGCATGTTGCATGGACGTCGGCGCGCGAAGCGGCTAGAATGAGCCCCCTCCAGCGCCCGTAGCTCAGCTGGATAGAGTACTGGCCTCCGAAGCCAGGGGTCGTGGGTTCGAATCCCGCCGGGCGCGCCACCTCAGAACATCAGGCCTTTCCAGAATCGAGTTGCGCGCTTGCCGTGCAATGCACACCCGCGTCGGATGAGTTTTTTCGGTGCCATCACCGCCTCTTATGTCGATGGCTACGATCGCATGCAAGGTCGTCAGCGGCTCAATCGGTCAAGAGCGTGATCAGGGCCAAGGCATGACCTGATCGCCGCCATTGCCATGGGCGCTCAATCTGAGCGACATGCAGAGGGCTCCGGCTGGCGTTGAAAAAGACAGAGACTGCTAATGCGAGTGCGAGCTAGCTTTTGTCGGGCGGTCTTCCTGGCCGGAGGGCTGCCAGGATGGCTGGTTTTGCGACCATAAAAGCCCGGAGCAGATCCGGGCTTGCATGTTTTGGTGGAGACAGGCGGGATCGAACCGCCGACCTTCTGATTGCGAACCAGACGCTCTACCAACTGAGCTATGCCCCCGAGGGCGGCAATTTTAGCGCACTCGCGCAGTGAGTGAAAGTTATTTGTGCAGGATTCCAGCGCAGCGCTCGACAAGTCCCGCCGCATCCTGAGGCAGCGGTGCCATTGCATGGCGCGAGCTGAGTGTCAGGATGGCAGATGGGTGAGAAGGACTTGACCGACGCCATGCCAGGTCTATCGCTGCAAGACAGCCATGACGTTCATCGATCAGCACACCATACCTACAGCACATGGTGCAGACGCATGGGCTCCGACATCTGAGCCGATGACTTGGAAGACTACGCCCCGGAACGAGGCGGGGCGCAGCTGTGACTGCCATTGACTTTGCATGACACTGTCACTATGGTTATACCTGCGCAACCATGGTTAGGGTATTATGCGTATCGTCCTCGACACTTCGGTATTGGTGGCTGCGACTCGTTCCAGACGTGGCGCTAGCTTTGTCCTGCTGTCTCGTATCCCGAACCAGCAATTTCAGATAGCCCTCACGGTGGCGTTGTACCTGGAATGGCAATCGGTCCTAACACGCGAGGAGCACTTGCCTCAAGGTGCCACTGTTGAAGATGCCCGCGGATTTTTGCGGTACCTGGTATCCATGGCGCACCTTCAGGACGTTCATTTCCTGTGGCGGCCCTACCTGCGCGACCCTGATGATGACATGGTTCTGGAATGTGCGGTTGCCGCCGGATGCGGGTATATCGTTACGCACAATGTGAAGGACTTTGATCGTGCTAAGGATTTGAACGTCCAGGCCATCACGCCCGGTGACTTTTTGCAAATCATGGGAGGCTCACAATGAGCGCTTTAACTGTTCGTCTACCCAATTCGGTTCACCAGAAGATCAAGACGCTGGCCGAACGTGATCACATCTCTGTCAATCAGTTTATTGCCAGTGCTGTGGCAGAAAAAATGGCCTCGATTATGACACTGGACTACCTGCGGCAGGAAGCGGCAAAAGGTCGGCGTGAAGATTTTGATCGGTTTATGGGTTTGATTCCTGAGAATCACGAAGACGAACAGTCCTGACGGTAATTCCAGGGTATTGTCAGCTTAATCTGGATTATGATGCGGCTCAGGTTTCGGCGCAAATCAACACGTACTGACAACGAAGCATGCTTCACTTCCAAACGATTCACACTCGCCTTGCGATTACTGGGCATCGGCCATCAGCGTACCCAGCCTGGTCATCCCTGGCAGAACGGAAGGGTTGAACGCTTGTTTGGTACCGTGAAAGAAAAACTCGATCAACTGGAAATTCACCACTTCAGCAGCCTGCAATGCGTTCTTGCTGAATTCCGATTCTGGTACAATCAAGTCCGCCACCATCAACATCTGGATGGCTGGACGCCACAAGATGCATGGCAAGGTCGTGATCACACCAATCCACCCAAGTTAAGGTTTTTAAGGTATTGTCAGGTAAACCGAGATCTGGTGCAATGATCACCATGAACACTCATCGCCGCTACCCTCGCCACCGTTTTCCCATCGACATCATCCGTCAGTGTGTCTGGCTGTACTTTCGGTTTTGCCTCAGCTATCGCGACGTCGAGGAGATGATGGCTGAGCGGGGAGTGACAGTCAGCTACGAAACGATCCGTAGCTGGTGCAGGAAG